>JAURBD010000007.1 GCA_030829155.1 Flavobacteriaceae bacterium
AAAACTGTTTGCTGCTAAACATCTTAAAGCCTTTAATTTTCCACAAAAATATAAAAACATTTTGGATTTTAGAAGAATTTCTCAATCCAACTCGAATCCTTAACAATATATTTTTTGTGTTCTTGTTGCATCAGACAATCTACTTTAATGGAAAAACTTAATTTTCTCTTCCCTCACCTTTTTTGAGAACTACACGAGTTGGAGTGTCTTTTCCGATAATTATGGATTGGGTACCCAAAGCAATTGCTCGAATGGTTTCAGCAATCACTTCCATATCAAGAGTTTGAGGCTCATCTGTAACTTGATGATAATGGATGTCTACATCAATTGGCCCTGTTGAAAAGGTATGTGAGGGAATACCTAATTCCGCGAGACTTGCATTATCTGATCTAAAAAATAACTGCAGATTTGGATAAGGATCTGGGAAAAGTCGATAAGCTGTTTTTTCTAAGTTTTTTTGTATAATAATTCCAAAATCAGATCGTTCAAAGCCCGAAAGCCAGGCTGTTTTTGGACCGTAAGTTGAAGTTTTCCCTATCATTTCAATATTAATTCCTGCAATGAATTTTGAAGCATCTATGTCTTTACCAAAATGCCTTGAACCCAACAGCCCCATTTCCTCACCAGTGAAAGCAATAAAAACCAAGGAACGTTCATTATTTCCAAGCTCCTTGAAATATTGAGCCAAGGTAAGAACAGCGGTAGTCCCAGATGCGTCATCATCTGCCCCATTATAAATCAAATCTCCTTTACCCTCGCTTTTTTTACCCAAATGATCGTAATGTGCCGAAATAACTACATATTCGTCTTTCTTACTTTTACCCTCCAAAACACCAATAATATTGTACATGTTAATTCCCTTAGCTATAAAATTTTGTCTAAAAGTTGTTAAGTTTTCAAAGGGAATTAAGCCAATCTTCTCAAATTCAGATTCTATGTATTGAGCTGCTTTTTCAATTCCAAGAGTACCAACTTTTCGGCCTTCCATTGCATCTGATGCTAGATTGTAAAGATGCTTTTTTACCGCTTCTGTTTTAATATCAGAATTCTTGATTTGTGCATTAGTCCATTGAGCACATAGCAAAATTACTGTGGTTAAAAATGTAATTCTCATAATAAAGATTTGTTTTTTTACGATTTAAAAAAATCCTAGGAATATGAAAAATAAACTTTTACATAGCAGTAATCTCCCCAGGAATAAGTACTGCATGAGTTTCATCCGTTAAAGTATTTACACGTAATTCCATTAAAGGGGCATATTCTTTGGAGGTCACAAAACCATAAGCCATGCTTTTAGAAGGAAATTCCATTAATATCGTCCAATTTCCAATAGCCTCGCCCTCGAGGGTTCTCCCATTTTTGGTAGCCGCTAATAACTTACCTTTAAACTTTTCTAGTATCGGAAGAAAAGGAGAACCATATTTCGTGAAATAGTCTTCATAATTTTTGACTTTCATTTGTCCAAAAATGTAAACTGTCTGTTCCATTATTTTATTTTTTTAAACGTTAAAACGAAAATGCATTACATCTCCATCAATTACTGAATATTCTTTTCCTTCTACCCGCATACGTCCGGCCTCTCTTGCCTTTGCTTCTGTTTTGAAAGTTACATAGTCTTCATAAGAAATAACCTCAGCACGAATGAATCCTTTTTCAAAATCAGTATGTATTACTCCTGCTGCCTGCGGAGCAGTTGATCCTATGTTTATCGTCCATGCGCGAACTTCTTTCTCTCCAGCAGTAAAATAGGTTTGTTGTTTGAGTAATTGGTATGCCTTTCGAATTAGTTTAGCTGCACCAGGTTCTTCAAGTCCCAAATCATCTAAAAAAAGTTGGCGTTCTTCATAAGTGTCCAATTCATTTATATCAGCTTCTACACTGATTGCCAAAACCAATACCTCTGCTTGCTCGTCAGCAATAAATTCTTTAACTTTTTTAACGTAGTTATTCCCCTTTGCTGCTGCATCTTCAGAAACATTACAAACATACAAAACAGGCTTATCGGTCAGTAATTGAAGTAAGTCAACAATCTCCTCTCTTTCTTTTTCTGTTAGATCAAGAGAACGTACATTTTTGGATTGTTCCAAAGCACCTTTAATTTTTTGTAAAATACCCTGGACTTTCTGAGCCTCTTTATCTCCTGTACGGGCAGCACGATTGACTTTTTCTAAACGTTTATCAATGGTTTCAAGATCTTTTAACTGCAATTCAATATCAATGATTTCCTTATCCCGGATTGGGTCTACTGATCCTTCCACATGGATGATGTTATCGTTGTCAAAGCATCTCAAAACATGTATAATTGCATCGGTTTCTCTGATGTTTGCCAAAAATTGATTTCCCAATCCTTCTCCTTGACTTGCTCCTTTTACCAAACCAGCAATGTCAACTATTTCTACGGTAGCAGGAATTACTTTTTCAGGTTTTACCAATTCGGACAATTTTTCCAATCTTGGGTCAGGGACGTTAACCACCCCGATGTTCGGTTCAATCGTACAAAAAGGAAAATTTGCACTTTGAGCTTTTGCGTTGGATAAACAATTAAAAAGGGTTGACTTCCCTACGTTAGGCAATCCTACAATTCCTGCTTTCATGTATTTAATTTTAAAACGGCAAATTTAAGCATCTTAAACAATCTTTTATGTTTTTATGGGTTAAAACACAAAAGACTGGCTTACAAAAACAAGATTAATGATAGATAAATACTCACTGACTAACTGAAAATCCTAAATTGGTTTTTTAAATAATCTTGCTATCCCAGTTAAGAAGTTTTAGTTAGTGGTAAAAAATATGATTAAGAATAAAAAAACCTTACAATCTAATCTTCTGGATGCATAAAACGTTGTTTTCCCAACAATACTTCCTCAGTTTCTTGGTGATCTTCGTCTGGAACACAGCAATCTACTGGACATACAGCAGCGCATTGAGGCTCATCATGGAAACCTTTACATTCAGTACATTTGTCGGGAACTATGTAATACAATTCATCGGAAATAGGCTCCTGAGTTTCATCAGCATCAACTTGATTACCGTTGGGCAAAACAATTGTTCCCTCCAATGAAGTACCATCTTTGTATCTCCAATCATCAGCTCCCTCGTAAATAGCTGTATTTGGGCATTCTGGTTCACAGGCTCCGCAATTAATGCATTCATCTGTAATAATAATAGCCATAGTAGGATTTCTTTAGTTAAATTTGTATCAAAAATAAGACCTTATACCTTATTCTACAAATAAATGATTCAACTAGAACAAAGAATATTTGCATTAGACCGTCTTGGAGAATTTCTTCGAAATATTAATCCAAATGATCCCAATTACGATTCTCTTTTTGAAGTAATCAACAGAGCAAAGAATGCTAATGGCTGGTTTTCAGTTAAGAATGTGCTTTATTCATTTTCTCAATGGGGAGATTGCCTGAGCACAAAAAACTTGACCAAATGGACGAATTCCTATTCTTTCTTGAAAAAATATCCAAAAACTGTCGGTCTGGTTTTGGCTGGAAACATTCCCTTAGTTGGTTTTCATGATGTAGTAAGTGTTTTAATAAGCGGTCATAAGGCATTGATAAAATGTTCCTCTTCAGACCCTTTATTAATCCCATTTTTAATTAAAAAACTACAAGAATTTGAGCCATCTTTTATCAGATCTGTAGATTTTACCACGAATCGTTTTAAAAATTTCGACGGTATAATTGCAACCGGAAGTAATAATGCAGCTCGTTACTTTGAATATTATTTTTCAAAGGTTCCAAACCTGATTCGTTCTAACAGAAACGGCATTGCCATTTTAGATGGCAGTGAAAACAAACAACAACTGGAAGCTTTGGCAAACGACATTGTTCAATATTATGGTCTGGGTTGCCGAAGTACAGCTAAAATTTTTGTGCCTTACAAATACGACTTAAATTTAATTTTTGGTGCACTATATCCATACAGTAATCTAATGGATTCTGATAAATTTGCTAATAATTACGACTACAACAAAGCGGTATATCTCATGGGTCAGTCCAACATCCTAGACAATGGTTTTTTTATTCTAAAAGAAGATTCAACATATTCCTCTCCCGTTGCTTGCTTACATTATGAATATTATAACGATCTCCAAACTTTGGAGAAAAAACTTATCAGAGAAAAGGATAACATCCAATGCATTACTTCTAATCAAGAAAAAGAAAACCATTTTGCCTTCGGAAAAACTCAACATCCAAAACTATGGGATTATGCTGATGGAAAAAATACTCTAGATTTTTTAACATTGTTATCCTAAACTGTTAAAAAATTAATTAAAAAATATAAATTTCCTATGCGTTTTTAAAAGGGTTATGCAGATATTTGCAGCTTAATAAATACTATGAAAAAGCATAATTTTAGCGCAGGACCTTCCATACTTCCTGAATCAGTAATGAAAAAAGCCTCTGAAGCAGTAATTGACTTCAACGGAATGGGTCTTTCTCTTATTGAAATATCTCACCGGAGTAAGGAGTTTATTGCTGTAATGGAACGTGCTCAAGATTTAGCTTTAGAGCTTACAGGCTTAAAATCCAAAGGATATAAAGCCTTGTTTCTTCAAGGTGGAGCAAGTATGCAATTTTTAATGACTGCATACAATCTTCTAGAAACCAAAGCAGGATACATCAACACTGGTGCATGGTCTAGCAAAGCAATTAAAGAAGCAATGCTTTTTGGTGAAGTAATTGAAGTTGCTTCATCGAAAGATCGAAATTTTAATTTCATACCCAAAGGCTATGAAATTCCATCAGATCTAAATTATCTTCATATCACAACAAACAACACTATTTTTGGTACTCAATTCCAAGAAATTCCTGAAACGAAAGTTCCTTTAATTGCAGACATGAGTTCAGATATTTTTTCAAGGTCAATAGATTACTCTAAATTTGATCTTTTTTATGCAGGTGCTCAAAAAAATATGGGCCCTTCAGGAACAACCCTTATTATTGTCAAAGAAGATCTTTTAGGAAAAGTTAGCCGTACGATACCTTCAATGATGAACTATCAAGTTCAATTGAAAAGCGATAGTATGTTTAACACTCCTCCAGTATTTCCTATATACACCTCCATGCTAACCTTAGAATGGTTAGAAGAAAATGGGGGGATAAATCAAATTGAAAAACACAACAAAACAAAAGCCGAACTTATATACAACGAAATTGACCGAAATTCAGCCTTCGAGGGTTTTGCTGCAAAAGAAGATCGCAGTAACATGAACGCGACATTCAATCTTGTAAATGGAGTTGACGGTTCTTTATTTGACAGCTTATGGAATCAGGCGGACATTAGTGGGCTTAAAGGTCACAGATCTGTCGGAGGATATCGAGCGTCCATATATAATGCCCTACCCCAGGAAAGTGTTGAACTTTTGGTTGATGTAATGAAAAAATTTGAACAAACTTTATAATTTATATAAATGAAAGTACTAGCAAACGACGGAATTTCTCAAACTGGAATCGATGCACTCCAAAATAACGGTTATGAAGTCATCACAACCAACGTAGCGCAAGAGCAATTAATCTCTTACATCAATGAAAATGATATTTCAGTACTATTGGTTAGAAGTGCAACAACTGCGCGCAAAGAATTAATCGACTCATGTCCGTCATTAAAGATTATTGGAAGAGGTGGTGTTGGAATGGACAACATTGACGTTGAATATGCCCGTGAAAAAGGATTAAAAGTAATTAATACACCTGCAGCTTCTTCTGCTTCTGTTGCAGAGTTAGTGTTTGCCCATCTTTACGGTGGTGTTCGTTTTCTTTATGATTCAAATCGAAATATGCCACTCGAGGGAGAGACTAATTTCAAGGGATTGAAAAAAGCATATGCTAAAGGTATGGAACTCAGAGGAAAAACAATTGGAATTATTGGTTTTGGCAGAATAGGACAAGAAGTTGCTAAAATTGCATTAGGAGTTGGAATGCGCGTTATTGCATCCGATAAATTTATGGAAGATGCAACCATTAATGTTGAACTATTTAACGGTAAGTCAATATCTGTTGATATTAAAATACAATCCCAAGAATCTCTACTTGCAGAAGCTGATTTCATAAGTTTACATGTTCCGGCACAAAAAGATTATGTTATCGGTGCTACAGAATTCAGTCAAATGAAAAACGGAGCTGCGCTCGTAAATGCTGCCCGTGGAGGTGTGATCGATGAAGTTCAATTACTTAAAAATCTTGAAAGCGGAAAATTAGCTTTTGCTGGTTTGGATACTTTTGAAGAAGAACCAAAACCTGCCATGCAAGTATTGATGCACCCAAAAGTTTCTTTAACCCCACATATTGGTGCAGCTACAGGAGAAGCTCAAGATAGAATTGGAGAAGAATTAGCACAACAAATTCACGAGATTCTCGCTTAATGAGTTATTTCGAAAGATTAAAAGCTAAATGGGATGTGAAGTCGAATCTTCAACTGTTCATCATTTTTGTTGTATTCGCTATAACTGGCTCTTCCTCTGTGAAGGTTGCAAAACCTCTAATGGATTTTCTAGGAATTCATCTCAGTAGTTTTGACAATATTTTTTTGGGTTCCTTGATCTACTGGACTATTAGAATCTTAATTGTATTTCCAATCTATCAAATACTGCTTTTGTTTTTTGGAATCCTTTTTTTCCAATTTAAATTCTTTTGGGATTTTGAGAAAAAAATACTGAGTAAAATGGGTTTTAAACGTTTCTTGAAAGATTAAATAGAATAAATTGAAAATAATTTTATAGATAAAATATTTATCAAAAACCTTATCAGGATTAAAATTTGATTTTAAATTTTAATATGCCTTTATTTAATTCGAAAGCCTGTGCAATCAAGGAGTTTTCAAAAGATGCAAATAATTTTGTTTCAGTTTTTGAATCTTAGGATTAATTAAATAAGAACAATAAGGTTGTTCATTGTGATCGTTGTAATAATTATGATGTTCCTTCTCTGCATTATAAAAAGGCATTTCTTCAATTAAATCAGTAACTATTGGATCATCAAAAGTGCTATTTTGAAGTTCAGAAATCAGCTTTTCAGCAACTTTTTTTTGTTCATTATTGATATAAAAAATCGAAGAACGGTATTGAGTTCCTACATCATTTCCCTGTCGGTTGAGAGTTGTAGGGTCATGGGTAGCAAAAAAAACAGTTAACAAGGTGCGATAAGTAATTATTTGAGGATCAAATAAAATCTTTACTCCTTCAGCATGTCCAGTTCTACCCGAACATACTTCTCTGTAGGCAGGATTTTTAACCGTTCCCCCAATATAACCGGAAGTTAACTCCTCAACACCTTTCAAACGTTGAAAAATTGCTTCGGTACACCAAAAACAACCTCCAGCAAAATATGCTGTATCCAAAGAATTCATATAAACAATCTACGAAACAAATATATTAACTAAATAAAATTAAAAATAAAAAAAGGGCTTAAATCTTTTAAAGAGAAAGGGATTATATATTAAATTGTGGTCAATATGAAAAAACTAATTGTTGCGAAAAATATTCATAAAAAATTAGGAGACTTGAACATCCTAAAAAATATAGCTTTAGAAATTAATTCTGGAGAAATCATTGCTATTGTCGGACCATCAGGTGCTGGAAAAACAACACTTTTACAAATTCTAGGAACATTATCTCGTCCAGACAAATCATCTGGTGTTTTAATTCAAATCAACAATACGAACATTTTAGAGTTAAAAGAAAATGAATTATCAGAGTTTCGAAACAAAGAACTGGGTTTTATTTTTCAATTTCATGAATTACTGCCAGAATTTAATGCTCTCGAAAACGTTATGATCCCAGCCTTTATAAAAGGTATTGGACGAAAAAAAGCGGAATTACGAGCCAGTAAGCTTTTAAATCAGTTGGGATTACAAAATAGATTAAACCATAAACCAACTGAATTATCAGGAGGTGAACAGCAGCGCGTTGCAGTAGCTAGAGCATTAATGAACGACCCCAAAATCATTTTTGCAGATGAACCCAGTGGAAATTTAGACAGTGCCACAGCAGATGAACTACATCAACTTTTCTTTGATCTAAGAGATCATTTTGGACACACTTTTGTCATTGTAACCCACAACCAAGAATTAGCCAATAAAGCCGATCGTAAAATTGAACTAGTCGATGGTGAAATTATAGTTTAAATGGAATTTGAGGAGCTTAAAGAATTTTTAAACATAAAGGCTGATTATTATCAATCTCAAGAATTTATCAAAGTAGATCCTATTCAAATCCCCCATCGTTTTTCTAAAAAAAAAGACATTGAAATTGCTGGCTTCTTAGCAGCAACGATAGCCTGGGGAAACAGAAACAGCATCATTAAAAGTGGTAATAAAATGATGGAGTTGATGGAAGAATCTCCACACGATTTTGTGATCAATCATGAACCCAAGGATCTAAATCGATTCAAGGACTTTGTACATCGCACCTTCAATGCGGAGGATCTGAGATATTTTATACAAGCCCTTCAAAATATATACCAAACTCATGGTGGGATTGAAAGTTTGTTAGAAAAATTAACTTCAACAATGCCCTTACAGACCTCTTTACATTATTTTAAAAAAACTTTTTTTGAACTTCCTCATCAAGCTCGTACACAAAAACATTTAGCAGATCCTTTAAAAGGTTCTGCCGCTAAGCGCATAAATATGTATTTAAGATGGATGGTTCGTTCCAATACTTCAGGAGTAGACTTTGGATTATGGAAATCAATTCATCCCAGACAACTTTCTTGCCCATTGGATGTTCACACGGGTAATGTTGCAAGAAAGTTAGGAATACTTAAAAGAAAACAAAACGATGCGAAAGCAGTCTTAGAAGTTGATTACAAGCTTAAACTCATGGATCCTGAGGACCCTGTGAAATATGATTTTGCTCTTTTCGGTCTTGGAGCATTTGAAAAATTTTAAAGCTCTTTAGATATAAATCTTTGAGATTGCCTTTTGTTTTGTACTTTTATAATCAAATTTGGATTTTGTTTTACAATTGATGAAAATACTCCTTAAAAATGCGACTTTTATTGACCCCAACAGCACATTTCATTTCTCTTCCAAAGATATTTTAATAATTGACGGTATTATTTCAGCAATTGAAGATGAAATTACTAATGATGAGGCTAAAATAATATCTTACTCCAACCTTCATGTTTCAAGAGGTTGGTTTGACAGCAGTGTTTGCTTTGGAGAACCAGGTTATGAAGAACGTGAAACTCTCAAAAACGGGTTAAAAACTGCAGGATTAAGTGGCTTTAGTCAAATAGCCATCAATCCTAACACCAATCCAACTACTGACAACCAAACCGCCGTAAGTTATTTAAAAAGCGCTGCTTCTCAATCAGCAACACAAATTTATCCGATTGCTTCTTTTTCAAAAAACCAAGAAGGAAAGCAATTAACGGAATTATATGATTTAAAACAAAATGGTGCCGTTGCTTTTGGAGACTTCAAAAAACCAATTAAAAATACAGAATTACTCAAAATTGCCTTACTTTATGCCCAACGCTTCAGCGGTTTAATTGTTTCTCATCCCTCCGACAATAGTTTTGGAAACAATGGAGGAGTTCATGAGGGAAGGATAAGTACCAAAAACGGAATGTCAGGATCCCCTACCCTGAGTGAAATTTTACAAGTTCAACGAGATATTGCAGTTTTGGAATATACGGGAGGGCATCTTCATATTCCCTTCATATCCTCCTCCCAATCGCTAGAACTTATTCGTAAAGCCAAAAAACAAGGATTAAATATCAGCTGTAGTGTTGCATTAGCTAATCTTTTATTTACCGATGAGCAATTAAATGATTTTGACACCTCTTATAAACTTGATCCACCCCTTAGGACAGAAAATGATCAAACAGCCCTCAGACAAGGTTTAATTGATGGAACAATTGACATGGTGACCTCAAACCACGAGCCATTAAACCTAGAATTAAAACATTTAGAATTTGAATATGCTGCATCTGGCACCATAGGTTTAGAAGCTATGTTTGGAGTACTTTCAACTTTATTTCCTATTGAAAAAGTGATTTCTATTCTTACTAAAGGTAAAGAAAAATTTAATATTGAAAACAACCCAATAGAAATAGGACAAAAAGCTAATATTACCTTATTCAATCCAACTGGAAATGATATTTTTAAAGAGGAACACATAATTTCAACCTCAAAAAATTGCGCTTTTATTAATAGTACAATCCAAGGAAAAGTATACGGAGTTATTAATAACGCACAGACTCTACTTAAATGAACATAGATACAAATCAAGTACTTGAATTTCTTCATCAAAAACCAGAAAAAAACAATCCAAATTCACCCGTATTATTTTTGTTTCATGGTTACGGAAGCAATGAAGAAGATTTATTTTCATTTGCAAGATATTTACCAAAAGACTATCATATAATTGCCCTACGTGCTCCTATTATTTTAGCAGAGGGCGGTTATGCTTGGTATACCATTACTTTTGATGATGATATGAATAAGTGGTCGAATGATGAAGAAGGGATTCAATCCAGAGATTTAATTCTGTTCAATATAAAGCATCACCTAAATCGTATCAATTCATCTATAGAGCAGATTGATGTTTTAGGTTTTAGTCAAGGTGCTATTCTAAGTTGGGCATTAGGGCTAACCTATCCAAAATACTTACATAAAATTATAGCCCTTAGCGGTTTTTATAATCCAAACTTAGTGAAGGAAACCGAAGATAGTAAATCGCATCTAAATTGTTTTAGCTCACACGGCACAATTGACCCTGTAATTCCTGTCATCCATACCCGAAAAGGCATAGATCTGCTCAAAGAAAAAGGGATAGCTCTTCAATACAAAGAATATGATGCACCCCACACAATAAGTCCTGAAAACTTCAAAGATTTAATTGATTGGATAGCTGGAAAGTAAATATTAATTTTTGGGATATAAAAAGTGATCAATTACTTTAAAAGTGAGCTTTCCATTAGAATTAAATTGGTAATAAATCATGAGTTCTCCCCAAAAACTTCCATCAGAAAAATCAGCAATCAACCACTTATGATTTAAAACCTTAACCTTGTTAATTAGAAACTTCCCTCCCATTTCTGCATAGGGAACTAATGATGCTTCTGCTTTCAAAAGATTCGTTTCGTATACCGCCTCTTTGATTAAAAATGAATTAACAGGGAAATCTAGGTCATCAAAATATCCAATTGCTTCTTCATTGGTGTCTAATGAAAAATAAACATTGTCAAAAAAACGTCGTTTTTCGACCTTCAAAGAATCCTTAAGGTTAGTGATTAATGTTTGTTTGTTTTTTAGTCTGTTTTGTTGATCCAGCATGATTTTGTTGCTGTTGACAAATTGAAAGATCAAAATCAATGAGACAAAAGAAAATAAATAAATAAAAATGTTTTTTTTCATATGAATTAGAACAAATAATAATCTAGTTTTTATGTTGATGTGATTTGTAAATTATCAAAAGCTAAATGCACATTTTCGGGTAAACTGGATTCAACTTCATCATGAAAACCAAGCAAATGACTGATGTGAGTGAAAAAAGTTTTCTTGGGTTGAATGAGATTAACCATAGCCAATGCTTCTTCTAAATTTAAATGGGATGGATGAGGTTCTATTCGAAGTGCGCTAAGAACCAAAACATCCAAATCCTTTAATTTGTCGATTTCTTGATCTTCAATGGTCTTTACATCTGTCAAATATGCAAAATTTCCAAAACGATACCCCATCACTTCAAGTTGGTGATGCATTATCTTTATTGGGGTTATTTTCATTTCTTCGAGCGTGAAATCATCTTTATGATCGATTACTTTTCTTAAAACAGATGGGGCACCGGGATATTTATTCTTATCATTCATAATGTAAGAAAAACGTTGATCTAGAGCATCAAAAACCTCTTGATTAGCTATGAATTTTATTTTTCCCTGTTTAAAAAAAAATGGGCGAATATCATCCAAACCAGCAGTATGATCGGCATGTTCGTGAGTAAATAAAATTCCATTTAAATGTGGGATAGGGTTTTTCAAAAGCTGTTGCCTAAAATCAGGGCCACAGTCTATTACATAGTTAAAAGATTTCCATGATATTATAATCGAGACACGCAATCTTTTATCTTTTGGGTTTTTACTCAAGCAAACTGGATGTTTACTTCCTATAATTGGAATCCCTTGTGAAGTACCTGTCCCTAAAAAAGTAATTTTTAACATTATTTCAAAGGTAAATATTTGTATTTAAAATAAACAAACTTTGTACATTTGTTAAGTAATATATTACTATGTCAACAAACCTATCTGGTGAAAGACCACTCGAGAACAGACCCTCAATAGAAGCCAAAGCTTTACGCATAAACTTGAATGAGCATATTTATGGGACCTTTGCCGAAATCGGTGCTGGTCAGGAAGTTGCTAGACATTTTTTTAGGGTTGGTGGAGCTTCAGGTACTATTGCAAAAACTATCAGTGCTTACGACAAGAATTTCAGTGATAATATTTATGGTGAAGACGAAGATGGACGGTATGTAACTGAAACACGCTTAACCAAGATGTTAGGTCATGAAATGAAGCTTCTCGAAAATAGAATTCCAAGGTTAGAAAACCCTAACAAAATGTTTTTTACCTATGCTAATACCGTTACTACTATTGACTTTGCTAAAAAATTCAAAGGACATGGCTGGATGGGAATTCGGTTTCAAACCGCTCCTGATCAAGAATACAGTGAAATTACCTTACATGTTCGTTTCAATCAGACTGAGGCACGATTTCAACAAGAATCTCTGGGTATTATGGGATCAAACCTAATTTACGGAGCTTTTTATAAACACGATGAGCCCAAAAAGCTTTTAAAATATTTGTATGACCATATTGATAAAGATGCAATAGAAATTGATACTATTAACTTTACTGGTCCTCTTTTTAAAAATGTAGACAATCGTTTGATGAGTTTACAATTAGTAAAAAACGGAATGACCGAAGCCGTTATGTTTAACCCTAATGGAAACAATATACTCCCAGCACGAGAACTCTACAAAAAGAATATTTTGGCTTTACGTGGGAGTTTTAGGCCCGTGACAAAAGTTAATATTGATATGTTTGAAAAATCTTTAGAGGTATTTCTTAAGGAACATGAAGTCAATGAAAATAAAACGGTGGTAATCTTTGAAATAACACTTTCAAACCTAACTTCCCAAGGTGAAATAGACGAAAAAGATTTTATGGACAGAGCCAAACTTTTATGTTCATTGGGTCATATAGTAATGATTTCAAACTTTAAAGAGTATTATCGCCTAGTCGATTATTTATCTCAATACACCAAAAAACAAATGGCATTAGCCATGGGAGTCAATAGTTTTGTTGAGGTATTCGATGAAAATTATTACACAGACTTAAGTGGAGGAATTCTTGAAGCTTTTGGAAAAATGTTTTACAACAATCTAAAAGTATACCTTTATCCTACAAAAGACGATAATGGGAACATCATAACGAGCAACAATTTAAAACTGCATCCAAGAATGAAAGACTTTTACAAGTTTTTTAAATACAACGGTAAGGTTGTTGACATTTTTGATTTTGAACCTGAATATCTCGATATCTTTTCGCGAAAAATCCTACAACAAATTAATAACAATGAGGTGGGATGGGACGAACATCTTCCTGAAGGTATATCGGACATGATTGTAAAAAAGAAAATGTTTGGTTTCAATCCTGAGTCAAAAAAAGTATAACTTTTTTGAAAATTCTATTCCAGAATCTGAGCAGCATGTGCCTTAGTTTTTACCTTATCTATGACGCGTTCTACTTTCCCTTGACCATCGACAATAAAGGTTTTTCTGTGGATTCCATCATATTCTTTTCCCATAAACTTTTTTAAACCCCAAACTCCAAAAGCATTGATTACTTCTTTGTTTTCATCGGCTAGTAAGGGGAAAGGGAAATTATATTTTTTTGAAAAATTTTGTTGCTTTTTTTGAGCATCAGCACTTACCCCCAATAAACTGTATCCTGCACTTTTGAGTTCTTCATAATAATCCCTGAGATTACATGCTTCAGCAGTACAACCTGGTGTACTTGCCTTTGGATAAAAGAAAACTACTAATTTTTTTCCTTTGTAGTCTTCCAATCGATGTAAAGTTCCTGTTTCATCTAAACAACTAAAGTTGGGTACTAAATCTCCTTCTTTAAGTGTATTCATTGTTGTTTTTTTTCTAAATTACGAAAAAGATTAGGCTTCTCAAAAGTGCTATCAAATATTATATAAGTTTTTAAAATTTAACTTTTTTAATTCACTTAAAATGACAAAAAAAGAAAAAGTAGCCTTCACCATGAAAACCCTTCAGGATTTATATCCTGAAATTCCAATTCCCCTGGATCACACTGATCCCTTCACTTTGTTAATTGCTGTTTTACTTTCGGCACAAAGCACTGATGTGAGAGTTAATAAAATAACCCCAATACTGTTTGAAAAAGCTTCTACACCACAAGAAATGATCAAACTTACGGTAGAACAAATTAGAGAAATCATAAAGCCAGTAGGGCTATCTCCTATGAAATCAAAAGGAATACATGGACTTTCACACATTCTTCTTAAAAAGCATAATGGAAAAGTTCCCCGAAATTTTGAAGCACTCGAAGAACTTCCTGCTGTAGGACATAAAACGGCAAGTGTGGTGATGTCTCAGGCTTTTGATGTGCCTGCATTTCCAGTGGACACCCATATCCATCGCTTGATGTACCGTTGGGGATTTACTAATGGTAAATCTGTAGTTCAAACTGAAAGAGATGCAAAAAGGCTCTTTCCTAAAGAGAAGTGGAATGATTTACATCTACAAATAATTTGGTATGGCAGAGAATATTCTCCAGCTAGAGGATGGAAAATTGAAAATGATATAATAACAAAAACTATAGGAAGAAAATCCGTTTTGAAAGCTTTTAATAAAAGTTAAGTCGGTTTTATTTCTTTAATTTTTCAGAAACATTTTGCTTTGAATAATTCATCGTTTTGAATGCTTTTGAAAAAGCTAGAATACGCTTAACCGTCAGGTCACTAGGGCCCTGTTTTTTGTTTGAAGAATTTTTAGCAGAGTAATTTTTTTCCATAAACTATGATTGTATAGAATATTAACGAAAAAAACAAAGAAATAGTATTCTTTATGCAGATAAAATAATCTGATGCTCCTCAATCAATTTTCTGATATTGATTACAGCATATCTCATTCGACCTAATGCCGTATTTATACTTACACCAGTAATTTCAGCAATCTCCCTGAAACTCATGTCTTTGTACAAGCGCATGGTCAGCACTTCTCGTTGATCGGTTGGTAATTCTATAATTAATTTTCTTAAATCCTCAACGACTTGTTTATTAATCATAGAACTCTCTATGTTTGGAACATCATCACCTATGATTTTAAAAATATCAAATTTATCTTTACTTTCAAAAATCGGAATTCGATTACTCTTTCTAAAATGATCAATTACTAAGTTATGAGATATTCTCATTACCCAAGGAAGAAACTTTCCCTCTTCTTGATAAACTCCTCTTTTTAGAGTCCGAATTACCTTGATAAAGGTGTCTTGGAAAATATCCTCTGCAATTTCACGATCAAAAACTTTAGAATAAATAAAATTATAGATTTTAAGCTTGTGACGTTCAATTAAATTTGCTAACGAACGTTCACACCCATCAATGTAGCCTTTTACAAGTACGGCGTCAGTTAGGTTTTTATGAGAATTTGACATACATATTACTTTTAAACACCCTAAGGGATGTAGGTTTGCGATAAATTTAAAAGTAAAGTTGCTTTATACGTCTATGTTTATATTCTTCAAATATATATTATTATTTTTAAATTACAATAAGTTCATTCATAAATCGTTGGTGTTTTGATTTTAAAAATTAAAAATAAATTCACTCTGTTATTTATAAAGCTATATATTTATCAAATAGAATTTCATGTCAGATCTTTCTAAAGAACAACCGAACAACCCGTTAGACGGGATTTAGTTAGCTTATATATTAGAGGAGCTAGTAGAAGTTTATGGTTTTGATGGACTCGGTTCCCGAATTCCCATTCTATATTTTAATTTGAATCCCTAAATAAAATCAAGCTTAAAGTTTTTAAGAAGGACTCCATGGGCACGTGATAAAGTGGAACAGCTATATCTCTTAGTTAAATCGCCAGAAAAATAAGGTATTATTTTTAAATAACCTAGTAAGTCCTTATGAGAAAACTGGAGGATAAGTTGTATATTACACCCTTCATTTTTAGTATGGAAGACGTTAGAAAATTAGACTCAAAAAATCATATCATTATCCTAGGGGCTCAACTCCACAACCTTAAAAACGTTGATGTAGCTATCGAAAGAAATAAACTTACCGTAATCACAGGGTTGTCGGGTTCAGGAAAATCATCTTTAGCTTTTGATACCCTTTATGCTGAAGGTCAAAGACGATATGTAGAAAGTTTATCTTCTTATGCGCGTCAATTCATGGGAAGGTTAAACAAACCAAAAGTAGAACAGATCAGGGGAATTGCTCCAGCAATAGCTGTTGAACAAAAAGTAAACTCCTCAAATCCCAGATCGACTGTAGGTACCAAAACTGAAATTTATGATTACCTCAAACTACTTTTTGCTAGAATCGGAGTTACCTACTCTCCCGTATCTGATACCGTGGTTAAGAAAGATAGTGTTTCAGATGTTATTGATTATATTTTTTCTTTAGAAGAAAACACCAAATTGTTACTATTGACTTCTGTAGCCAACACTCAAAAAAGAAGCCAAAAAGATGTAATAAAAATTCTGATTCAACAGGGATTCGCTCGTATATTTTCTGATGGAAAAATACAGCGTTTAGACGATGTTGCTGAAAAGCCTCCTAAATCTTTTGAATTGGTTGTTGATCGAGTAGTTTTAAAAAAAGATGACGATTTTAAAAATCGGCTTTCCGATGCAATTGAAATTGCTTTTTTCGAAGGAAACGGTAGCTGTGCTGTAGTATCATTGGACGGTGAAAACCGAAAAGAATTTACGAATAATTTTGAAGCAGATGGGATGAAGTTTGTAGTTCCAAATGTTCATTTATTTAGTTTCAATAATCCTTTTGGAGCCTGTTCAAAATGTGAAGGTTATGGAGATATTATTGGAATTGACCCTGATTTGGTAATCCCGAATACTGGACTATCAATTTATGAAGAAGCTATTGTTCCATGGAAAAGTGGGACTATGCGAAAATACTATGATGATTTGGTAAATAATGCTTACCGTTTTGATTTTCCAATTCACAAACCCTATTATGAACTGAATCAAGATGAAAAAGATTTGATTTGGAAAGGAAATTCATTTTTTACTGGCTTAGATAAGTTTTTTAAAAAAATTGAAGCTAAGAATTATAAAATTCAAAATCGTGTTTTGCTATCCAGATACAGAGGAAAAACTAATTGTAACTCATGTCAAGGAACTCGATTAAAACCAGAGGCTGGGTATGTGAAAGTAGGTGGCAAAAGCTTAGCTGAATTAGTAAATGAACCCTTAGATGATTTATTAGAATTCTTCAACAACTTAAAGCTTTCAGGCCAACAACGAGAAGTTGCCTATAGGCTTCTTATTGAAATCAAAAGTAGACTTAATTTCATTAAGGATGTAGGACTCGGTTATTTAACTTTAAATCGAAAATCAAATTCTCTTTCGGGAGGAGAATCCCAAAGAATCAACTTGGCTACTTCTCTAGGAAGTAGTTTAGTAGGTTCAATGTACATTTTAGATGAGCCAAGCATTGGATTACACTCTCGAGATAACGAACGTCTAATAAAAATATTAAAACAACTTCGAGATATCGGTAACACAGTTATTGTAGTAGAACATGATGAGGAGATTATGTTGGCCTCAGATCGTATCATTGACATGGGTCCAGAAGCCGGAACACTTGGAGGTGAAATTGTTGCTGAAGGAAAAATGAACGATATTTTGGCTGCAAAATCACTGACGGCACAATACCTAACCAATCAACTGAGAATTGAAATCCCTTCCATAAGACGTTCAAGTAAAGAACAATTAATTGTTGTTGGTGCACGAGAAAACAATTTGCAAAACATAACCACACATTTCCCTTTGAATTCATTAACAGTGGTTACTGGAGTATCTGGAAGTGGAAAAAGCACCTTGGTAAAAAAAATATTATATCCTGCACTACAACGTGAATTGGGTGTTTTTATTGAAAAACCTGGGCAATTTACGGCATTAGAGGGGAACTATGATTCGATTAAACACGTAGAGTTTATAGATCAAAACCCCATTGGACGTTCCTCCAGATCAAACCCTGTGACCTATATCAAAGCTTATGATGATATTCGAGCTTTATTTGCCAGCCAACCCCTTTCCAAAGTGAGGAACTACCAAGCCAAGCATTTTTCGTTTAATGTTGATGGTGGGCGTTGTGAATCTTGTAAAGGAGAAGGAACTGTAACTATTGAAATGCAGTTTATGGCTGATATAATCCTTCAATGTGAGCATTGTAAAGGAAAACGCTTTAAAAAAGAAGTACGTGAAGTTCAATTTGAGGATAAATCTATTGATGATATTTTAGAATTTACGATAGATGAAGCTATGGATTTCTTTGAAAAACACTCTCAAACAAAACTTGTCAAAAAACTAGCTCCATTAAAAAAAGTTGGATTAGGTTATGTATCCCTTGGGCAATCCTCTGCCTCATTATCAGGTGGAGAGGCACAGCGAATAAAACTAGCCTCTTTTATTGGTAAAGGAGATCATAGAAATAAAATACTCTTTATTTTTGATGAACCAACAACCGGATTACATTTCCACGACATCAAAAAACTTTTAACCTCTTTTGAAGCCCTTCTTAATAAAGGACATTCCATTATTGTTGTTGAACACAATATTGATCTAATTAAATGTGCTGATCACATTGTAGACCTTGGACCTGAAGGCGGAAATAAAGGAGGGATTTTACTGGGAGAAGGAACCCCTGAAGAACTTGCAAAAAACAAAAAATCCCACACTGGAAAATACTTAGCAAAGAAAATAAAAATTGTTTAACGAAATTTTAACGTTTGATTTTTGAGTTTGGCTCAGTAATTGTTTTAAAAAAAATGGTTTAATTTCATAATTAAATTATTGGTTTAATGATTTTGTTGGCAATAGCTTATTGATACATCAATAAGCTATTGTTTTTTTAACAAACGATTTAAAAGCTGATTTACCTCATTTGACAATCCTAAAAAATAACTAACCCCCAAATAAAGTATCCCAACAAGAATCGATTTGAGAGATACCGAGACAAAAGGATGAAAATCTAAATTTACATTAACAAAGATCAAATATAAAGTAAGGATAAGAAATAAAATCCAGATTGACTTTATGCTGAAAGGGTGTATTTTAAACTTATAAAAAACCAATATAATTTTTAATAAATTAAAAATTGTTACAACAATTAAGGTAGCAATTGCTGCCCCAATAAAACCATAGGTTGAAATGAATTGGATATTTAGTACAACTGCTGCTGAGGCTGATGCAACTGAAAAGATTAGTAAATACCGGTAGTATTTAGAATTGGTTATGATATTATTCAAACAACCCAGAGAGGCAGAAAAAAGCTTTGTAACAGAAATCAATAAAATTATCGGTAACCCTGCAACATATCCCTTTTCTGTATTCAGAATCTCAATCAATTTATAAATATCCTGAAGGTTTATATTGATTACGACAAAAAGTAAGCCAGAAATTAATAGAAGGTTTAAAGAACTTTTTTTTAAAAGCTCTTTTAAACGACTTTTATTATTGGTGTTTAAGGATTCTGCAACCATAGGACTTACAATCTGTACCATTGCTCTAGAGGGGGTATCAATTACAGCTGCTATAAAAATAGCAACCATATAAAAAGAAACATAATCAGTTGTTAAATATTGTTTTATCATCGATTTATCCAGATCCAATATAATACTTGCTGAAAATCCTGTCAAGAAAATATAGCTACAGTATCGCAACAACACTTTTGTGTTATTTGGAAATTCCCAATGAATTTTTGGTGTGTAAGTCCTCAAAGCATAGGAAAGAATGAGAAGTAACCTCAGATAATAACCACCAATCAAAGCATACAGAAAACTATTAAAACCTAACCATCCAATCAGATAAAACATAATCAAAATAGTAATCATAACCCGTTGATATACTTCTTTCAAAAAATTACCAAACACAGTCTTTTTCTGAATCCGAAGCCAACTATAAAAAATTTCAAAATAAGCCGTTGAAATTGCTACACTTAAAATTAAAAACAGATAATCTGTGGCTTTGGATTGATCTTTAAAGAAATAATCCAAAACAAAATCAAATTGATAAACCATTAATGTCAAGGGGATGATTACAAATAATGGTAAAACAATAGAGAAGATTAATAAATTATCTTGATCTCGTTGAGTTTTACAAGCAGAATAAAATTTAATTACAGAGAATTGAATTCCATAAGAAAAAAGCGGTTGGATGATGTTAGAGTTTGCCAACAAGGCTCCTACTAATCCATGAAATTCTGGACCCATGACTCTGGGGTAAAACACAATAGTGTTTAGCCCGCCCAAAGCAAACGCTAATAGTATACTTAGTATATTATAAAATGACTGTCGAGCAATTATTCCCATTAATTCATAATGATTTATTTTTGAGTTGTCGCCTTATGCCCAAGATAATAAGTCCCATCAAAACAAGGAAACTAATTAGTTGTATTTTTCCACCAAAGTTAACAACAGAGGGATCAAAAGTAAATTCAATAAGATGCTTCCCTTTAGGAATAGTCATACCTCTAAGTATGTAATTAACATTGAAGTGAGGTTGTTCAACTCCATCAATAGTTGCTTTCCAACCGAATGGGTAGTACATTTCTGAAAAAACAGCAAATCCATCTTGATTGGAGTTTGATTCATATCTCAGATGTTCTGGTTCGTGATGAATTAATTTAATTGAGGCTAAAGAATCCCTCAAGAATGTATTTGGTAAATTTTGAAGTGCATCAGATTCACTTACTGCAGCCGAACTAAAATTAAGGGTTGCGAGTTGTTGGTAAGTACTGTCTGGAGAACTTGTTTTAAAAAGATTTTCTACAAACCATGCATTACCAAGGGTTTCTGGGTTCATAAAAGATTTTAATCCTCCCTCTTCTGCTTCAAACAAAATATATTTTACGTTAAGTATATTTAAAATTTCTTCACGCTGAAGGCTTTCAAACATTTGAAAAACTTCTTCATATCGCCTAGGTTTTGCACCGTGATAACCCCCAATAGCATTATGAAAGTATGAAGTTCTGGCGCCAGCAAGACGCATACTAGGTTCGTAAACTCTAAAATAACTTGAATCTTTTAAAATCAACCGATCCGCATCTGAGGGAAAAAATGCAGTTTTAGCACGTGACTTTGAGGTAAATAAATCACGGTTCAAATATCGATTAGAAATTCCTCCAAGATCAATCAACATCAATAACAAAATAATTATATAGACAATGTTTGATTTTAATTTTTGAAGTGAACTAGCCCATAATAATGATGCCGTAATAACCACAAAAATAACTGCTCGAATAAGGTCTTCAGTGTAGACTGCTTTTCGAGCTTTATAAATTTGTTGCATCAATTCGGAACCTATGGCTTGTCGGTAATAATTGTCTGTAGCTCCTTCAAAAGAAAGCATCCCTTTTACTAAAAACAAAACTGAAGCAAGGCCTCCAAAAAGAAAAATAGTTTTTTTGAGTGACTCAATTTGTTGGTATTTGGAAGCATTGAAAAAGTCAACTAAACCTATTGTTGCCAAAACTGGAAATGCAAGTTCGAGAAGTACTTGAATTGATGATACCGCTCTAAACTTTGAATAAAAAGGAATGTAATCAATAAAGAAATGAGTTAAAAAAGGTAGGTTTTTTCCCCAGGATAAAAACAAGGAAAGTAAAATCCCAAAAAACAACCATCGTTTTTGCATATTCCAACCTAAAAATATAGCCAAAAATGCTAAGAAAACTATCACGATTCCTATGTATGCTGGTGCTTCTAAAATAGGTTGATCTCCCCAATAAGTAGGGACATTTTCACTAAAACTCTTAGCTTGTTTTCGACCAGCTCCTTGCCTAATTAAATATTCATAAACCTCTGAGGAAGTCCCCAAATTTTCTCGAGATCCTCCTCCTTGAATGCGTGGAACAATAAGATTAAGGCTTTCAAAAATTCCATAACTGAATTGAGTGATGTAATCGTAAGAAAGTCCCGATCTGGCTTCAATAGGTACTCCAGTAGCCGATAAAGTTAGTTCACTTTTACCTCTTGTACTGAATTTTGAATACTCAGATGTTGCCAATAATGAAGTAGCATTTAAACCTAGAGCAAAAAAACCTGCCAAAAACAAAACACCAATTTTTTTAAAAAAATCAATATGTTGATCGTTCTTGAAGTGGTTCCAAAGTTGAACTACACCAAAAACCAGGAGCAACAACAATAGATAATAGGTTATCTGATAGTGATTAGCTCTAATTTGCATTGCAATAGCAAAACAGCTAAAAACAAAACCCAGAAAATATTTTTTTCTAAATACCCATTGAACTCCTGCCAAAACAAAGGGCAAATAACCCAAAGCCTGTGCCTTTGTATTGTGGCCTACTTGAATGATGATCAACAAATATGTAGATAAACCATAGGCTAATGCACCAAACAAGGCATACTTCATAGGAACACGCATTGAAAGCAAAAGGAGGTAACAACTTAAAAAGTAAAGGAATACCAAAAATATTGGATGTGGCAAAAGCCGAACAATTTTATGAATTGGGGTAAGAAAGTCAAAAGGATATTTAGCTCCCAATTGATAGGTTGGCATTCCGCCAAAAGCATTATCTATCCAATACAATTCAACACCCTTCTTTCGAGACTCTTGTAATTGTTTGGACATTCCTTGATATTGTTGAATATCTGATTGAAAAAGTTTTTTGCCTTTGATTACAGGATAAAAAACACAAAAAGAGATTCCTATAAAAATTAAAACAGCAGATAAATGAGGAAGTATGTTTTTAAACCGAATCAAATCAATCAATTTCTTCATAGTCAATGTATTCGCCTAAATCTTCCGAATTGGTTTTCGGTTTTTTGGAGTTTGTTTTTACTTTCTGTTGCTGCTGTGACTGTTGCATCTGAGCCATCTTAAAAAGACGACCCAAAAAAAAACGAATGATCCAAGGGGCAAGCTTCCTTAGTAAAAAGATCACTGCAAAAATTATGAGGATAAATTCTAACAAGCTGAGCTATTTAATAAATCAAATTTAACCATTTAGACGGATTTAATACCCATCTTGACAGCTAAAATAAATAGCATATTTCTTAAAAAGCACTTATATTGCTCAAAATAATAAAACATGGGTAAAGGATTTTTTTGGGGGATCTTAATTTTACTGAATACTCCCCTTTTTTCTCAATATACAGAACAAATAAATTCCAATCGTCCAGGAATGTCTATCGGCGCATTTTCTTTGGGCACCGGTGTAATTCAATTTGAAGCAGGAGGAGAATTTAGATCATACAAACACAAAGGATACAACAACTCAACAGTTAATGGAATGGTAGGGTTTTTTTCTGTGCGATGGGGTTTTCTTAAAGAACAGTTAGAATTAACTTATGAAGGCTCTTACCTCATAGACAAACTTACCAATAAACTTATTGAGCCGAATCTAAGTTATCTGCGAGATGATTTTTTTAGCAATTTCATGGGAGTCAAATATTTGGTTTATGACCCATTTAAAAAAGGAGTTGAAACAGATGTTTACAGTTGGAAAGCAAACAATTCATTTCGCCTACGGGATTTAATTCCGGCAGTTTCAGTAACCTTGGGAGCAAATTTTAATTTCAAAGAAGCAGATAACACCTATCCCTATGGAGATATTTTTAATAACCTTCACCGTCCAGGCTTTTTCCTGAACATAAACAGAAGGGGAATCGTTGAACCCTTAATTAGTTATCGAGGAACCCTTGCAACACAATCTCATTTTTTGGGAACTTGGGTTTTTGTAACCAACTTGACTTATAATCGAATCACATCAGATTACGAAGAACAAAGTTATATTTTAACCCTTACCCATACCTTCAGTCCAAAATGGTCTGTTTACCTAGAAAATCATGGGACTTATAGCGACATCTATTCGGATCAAATCCTCAGGACTGGTGCGGCTTATTTATTAAATGATGATATCCAAATCGAAGGGACTATTGGTTCAAACATCAAAGATTCTCCTTCATTTTTCTCATTCAATGCAGGGATATCTTACCGACTGGATTTTCATAAGGATAAAAATCCCGAAGCAATAAAAGAGGCAAAAGCAGCTGATAAAACCATGAAAAAAGAACAAAGAAAATTAGAAAAAGGAGCAAGAAAAGCAACTAAATCCCAAAAGAAGGGGCAACGAAGAGCTCGGAAAAATTAGTTCTATGATTCAGATTAAAAAAGTAGAATCCAAAAGCGATTTTAAAACCTTTGTTAAATTCCCATTTAAACTATACAAGGGAAATCCCTTTTGGGTTTCTCCCATCATTAATGAAGAATTGAATTTAATTGATGTTAAAAAAAACCCAGTATTTCAAAATGCAGAGGCTGAGTTTTTTCTAGCTTATATAAATAATGAAGTAGTTGGACGAATAGCAGCAATAATAAATTGGATTGAAGTTAATCAATTAAAAAAAAGAAAGATGCGCTTTGGTTGGTTCGACTGTATTGATGATAAAAAAGTAAGTCAATCCTTATTAAATAAAGTAGAACGCCTAGGTAAAGAAAAGAAAATGGAATTTGTGGAAGGTCCTGTAGGGTTCTCGAATCTCGACAAAGCTGGACTTCTTGTCTATGGTTTTGAAGAGATGAATACGATGATAACTCAATACAATTTCCCATACTATTCGGATCATTTAAAAGCCTTAGGTTACAAAAAACTTGCACAATGGGTTGAGTATGAAATTAAAATTTCGTCTTTCGAAGATTCTCCTGAAAAAGTTAAGCGATTTGGTCGTTTGATATTTGATCGCTACAAACTCCATCTTATCGATTTTAAAAAAACAAGCGATATTCTTCCTTATGTTGATCAAATGTTTCAATTATTGACCGATACCTATGAAAAGCTTCAAACCTTTGTACCCATACAACCCAACCAAATAAAACATTACAAGGAAAAGTATTTTAAATATATTCATCCCGATTTCATAAAATGTGTAGCAGATCAAAATGATCGCCTGATAGCCTTTGTAATAACGATGCCTTCATTTACAAAAGCCCTCAAAAAAGCTAATGGAAGTTACTTTCCTTTTGGATTTATCAGGATTTTATGGGCTCAGAATTTTAATAATAGAGCCTCATTTTATCTCATTGGTGTTCATCCAGAATACCAAAAAAAAGGGGTTACGGCAATACTTTTCAATGAAATTCAAAAGACATTTAATAAAAGGGGGATTACAATCGTAGAAACCAATCCAGAACTGGAAGAAAATAAAGCCATACAACAAATGTGGAAAAATTATGAGAACCGTCAGCATAAGAAAAGAGCAACGTTCACAAAACAATTATAAATTTAAAACTTTAAAGTTGAATTTATAGAGAATAAGAATTGAAAAATAGAAAGCCGCTGTTAATCGTATTAATATTTAAGTTTACACTATGATAAGTGAAGGAACAATAATCGCACTTTCTACAGCTTCTGGTTCGGGAGCGATAGCCCTTATCCGTCTCTCAGGTACAAATGCTATTCATCTTGCTGATGAGGTCTTTAGTGCACGCTCGGGGAAAAAATTAGTGTCTCAAAAAAGCCATAGCATTCATTTAGGAGAAATTAGAGATGGCGAAAGCGTTATTGATGAAGTTTTGGTAAGTGTATTCAAAAACCCAAACTCATACACTGGAGAGAATGTAGTCGAAATATCCTGCCATGGGAGCCCTTATATTCAACAGCAAATCATAAAAATTTTAATTGAAAAAGGGGCAATCACTGCAAAAGCTGGAGAATTCACTTTGCGGGCCTTCATGAATGGAAAAATGGATTTATCTCAGGCAGAGGCAGTAGCTGATTTAATATCATCCGAAAATGAAGCTAGTCATCAACTGGCAATGCAACAAATGCGAGGTGGATTTAGCAATGAAATAAAAAATTTAAGACAAGAGCTTTTAAACTTTGCTTCTTTGATTGAATTGGAATTAGATTTTGCTGAAGAAGATTTAGATTTTGCTGATCGAAAAGAATTGGAAAACTTAATCTCAAAAATACAAACTGTTCTAAAACAATTACTCGATTCTTTTGCAATGGGTAATGTCATCAAAAAAGGAGTTCCAGTAGCAATTGTAGGTCCACCCAATGTGGGAAAATCTACTCTTTTGAATTGCTTACTTAATGAAGATAAAGCCATTATTAGTGATATTGCCGGAACCACCAGAGATAGCATCGAAGATGAAATAACTTTAGATGGAGTGTGCTTCCGTTTTATCGATACCGCAGGTATACGAGAAACACAAGACACCATTGAGAAAATTGGAATTAAAAAAACTTTTGATAAGATTGAACTTGCAGCTTTTGTTTTGAATTTAGTAGACTCTAAAGACTATCATAAAAATAAAAGTTCATTGCAAAAAGATTTACAAAAATTCAAAAAACAGTATCCAGAAAAAAAACTTCTGGTAGTTTTTAATAAAGAAGATCAAATTGAAAATAAGAGTTTTCCTGAGTTTATTGAAGGATTTCCTATTCTGGCGATTAGTGCCAAAATGAATTCAAATATTAATCAACTTATTTTTCTTTTAACTCAACATTTTAAATTAAATCCAACTCAAAATCAAAGTATAATAACAAACTCTAGACATTTTGGAGCTCTGCATGCTGCTCAAAAAGAAGTGCTTGCTATTCAAAACGGGCTAAGTAACGGTTTGAGTGGAGATTTACTATCAATTGATCTGAGACAAGCCCTTTATCACTTGGGTGAAATCAGTGGTGAAGTAACCAATGATGAATTATTGGGAAATATTTTTAAGAACTTCTGTATTGGAAAGTAACATCTACTGCCATTGACTGCAACGAACTGTCAAAAGCTAAGTTATAACAAGGATTACACAGATATCAACTGAAATTAACTTCTTTAATATGTCAACAATGGAAGGGATAATATTTTTTAATTTATTTTTTCAAAATTTGCTGTCAGCCATAAATCGGAATTAATATTTAATTTAATTGAAGGCTCATTTTTATAATAAGTTCTTGAGCTCCAATAACACTTGTTACAAATATGAATTGTCCAACCTGTAAACTTGAATCCTTCATCAGTTGTCACCGATATATTTAATTCAGTATCTCTATCAAATAAATCTGCAAGTTTACCTGTTAATGTAACTCCTCCTCCTGTATTTGTAAGAGATGTTATAGGAACACTTGCTAAATCAGTTTCATTTATAATCCCTTCTTGAGATGAAATTTTTACAGTTCCTCCATTTGATGGATTAATAAAAAGTGCATATCGTATTAAATCTTGATCTGATTTACTGTTTTCTATAATTTCAATTTCAACGCTATCTTTACCGCAAGAAAAAACAGTCAAACCAATTAGTACAAGTAGAGTTTTCTTCATTTTATTTGATTTTAAATTATACTCAAGCTACTAATTACATCGTAAAGCGAAGTAGGGAGTTAGGTCTGTAGAGACCAACTGCAGAATCTTTTAGACACCGATATAAATTTAATATGCACTAATAACCTGCAGGATTGGGTTGTGGAGTATACCTTCTAGTAGGTGTTTCTTCTTTTTCACAAGAAACGGAAATGATAAATACACTAAAGAA
>JAURBD010000031.1 GCA_030829155.1 Flavobacteriaceae bacterium
CCTCGATATTGTTATCGTGAAAAATAGTTAGCTCTCGTTGGTTTAAATCAAACTTCAAGTGTTTTATTTGAGATAATACTTCAAACTTCATACGAATGAGATTCTCCTCTGAAGGACAATCCATTTTGTCAATTTTGAAGCACGTTTTATTCAAATTTTTGGTCTAATTAATATAGTATCAAAAATAAAAAAAAAACCGATACACTATAACAGTATAACGGTTTTATCATTTTACTTGATCCCCCTATCAGGTTCGAACCAAATGATTTCCTATAGGGAGAAAAAATTGACCTCGATATAAAAACCACTCCGATACCCATTTTGGGAAAAAGTATTTTCTCAATTACAAGAAACATAATTCCCAATGTTAGGGTATACTTGGTTTTACTATTCTCATTTTACGAATTCACCCTCAATATATTAGTATATATGGATATATTTTCGTATATTTAGGGTATAAATGTAACAACCCTAATATTACGAATTATGAAAGTGTTTTTATCAAGAGTTTCAACAGAAGAACAAAGTGAATTAAGGCAGATTCAAAATGTAGAGGGATTCGATAAGGTGATTATCGATAAATGTAGTGGATTGGTTGATTTGTGGAATCGACCAAACATAGTAAAAAACAAAATAAAGAAGTTAGTTGATAACGGAACTATCAAACATATTGAGGTTCACTCAATCGATAGGCTTGGAAGAGATACTCTATCGGTGTTATCTGTATGGAAGGAATTAACTGAGAAGGGTGTTAGAGTTGTTTGTAGAAATCCAAACTTCCAAAACTTAACTGAATCAGGAGAAAAAGATTACTTCTCAGAATTATTACTAAATATCCTGAGTACAATGAGTTCCTTTGAGAAATCCTTGATTAAAACTCGTCAAATGGAGGGGATTAGAATCACTCAGAAAATATCCCCCGAGAAATATAGTGGTAGAAAACAAAACACTAAGGAATCTACTCTTAAATTCCTTTCTAAACACTCTAAGGCTGTTGAATACTTAGAGAAAGGAATGAAAGGTGTTGAGGTTTCAAAGTTGTGTGATATCTCATTAAACACAATCACTAAGATTAAAAAGAATTTACAACCTCAACAAAAAGTAGCCTAATGGATAAAAAGAGGAGAAGAGAGTTAAGAGAAGAATACGAAAAGATTGAAGGTGAAAGATATGTTAAACAGATTCAGAAAGAACCTTCTGTAAGTTGGTTTGAATATGTTGAACTAAAATCTAAATAGGTTGGTTATTTGGATATCCGAATAATCAAACAACTATGAGTTCATTACCTTCTTCACCTCTACTTCCCAAACATCTTGAGGAATCCATCCATTATCTAAACTGGTTTTAAGTTCTTGAAGTAATTCCTTTTTCGAATCAGTTAATCCAACTGATGGTTTCTTGGTTTCTTTCTTAATGGTAGAGAATCCTGAATCAAGTGTATATCCATAATCCATAGATTTCATTCTATCTGATTTGATAACAGAAAAGTATTTTTCAAATACACGAGTTGAAGTGTGACCTGTCATCGATTTTATTGTGTGTACAGGAGTTCCTTTTTCGATATGATAACGGATAAAACTCCTACGGCCAATATGTGTACCAACCCATTCCCAAAGAGGTTTTGGTTTATCTGTTCCCTCAATCGGTAATCCATCACTTCCATAATCAGGATTCTTTACCATTGTATTAAACCCAATGATTCTACAAATCTCTTTTATGTGTTTATTCATTTTCTGATTACTAATCTTATTTCCATTTTCAGTTAGGGGAAACAAGTATTGGTCAGCAGATTTACCAGATGAGTATTTTTCAAAAAGGTTTTCTGTTATGTTCACTATTGGAACATATATAAGAGTGTTTGTTTTTATCGAGGTGTATTTTATTTCTCCAAGTTTTCTATCACCTCCACTAATGAAATCTTTACTCAATACCGTAAGGTTAACGGTATCACTAAATCTCATACCGGTTATACACATCCAAACCAACATATCCTTGTAAACTTCATAATTGGTGTACATGGATTTTCGTTTTGATTTATTCAATACATCTTCAATATAAAGAACACCTGTTCCTTCCTTTACTAGATACTTTGAGTGTTTTTCGTTTGATACATCAAACTCTTTGAAATCATGTAATTCAAGAATCTGTTTATGATTCAAACAAATAACCTCTCTTGGTGGTTCTTTGAATCTTTTCTTTGGGATAACAAGATTAAAACTAATGTTCTTCGTATCTCTTAACCAAGTTTTGAATAATCTGAGAACCTTTATTCTTTTATTTATAGTAGAAGGTAAATAACCTTTATTCTTTTCTAATTCACTTAAAAATTCTGAAATCCACTCTAAGGTTATGTTTTCTAATAACAACTTTATTCTTTCTTTTCTCTGATATTCATTTGAAAAATCAATTATATCATCGAAAGAAGTTTTCAAAGCACTTCGATATGAATTTCTGTTTTGAGTAATAACTAAATACTCTGGTGAATAGAACCAATTTGTGTACTCATTAAATAATGTTGTGAAATGAACTTTAGTTAGAGTTGATTGTACTCTTTTGTATTCGTTTTTAAGAAGTAAAGATTTTATTAAATCAGTAGAAGGCTCATCCTCACCATTAACTTTTACTCTATGGATAATATCATTAACCTCTTTTAGTTTAGTTTTTAGTTCGAGGTTTTTGTTTTTGGATTCTAAATCTGATTTCTTAACTGGTGATTTAGAATGTGTTCTATCGTAATCAGAGTTCCAATCTTTAAGTTTTACTTTTATTCCAGTTGTTACTTTAAGTTGTTTCCCTTTGAAATAATACCTCAAAACAACAGGAAGTTCATCAGATTTCTTGTATTCTGATTTCTTCATCTTGTAATCTAAGAAGTATAAACAACTCATGTTTTTAGGGTAATTTCTATTACCCAAAGATACACAAAAAACAATAGGTTTATTACCCCTCTTATTACCCCAACCCCATTTTTGGGAAAAAAAGAACCCTAACTTCCTCGTTTATAGGGAGTTAGGGTTTCTTAATGTGGTCCCACCTGGGCTCGAACCAGGGACCAACTGATTATGAGTCAGCTACTCTAACCAACTGAGCTATAGGACCGGCGCACTGTTTTTTGTATTTAGAAAAATAATTAAATATTGGATATCTAAGACTTTTTGCTTTATTTATCGTTAAGATAAAAATACTGTTTTAAAAATTTCAGTGAACTTTAGGCAAATATAATATCATTTGAAATAAAAAAAGACTACAAAGTAAAATTGTTTAAAATATTACCGTTTAATAGTCTTCTTCAGATAACACTAAATCTTCTAAAACTCAAAATTAGATAAAGTAATGAACTGATTATGCTTTAGTCAAAACTGCCTTAGCAACAAATACAACGCCTTCTGGGCCTGTTACAGTGTACTGATATTGAATTTTATTTGAATCTTCTGGCATAAGATTAATTTTCCATGAAGTTACAAAAGCCTCTTTATCTTTCGACAAGCCACTTCTTTCAGAATCTGTAATAAAAACATACTCGCCATTCGTGTTACTTTTTAATACAGATATTGGCTTATTTTGTAAAGCACAATAATGAGTTAATAGTAATTGCTCGTTTTGATAATTAAAAATCGTAAGCATTTCGACGCCTCCCGTGTCACTTTCCTCGAGTAATGCGCTTCCATTAGATGTTAATGTATAATTCAACACTAAATTATCCGAAGTACCGTCAGTTCTTTCCAAAGTACCCTGCCATTTTCCTTCTAAAGATTTTAATTTTTCAAAATCTTCTGAAAGGCTATTTCCATATGTAGTGGCAGATAAAATTGCTGTAAATAAGAATAAAAATAAATTTTTCATGAGAATATATTTGGTTAATAGTTTTTACAAGGTACAAAAAATCACTTGTCCTAAACGAGTAAGGTTTACTCACAAACTTTTTTTTAAAATTTTAAACGGTTAAAATCATTTCCGAAGCCTTTTCGGCAATCATATAGGTAGGAGCATTAGTATTCCCTGAGACTATCTTGGGCATGATTGAAGCATCGACAACTCGTAGTCCCTCAATTCCGTGAACTTTCAATTCGTGGTCAACAACAGCTAAAGAATCTTTGCCCATTTTACAGGTTCCCACAGGATGATAAACCGTTTCTAAAGTCTGTTTGATGTGGTCCATGAGCTCCTTGTCATTTTTTTTATCAACTTGAAGACCAAATGCCTTTCGATGTTTTTTTAGAGGAGCCTCTTCCAAAACCTTTATGGCAAGTTTAACTCCTTTGAGCAGAAGTAATAAGTCTTCTTTTTCTTGTAAGAAATTAGGCTGTATTACAGGAGGGTCATAAGGGTTTGAAGAGGATAAACTCACCGATCCACTACTTTTAGGGTGCAACAATGTCGGTAAAATCGTTAAGCCATCAACCCTTGGATAACTTTTGAGATCGTATGCATCATAACCGTATTGATCACCCATCCAAATTGGACTAAAATGAAATTGGAAATTAGCTGAATTCCCTTGTTGATGAATGTCAAAAAATGCCATTCCTTCTAGAGGACCCGAACTAAACACACCTTTTTTGTGAACAAAATAGTTCCAAGAGGCTTTCAATTGGTTCAAAATAGGAATGTAATGGTTTATCCCTTCCTGGGTGTTGGTTGAGATACTTATGGGACAAAACAAATGGTCCTTAAGGTTTTTTCCAACTCCATTAAGTTCGTGGAGACAATCGATTCCTTGCCTTTTAAGTTGCGAAGCTTCCCCTATTCCAGACAACAAAAGAATTTGTGGTGAATGAAATGCTCCCGCGGAAAGTATGACTTCCTTTTTGGCAATAGCCTCTCGTGATATATTTTCTACAATATAAGCCACTCCCACTGCTTTTTTGTCTTCAAGCAAAATTTTAGAGACCCTAGCCTTTGTGACAACTTTAAGGTTTTTTCGCCCTAAAATTGGCTTTAAAAAGGCAGCTGCAGCACTACAACGCTTTCCGTCTTTAATGGTACTGTGAACTAGACCTGCTCCCTCTTGGGTTTTGCCATTATAATCTTTTGTTTTGGGAATTCCGACTGCTACACAAGAATCTAGAAAAGAATCCACAAAAGGAGTTTTAAATTTTTCAGCTACGGTAACATGCAGCTCTCCTTGATTGCTGTGAAAATTTTTATCCAACAATTCTGCTTGAGCATGATTTTCCGATTTCATAAAAAAAGGAAGGACTTCCTTATAACTCCATCCTGGATTTCCTAAGGCTGCCCACCCATCATAGTCTGCAGCATTTCCACGAACATAAGCCATGGCATTGGTCGAACTACTTCCGCCGAGGGTTTTGCCTCGCGGCAAATAAATCTTACGATTCAAAACATGTTCTTGTTCTTCTGTCCAAAAACCCCAATCTTCTTTACTTTTGTGAATTTTGGTGTAAGCCCCCGGTATATGTATGTTCATATTGTTATCCGGGCCCCCAGCTTCTAACAACAAAACAGTGTTTTTGGGATTTGCCGAAAGACGATTGGCTAAAACACAGCCCGCTGATCCAGCTCCAATAATAATGTATTCATATTCTTCACTCATCACTAAAACTTAAGTTTAATTGTTTAATGAGCTATTCATTCTCATTAAATCAACTCAATTTAATGTTTTAATCTCAATTGATCGCATTACACAACCCTCAGCTTCATTTTTACTCAGGATCTTCTTCCAACTTTTTATGAAAAACTTATAGCTCAAATAGCAAAAAATAAATCATCAAAATTTTTGATAAATTAGTTAGAAAAAGTAGCCCACAATCTGAGTTAGTACCATCAAACTGCTGCTGTTTCAATATTACTTTTAGGGATTTTATAATGGTCATTTGTTTTAATAATCATCGAAGTTTGATTTAAAATTGTTTCACAATGAAAAAAAGCTGATGTCCCATGCATTGAAGCTAACTTAAAATTCTTGTACTTATGAAAAAGTCAAAAAAATAAAAGTGTTTTCGTTTGCAAAATCCCAAGCTTTTCTCTTTGGCTTTTGGGGTTGATTTATGGGATTTTTGCTCTCCCGGAGGGCTAATCAGTGGTGCCCTTGTAACCTTAGAATCGTTGTCCTATGAATCCGTGTCAACTCCTGTTTTGAGTATTGGTTCTGTCCTAGCTTTTGGAGTGCTTATCAGGATTTCTCTGCTCATTGCGATAATAGGGTTCTTAACGGGGATTCTTGAAGCCATTATCCATAATTTATGGCTAAAATACTTTAGAAGAATTGAAGTCGATTTTCATAAAAAATAATGAATCCGAAAAGGATGAAGTCTAATTATACCATCTACCTTACCTTTGTGCTTGACTTCTTTTTATCAAAACCCATATTTATCAAGGATTTAAAAAAATATTGATGGCGGATAATTGTCTAATGAAAGGAAGTGTCCTATTTTTGTGTAAAATTACTGAAAATGGGATCTTCAAAAAAACCGGATAATGTTCCATGGGATGAAGAAAGCAAAGAATACATTGCAAAACTTTTGCCCTATGCTATTAGCAACAATAGTCCTGTTATCAAAATTCCCAATGTAGATTCTTTCAAAAAGAAAGGGGTTGATAAAGTTTCTAAACAATTTCAAGCTGAACTAACCGATCTCCAAGAAAAAATCAAAAATTTCGTCAATTTAGCTTCGGACACCCAAATGGTATATTCTGCTAAATTTAAATTTGAACCCATAGTGGGGGAAATATATCATCTTTATAAAGGTGTAAAAGAGCCTTTTTTATCTCTAATTGAGCCCAACAGTTGGGACAAAAAACACCTGGGTTCCTTTCGCCTCAATGGGGAATATAAATGGGAAAGATTAGAAACTATCTAAAATTCTGTGTTGCAAAACCCATTTGTTTGTCATCAAAGGAAATTCCTACTCCCAAATAAACATAATCTCCTAAAATGTTTTTGTAATGTGGGGGGCTTTTTTTCCAGCCTTGAACCAAACATTCTGCTATGGCTTGGTTTGATCGTGTATCACCACACCCTCTTACGTTTTCAAACCATGGAGCTTGAGCAATGTTTTCGGCGATGCCAATAAATGTATTCCCTTTTATTCGCCATGCTTGGATGTTGAGTTTTTCTGCTCGTTCCACAGGGCTTAATCCCTCATGATCGATGTGTTCATAAAACTTTTTTTGAACCATATTGTCGCTGTGATACTGCGCCAAATAATCTAAGGTGTCGAGTTTTTTAAAAGGCTCTAAACCTTTTTCAATTCTCAAAAGGTTTGTTTTTTGAAAAATTAGATTTGTAATTGTTTTGGGGTTTTGTTGCCCAAAAGAGGAGAAACAAACTGAAAAAAAGAAAATAAGGGTAACATTTTTTGCTGTATTCATCAAATTGATTCTTTTTTTAATTGCTATACTTTGCTTTTGAAGGGTGGGTAAGGACAAATATCCTTAATTTTACAAAATATTCAAATTTATGGAAAGTCCAAGACAAAAAAAAATAGCAACCTTATTGCAACAAGAAATTGCTCAAATGCTTCAGGGATCCGTTCGAAAAGAAGGAGTAGCTAACCTTTTAATCTCGGTGACTAAAGTCAGTATTACTGTAGATTTATCCATTGCAAAAATATATTTGAGTTTATTTCCCCCAGAAAAAGCTCTTGAAGTTCTCGAAGGAATACAATCGAACAGCTTTCAAGTAAAACACGACCTCGCAAAGCTACTTAAAAACCAGTTGCGAAAAATCCCAGACCTTGTTTTCTATTTAGATGATTCTTTGGAATATATCCAAAAAATTGATGAAGCATTAGAGGCCAACAATGATCCGATCAAAAATCCTGATGAATTAATTTCACGCAAAAAAAAATAATCTTGTGCGTTTCCCTCTATATATAGCTACACGATATTTCTTCACTAGAAGCAAGCAAAATGTTATAAATATTATAAATTATATTGCGCTCACGGTTGTTTTGATTGCAACAGCCTCCTTACTCATAGTGTTATCTGCTTTTACTGGTCTAAAAGATTTTGGGCTTTCTTTTTCTAATATTTTTGATCCAGATTTTCGAGTTGAAGCTGCTCAAGGTAAAGTATTGACCATAGATTCCCTTAAACTAGATAAAATAATGAAAATTGAAGGTGTTGATGCAGTCTCTGGAATTTTAGAAGAAAAGGCTTTTTTGAACTACCGCAACAAAAACCATGTTGTTTATCTCAAAGGGGTAGATTCTCTTTTCGATCAAGTCATTAATAGTAAAAGACTGTTAACAACCGGACGCTGGTTTGATCAAGAATTTAATGAAGTTGTTATCGGTGCAGGCGTGGCTCAGATTTTGAGTTTGGGAGTTTACGATTACAATGATTTTTTAGTACTTACCGTTCCCAAACGTTCAAATAAAACTTCAACTTTTAAAGATCCTTTTGTCAACAAAACAGCTTTAGTTTCTGGAATATACAACATTAGCGAAGAATTGGATAAAAAATATATTTTTTCAAGTCTTCCTTTTGCCCGTGACTTATTCCAAAGAAAAAAGGGTGTTTACAGTTCCCTGGAACTTAAAATGACCCCTAGGTACAACCGTTCGACAGTAGAAGACCAACTTCGTAATGCCATTAAAATTCCCTTGAAAATTAGCTCCAGAAATGAACTCAATGCAGCTCTTTTTAAAATGCTCAACACCGAGCAAATGGCAATCTATCTTATTTTTACTTTGGTAATAATCATTGCCTTGTTCAATGTCGTTGGAGCATTAATTATGATGATTTTAGAAAAAAAACCTCAAATAAAAGTCTTGTATGCCCTTGGAGTAAAACCCGCAGAAATCCAAAAGATTTTCTATTACTTGGGTGGAATGATTGGTTGGGTAGGCGGAGGAATCGGGATTTTGTTTGGCTCTTTTCTTGTTCTATTACAAACTTATTCCCCTTTTCTATATATCCCCGGAACTAACTTCCCTTATCCTGTTCGGTTGGAGTTCCAAAATATTGTGGTGGTGTTTTCTATTTTATTTATTTTGGGAGCAATTGCATCGAGATGGTCAACGGTTCGTCTGGCTAAAAAAACGAGTTTTATTTAAGCCATTTGATAATCTCCCCAGTTTGCCTCTACATCGTCTAAAGCAGCAAAAACATCTTCAGAAGCATTGGATGTTACCATACGAGTTCGATACTCCTTGAAATGTGGGATGCCCTTAAAATAATTGGTGTAATGTCTTCTGGTTTCTAGAACTCCCAAAACTTCTCCTTTCCAAGCAATAGCCATTTCAAGGTGTCTTCTAGCTGCATCAACTCTTTCAGTTATGGATGGTGATACTGCATGTTCTCCGTTTTTCATAAAGTATTTTACTTGATTAAAAAACCAAGGGTTCCCTATACTTGCTCTACCAATCATGGCGCCGTCCAAACCGTATTGGTCTCTCATTTCAATAGCTCGTTCAGGACTATCTACATCTCCATTCCCAAAAATGGGTATATGCATGCGAGGGTTGTTTTTTACTTCGGAAATCGGACGCCAATCTGCATATCCTTTATACATTTGAGCTCGTGTTCTCCCGTGAATCGAAATGGCTTTTGCGCCAACATCTTGTAATCGCTCTGCTACCTCAACAATTTTTATGGAATCGTGATCCCATCCCAAACGGGTTTTTACTGTAATTGGAAGTTTGGTGTGTTCTACCATAGCCTTGGTCAAACGAACCATCAACGGAATATCTTTTAATATTCCTGCTCCGGCTCCTTTGCTGACTACTTTTTTTACTGGACATCCAAAGTTGATGTCAATAATATCGGGTTTAGAAGCTTCAACAATTTCTACAGACCTCAACATCGATTCTTCATTTGCGCCAAAAATTTGAATCCCTACTGGACGCTCTTTTTCATAAATATCCAATTTCATAACGCTTTTTGCTGCGTCGCGAATTAGACCTTCACTTGAAATAAATTCGGTATAAACGACGTCTGCTCCGTGTTCTTTACACAATGCGCGGAAGGGAGGGTCACTTACGTCTTCCATAGGCGCAAGAAGAAGCGGAAAGTCATTTAGCTCAATGTCACCAATTTTTACCAAAAACCTAAAATTTTAACAAAAGTACGTAAAAGCTTGGGTTTCTCGATATCCTAATTGAACTCATAGGTTTCTTGGAATTTTAAAACTACATCCTTGTCCCTAATTGCTTCGCCTTACTTTAAATAGTAAATCCTTGGAGGAGAATTTCTTGTCAAACAAAAAAACATGTTGACGTCTATAAAAGCGTAGGGTATTGAGGCAATAGTTTGACTCTGGAATAATGCTCTTAATTTTAGTGGTTAGTATCATCTTTATTAGATTTATAGGTTAAGTTTTTAACAACTTAGCAATTATTTTTTACATGGTATTTCAATCGATTTTATTTCAAAGTAAATTTAATCTTAAAACAAAAAAAGCACGATACAAATAAGTATCTTTGCCGGACAAGCATAGGATAGAGAAGCATGAAGCATATCAGAAATTTTTGCATTATTGCCCACATCGACCACGGGAAAAGCACTTTAGCGGACCGTTTGTTGGATTTTACGGGCGCTGTTACAGATCGCGAAAAACAGGATCAATTGCTGGACAATATGGATTTAGAACGAGAACGTGGGATTACCATAAAATCACACGCCATTCAAATGGAATATGCTCACCAAGGGCAAAACTATGTCTTAAACCTTATTGACACTCCTGGTCACGTAGATTTTTCTTATGAAGTCTCTCGTTCAATTGCTGCTTGCGAGGGCGCATTACTTATTGTAGATGCAGCACAAAGCATTCAAGCTCAAACCATTTCGAACTTATATTTAGCCCTTGAAAATAATCTAGAAATTATTCCCGTTCTCAACAAAGTAGACCTCCCATCAGCAAACCCAGAGGAAGTTACCGACGATATCGTTGACTTATTAGGTTGTGAGCCTGAAGAGGTTATTCCTGCTTCTGCAAAAACAGGATTAGGAATTCAAGATGTTTTGTCTGCAATTATTGAACGTGTTCCCGCGCCTAAAGGGAGTGCAGATGAGCCTCTTCAAGCTCTTATTTTTGATTCTGTTTACAATTCCTTTCGTGGGGTTGAAACCTATTTTAGAATCTTAAACGGCTCGATTTCAAAAGGACAAAAAATTCAATTTATTGCTACGCAAAACATATACAATGCAGACGAAATTGGAACGCTTAAACTCAAACAAGAACCCAAGAAAACAATCAGTGCTGGAGATGTAGGTTACTTGATCACAGGAATCAAAGACGCAAAAGAAGTAAAGGTCGGTGACACCATAACCTCACCAACCAACCCTACTCAAAATGCTATTGATGGATTTGAAGAAGTAAAACCCATGGTTTTTGCCGGAATTTATCCCGTAGACACCGAAGACTATGAAGAACTCCGTGCTTCCATGGAAAAGCTTCAATTGAATGATGCTTCCCTTGTTTTTCTTCCAGAAAGCTCGGCAGCTCTTGGATTTGGTTTCCGTTGTGGATTCCTCGGAATGTTACATTTAGAAATTATCCAAGAACGCCTAGAAAGGGAATTTAATATGACCGTAATCACTACCGTTCCAAACGTTTCTTATCACGCCTTTGTAAAAAAAGATGTAAACGATTTGTTACTGGTAAACAATCCTTCTGATCTTCCCGATCCATCTACACTTGACCGGGTAGAAGAACCTTACATTAAAGCCTCCATAATCACTAAGGCAGATTTTGTTGGAAATGTAATGTCTCTGTGTATAGAAAAAAGAGGGATAATAACTAATCAAACGTATTTGACTACTGAGCGCGTTGAATTGAACTTTGATATGCCCTTGGCTGAAATTGTTTTTGATTTCTATGATCGTCTAAAAACCGTTTCCAAAGGCTATGCCTCTTTTGATTATTCGCCCATAGGAATGCGTCCCTCAAAATTAGTTAAAGTAGATATTCTGTTGAACGGAAGTCAAGTAGATGCCCTTTCTGCTTTGATTCATGCAGACAACGCATATACTATTGGAAAAAAAATGTGTGAAAAATTACGCGGACTTATCCCAAGACAACAATTTGATATTCCAATTCAGGCAGCTATAGGAGCAAAGATTATCTCCAGAGAAACAATCAAAGCTTTACGAAAAGACGTAACAGCTAAATGCTATGGAGGAGATATCTCTCGTAAGCGTAAACTTCTTGAAAAACAAAAGAAAGGTAAGAAAAAAATGCGCCAAGTAGGAAATGTTGAAATTCCACAAGAAGCATTCATGGCTGTGTTAAAGCTAAACGATTAATCTTGTTCCCTCTTGAAACAATTCTCAAAAATCATTAGCTCTTTAACAAAAAAATTCGCTCTGGTTTAACAACATTAATTGTATCTTTTATCAAAATTTACGGATAACTCTATCCAAAAAAACAGATAAATGATTTGTGTTCCTACTCTTTTTTTAGATGTAAAGCGATGTAAAAAAAATATTGGGAAGATGGCTTCAAAGGCCAAAAGACATGGGCTGGAATTTCGCCCACATGCAAAAACGCATCAGTCTTTGGAGGTCTCGAGATGGTTCAAAGAGTTTGGTGTGACAAAGCTTACGGTTTCTTCTCTTAAAATGGCGACCTATTTTGCTGAAGAATGGGACGATATTACGGTAGCTTTCCCAACAAATATCTTGGAAATCAAAACCATCAACCAACTTTCCAAAAAAATTAAGCTCAACCTTTGTATTGAAAATATTGAAGTGCTTGAGTTTCTTAGCGAACAGCTCGAGCACCCCATAGGAATATTCTTAAAAATAGACATTGGGTATCATCGGACAGGAATTGACGTTGATGATATTGAGCTAATCAATTCTCTTTTACTTAAAATGAATAAACAAAAATTTCTTGAGTTCAAAGGGTTCTTGGGTCATGCAGGACACAGCTATAAATGCAGGTCTAGAGAAGCTGTAGAATCAGTTCACCAAAAAAGTAAAGAACAAATTCTTTTACTTAAAGAACGCTACAAAAAACAATACCCCAACTTAATCATCTCCCTTGGCGACACTCCCGGTTGTAGTGTTTCGGAGGATTTCTATGGAGTGGATGAAATACGCCCAGGTAATTTTGTCTTCTATGATCTTACCCAAAACATCATCGGATCGAACAGTTTAGATGAAATTGCGGTGGCAATGGCTTGTCCAATTGTTGCAAAGCACAAAACCAGAAATGAAATCATTATTTATGGAGGAGGTATTCATTTTTCAAAGGATCGAATTGAAGACCCTGAAGATGGGATTATTTTTGGTCGTGTTGTTGAAAAAAAGAATAAAACCTGGGGGCCTTATATCCCAAAAATGTTTGTAAAAAGTCTATCACAGGAACATGGAATTGTGTCGGTCCCAGAGGCAATCTTTGATGGTTATAAAATTGGAGACCTCATATGGGTCTTGCCTGTTCATTCATGTATGGCAGCTGATTTAATGAAAAAGTTTTATACAACAGATGAGGAGGTTATTTCAATGATGTAATCCTTCTTTCTTTTCCTATATTTAACACAAAATATTATTCATATGATTATTATCATGGGGGTCAGTGGTTCGGGTAAAACAAGTCTCGGAAAACACCTTTCTCTAGTAACATCTAAGCCTTTTTTTGACGCGGATGATTTTCACTCTTCTGCCAATAAAAACAAAATGGAATCTGGCAAAGCATTGAATGATTTTGACCGTAAACCTTGGCTCAATCAGCTTGTAAAAAAAATTAAAGAATGGTCTTCAAGTGGGGGAGCAATTTTAGCTTGTTCTGCGTTAAAAGAAAATTATCGAAAAATCCTTTCTAAGGACAATCCCAAAATCACATGGGTGGTTTTGAGCGGATCTTTTGACTTGATTCGATCTCGATTAGAAAAAAGAAAAGATCATTTCTTTAAACCCGAACTCCTACAATCTCAATTGGATGCTTTAGAGCTTCCAAGTTATGGCATTCACCTAAATATTGATCAACCCGTTGAGGTATTGGTTCAATCTATTTTGAACCAAACCACTATCCAAGGATCCGCAAAAATAGGAGTGATGGGTATGGGCGTTATGGGGCAAGGAATCGCCTTAAACTGCTCAGAAAATAGCTTTGAAACTGCTGTCTACAATCGGTTTGTAAAAGGAGAAGAACGCGTAATTTTCGATTTTCTTGCTGCAAATTCTCAATTTGAAAATTTGTATGGATTTACAGACATACTGTCTTTTATTAATGCCCTAGAACGTCCTCGAAAAATTTGGTTAATGATTAAAAGTGGTTCTACTATTGACCGGTTGATTGATGAAATTGCGCCTTTACTCGAAGAGGGTGATATCATTCTTGATGGAGGGAATTCACATTATGAAGATACCCAAAGAAGAGTAAAAATTCTTGAAAAAAAGAAAATTCTTTATGTTGGTTGTGGAGTGTCTGGAGGCGAAGTCGGAGCCCGTCAAGGTGCTTCACTAATGTTTGGAGGAAGTAAAGAGGCATATAAAATTCTAAGTCCTATTTTGAATCGCATTTCTGCAAAAGATAAAACAGGAAAACCTTGTCAAGCGTATTTTGGTGCTGACGGTGCAGGGCATTTTGTAAAAATGGTTCACAACGGGATCGAATATGCCGAAATGCAACTTTTGGCTGAAGTTTATGCGGTTTTATCACATCAAATGAGTTATCCTGAAATGGCACTGCTTTTTGAAGAGTGGAACAAAGGACCAGAGGCAAGTTATCTATTGGAAATTAGCGCAAAAATCCTCCTTAAAAAAGAAGGGAATGACTATGTTGTAGATTTGATTCTTGATAATGCTGGAAGCAAAGGAACCGGGATGTGGTCTACAAAGTCTGCGCTTGCTTTGGGGGAAGTTAACAACATGATGTCTTCAGCTCTTTTTTCCCGTTACCTTTCCAGTATGAAAAAAGAACGTACTTCTTTATCCAATCAAAAACCCAAAACACAAAAATTAGATTCTTTTGATCTTTTAAAATTAAAAGACGCCTACCGTTTTGCGAGAATAATAAACCATATCCAAGGCTTTAATTTGATAAAGTCTGCTTCCCAAAAATATAATTGGGATTACTATCCCGCTGAAATTGCAAGGGTTTGGACCAAAGGATGCATCATTCGCTCTTCCTTGATGGAAAACTTAATTGAATCTTTTTCAGCCGAAAAATCACTGTTAAAAAACAAACAGCTCTTAAGCGATTTAACCTCAACTGAACCAGGTGCGGCAGCTCTTATTCATTATGCCGTTGATCAAAAAATTGCTTTAGACAGTTTCTCTTCAGCTTATCATTATTGGATTGGACTTTGTACAGAAAACCTCCCTGCTAACCTCATACAGGCTCAGCGAGATTTCTTTGGCGCCCATACCTACCAGAGAATAGATAAACCTTTGGACCAATTTTTTCACACTCAATGGCATTAATATGATTTATTATTCTCTTCTTTTATCGAAGTTGGTTTATGATGACTTTAATACTCGACTTAAGTGGTTTGAAAATGGTGCTCATTCTCAGTCTCTTTCTTTAAAAAATTTTATAAAAAAAGCCGTTATACTTTTCTGTTTTCTTTTCCTCATTTCCTGTAAAACATCGACTCCTAAAACCTATGAAATCGGTTATATAGAAACTCCCCTTGGTGAAATGTACTTTTGGCTCTACAACGAAACTCCTCTTCACAAAGCCAGTTTTATAAAATTAGCAGAGCAACACTATTGGGATCTTTTGAGTTTTAATAGGGTAATTGAAGATTTTGTTGTTCAAGGGGGTTGTCCTGACACGCCAGAAGGATTTTCAAATTCTCCCTATCTTATTGAGCCTGAATTTAACCCTGAGATCAAACACATATACGGGGCTGTTGGAATGGGTCGTGATAACAATCCCGAAAAATTATCTGCTGGTTGTCAATTTTATATTGTTCATGATGTGCTGGGGATTCCTAGACTTAATCAAAATTACACTGTTTTTGGTCAACTTTTTAAGGGTCTTGATGTTCTAGACAAAATCGCAAAACTTCCAACAGATTCCATAGATACACCCTTAGATCGAATTTCAATAAAAATTCGTGCTTTTAAATTTACAAGAGAGGAATTAAAGGGGCTTGGCGGGAATTCTTTTCTTAAAAAAATGATGAAATGAAATTAATGCTGAATTAATTTTTGAGTTTTTCTAGAATGGTCTTTATGTTTAATTTTTTTTTCAAAAGGTAACCATATTTACAGAAGATCTTCAAAAAAGATTTTCAAAACGATCTAAAATAACATCCTGAAAGAATACTATTCAATCTACTATATTCGGAATTATTATCTATTATTTACTTCTATAAACTCAATCAATGAAATTTAAAATCCTTTTTGTTGCCTTAAACATGTTTTTTTTGAATTGCTTCGC
>JAURBD010000100.1 GCA_030829155.1 Flavobacteriaceae bacterium
ACAGTTACAATTTCAGCAACTCCAGATGCAGGATATGAGTTTGACCGATGGCTGGGAAGTGATTTTGATAATAGTGGATGTGCCTTTGCCCTATATTGCCGCACAGCCATAACAATAAATTCAAACAGGGATGTTCAAGCTTTTTTTAAAAGTCAGTCAGAATAAACTTCCTCTAGCTCTATCTTTTATTCAAATAAAGATAAAAAAACACTAAAACGATATGCTAAAGCGAGGCTTCCAAAGAGTCATGATCACTTGACCTTTAGTTACAAATTTTTAAAAGTTCTACCCACATCTAAGGACATGATTTTCAACTTATTTCTATAAGAATTACGTTTTTTTATTTTCGTGAAACTTATTTTAGTTAAATACTATCAGCTATAAAGTTAAGCAAGGAAAATATACAAATACATTACACTTAAGTGAAATCTTGGTATTGCCAAACTGGGTTTTATGGAATATAATAAGTACATTGTGTATAAAAAATATCCTAATGAAGGAAATACTATATATATTAATTGTTTTTGCATTATTTATGAGCATCGTTTATGCCTACGCCATTTATGCAACCAAGAACGGAATGAGTAATGATGAAAATAACAACTTTATTCCTGATTCATGGGAGCGCTTCTTTAAATGGATTTTTCAGGCTAAAGTTTTTATTATGTTTGGACTTGGGTTTTCAATTGGCTTTTTAATTTGCAAAATATATTTTATAACCTTCCACTAAGTTTTTCTGATCATACTTGTTGTAATCAATAATTCCTGCCAATTCTCTTAATACTTTGTTTTATGAATTTGGTTAGTTGATTTTTATGCGTTCAAAATAAACTTGCATTTTGCAATTAATTATTTTATATTTGAATGTATTAACTAAACTATATTCAAAATGAAAAAACTATTATTTGTTTTTGCCTTGATTTTATCAACGCAAATGTTTTCACAGAACATTGCATTTGATTTTGCATTTGTAGATGCTGAAAACATCAACGCTTACGATCAAAACTTGAAAACGAAATACCAAAGATTAAATCAGAATTACATTGACGATGGCCGAATTTTAGGCTGGCATGTTTGGAAAGTTATTAATGGTGCCCAAAGCCCATTTACGCACTTAGTTGTTTCTGTATATGATATGGATATAATGGATGAGGACTACGAAGGTAAAAAATGGACCGAAGAGTTTACAGATATGACACAATCAGAATTGATGGATTGGGCGAGGAAAAATCGTGAAAACAGAAAAATTGTTTTCGAAACTCAAGTTGTTAATGTTGCAGAGGTACTACAAGAAGGTGTAACAGATTATCCGGATATTGCTGTATTGAACTTGATGAAAGTTAAGCATGACAAATACAAGGCTTATGAAGACATGGAAAAAGCTACAACCAAAACAATAGCGAAAGGGTCACCTAGAAAAGGATGGAGTTTATCAAAACGAATCGATAGAGTAGGGACAGATATTGCATGGTCTCACTTTACAGTTGATTGGTTTGACAAGTATTCTGACTTTTTGAAATTAAGTGCACAGCCTTCTTCAAACGCTGATAAAAATTATCAAAAAATGATGAAGCTACGAGATTTAACTGATCGAATTGTTTTTAAGAAATTCATTTTCTTAAACAAATAGAACACAATCAAGCCCTCCTCTATGGAGGGTTTTTTATTCCCTCATAATCTGCTCCATTGCTAGCGCCAAATCAAAGTCCTTATCGGTTACCCCGCCAGAATCATGTGTTGTTAAACGAATCTGTACTTTGTTATAAACATTAGTCCACTCTGGATGATGCTTTAGGTCTTCAGCAACAACTGAAACTTGAGTCATGAATTCAAATGCTTTTACAAAATTTTTAAACCGAAATTCTTTTTCAATTCCGTTATCATCGAATTTCCAATCCAAATGGAGTTCTTTTAATTTCATTTGGCATTCATCAACATTATACAATTGGATTCCTGTTTTCATTCCAGTCTTTTAAAATATAAATTTAAAGCTTTATACTGTTTTAATGAAGTCGTTGAGAATAATAGTATGATAAATACGATTTCCGTGTACCTGTATTCTTTAATTCATATTTTATTTTTTCAACTCATTTTTATCATTTTATTAATCTGTTAGCTTCTAAACCTTTTCATAAAGATTGTGTTTTGCAATTCATTTTATATATTTGAGTATTATAAATCACAAACTATTATTATATGAAAAAGACTGTTTTTATTATTATATTTTTTCTAGCAACATTTTCTTATGCACAATCGACAACAATGTTGGCGATGCTTTTAGAAGATGGAAAAGAGGAAAGTTATTTGAAGCTTGAAGAGAATTGGCAAAAAGTAAACGAAGCTCTAGTTGCTGAAGGATACATAACACAGTGGTCTGTATGGAAAAGAACTCCAAGAGAAGGTGACGACGGTTGGGCAGAATATTTTGTAATGATTCGCAGAAATGCTAAACAAGACAAAATGGATCAAAATAAGTGGGAAGAGGTAGCAAAGAAAGTTTTTAAAGGAAAAAGCAAAAAGGCTATCAATAAAATGCTTTCTAATGAAGGTATTGTAAAAGAAATGAGAAGTAGAACCTATAAAGTGGTAACAACTACTGGTTGGAGAGGCTTGGAGTGGGAGATAGGTGATAAATCATCCTTCCATTATATGACTCAAAAAAATGCGGACTTTATTGCTTACGAAACTGCAGTTTGGAAACCAATTGCTCAACAACAAATCCTTGATGGTTATATCAAGTATTGGGGAGTGAGTGAATTGATTGGATCAAATGATGTGACTAAAGCTCTAGAATCTACAGCTACACACATAGCCTTTAACTTTCCAACGAAAAAGGAAAATACTACAGAATTGAAACTTGCAGATGATTTCTTAGGTCAAAAGGCTTGGAGCGCTCTTTTAGATTCAAGAGAAATGTTACCTGCGGAAGAGCTTACTCTAATTTATTCAACTTTTTAATTAAACATAAATCAAAAAATACAAATGAAGAATTTCATATTACTTACACTACTTTCAACAGCTTTGATATCATGCCAACCTGCAGTTGAAAAAACTACGAGTACAACCAAAGAAGATACCGTTATTGGTTACGAATTTGATGATAAAGGCGAGAAATTAAATTTAATCGGCGGCGACGTTACTGTTACTGAAATCTGGATGGAATATATCCAGGCGCATAGCGATAAAGATTTGGATAAAATTGCAGCGATGGATGCAGAAGATATAATCATTCATGCTTCAGACGGGACGGTAATCAAAGGAAGTGCTGCTCACAAAGTAGCTTTAGCTGCTTGGTTCGAGTCAAGTAACCCTATGTGGAAAGTTAATTGGATGGCAACAAATACTGTTCAACAAAAGGATGGTGAAAAAAGAAATTGGCTGACTACTGGCAATGACGTTACCGATACAGTAAATGGTGAGGAAACAATGATACACTCCATTTTGGATGCTAATATTGTTGATGGAAAAATCAAACAATTATTCATCTACGATAGAGCAAAAGATAAAGAGTAATTAAGTTCTTTAAAAGCTGTCAGAAAAGGCAGCTTTTTTTTGATTACAACAAACCTCAGGTAATCCTTAAAAACTAAAAGCCCGCAATTATGTAGCGGGCTTTTTTATTCGTGATGATTCAATATAATTTGAATTGACTACTTGTTAAAACGAAACACCAAAACCAAAATTACCGACTAAAACTCCATTGGTGCTTACCCCAGGGATAGCTGGAAAGTCTTCAGTTTCAGATCCTGTTTCTGTTTGTGTGTTTCCATTGCCGTCTGTATAAGTAAACGTACCATTCAATTCAATAGTTGTTGGAATGGTACCAATTCCATATCCTAGTTCGAGACGGAAGTATACCCGACCTCCGGTTTTGACACCCAATTTTAGGTTGGTAGTTTTTATTTGGGTTGAAACAACTGCAGTTCCTATACCTCGATTCCCATTCTCCTCAAACTCTTGCTCTTTGAATGTAATATTTGGTTTTAAGTTTCCGAAACCAATCCCAACGTAAACTCCTTTCCCTTGGTTTCCTAGGTAAAAATTAGAACCAAATTCTATATACGTTAAGTCAATGTCTGTATCGACCGTATTAACAGGAAAAGAACTGTAATCTGCAAAAGGAGCAATACGGTTTCCAAGCAAGGGAGTTATACCTTCTAAAGAAAAGCCTGCAATATTTGGGATCCCTAATTTTATTCCAACAGAAAGTCTTTTGATTTTATAGACATCAATAGAATCCAATTCTTGAAAATCTTCAACTTCAATAGTATTCGATGAATTGTCTATTTCTTGCCCATAACTGAGCAAACTAACGAAGCATAAAAGCATTAGAAAATAATATTTCATAAGTACAGTTTTGTAGGAATATGTTATTCCTCAATAAGTTTTATACGTTCCTCTCTATTGGCTAATTCCCAAGCAGTAGCAAAAATTAAGCGCGCTCTTGTTTTCATCAAATCAAATTCAATCTTTTCAACTGTATCGGTTGGCTTGTGATAATCATCATGTGTACCGTTGAAATAAAAAATAACAGGAATATTGTTTTTCGCAAAGTTGTAGTGATCACTTCTGAAGTAGAAACGATTTGGATCATCGTGTGCATTGTACATGTAATCTAAATCAATGTTTACAGTAGCTTTATTAACTTCTTCCGAAATTTCATGTAATTCTGTACTCAAACGGTCAGAGCCGATCAAGTAGATGTAATTGGGGTTGTCACTTACTCGTTTTGGATCTGTGCGTCCTACCATATCGATATTTAAATTCACAATGGTATTGGCTAGAGGATAAAGTGGATTGTTTGCGTAGTATTCAGAACCCAAAAGTCCTTTTTCTTCCCCAGTAACGTGTAAAAAAATAATGGATCTTTTTGGACCATTTCCATCTGCAACTGCTTTTTGAAAAGCTTCAGCAATTTCGAGTAGAGTTACCGTTCCAGAGCCATCATCGTCAGCTCCGTTATTGATCTCACCTTTGTGTTTTCCAATATGATCTAGGTGAGAAGAAATAACAAGATATTCCTCCGGTTTTTCAGAACCTTCAATAATAGCAATAACATTTTCGGTATCAATTTCTTTCCCTTTGATGTTCAGGGTCATTTTTTGAAAATAATCTTCGCTACCGGCGCCAGCTTGAATCCCTTGAGATTCATAAAACTCCTTTAAAAAGGTAACTGCTCTTTTCTGGCCTAGCGTTCCCGTTTCTCTTCCTTGAAAAAAGTCAGAAGCGTAAACGTATAGTAATTGTTTTAAATCTTCAGATTCAATGGTCGAAGCATAAGCATCCGATGCTGGTGTTTGTGCAATTCCTAGGCTGTTACAAAGGAGAAATGCTGATAAATAAATTGACTTCATAGTATTCATTTGGTTATTGGTTTTAAAATTAAGTCTGCAATACCGTCCCACAAGGCAATTCTGTGGTTGAGTGCAGCTTTTGATGCTACAAGTGCTTCCTCCCATTTCACTGGGTCATCTCCACACAATTCTTGAATCATCTTCAAAGCCATAGGGCCATGTTCTCCGGCATCAACTTCAATATGGCGTTCGAGGTAATAAATCAAATGACTTAAATCAAGGTTCGAATCGTTATTAATGTTTCTGATCATTTCAATGAACATGTCGGGAATCAAATCTTCTCGACCAAAAGTAAAAACAGCAGCAACCACGTGCGTTTTATTCGATTCAATAACCTCAAAAGTGAATTTCAAAAACTCTTTTATATAGCTTGGAAGTTCTGCCGACTCGATGTGGTGTTGAATGGTAGGCGATGTATGTAGCGTGCTTAA
>JAURBD010000073.1 GCA_030829155.1 Flavobacteriaceae bacterium
ACCGGAACTTTTGTTTTCTTAACAATCTTTCCTGATGTTTTCCCCAGAAAAAGAGTGTCATTGATGTCGTTGCTTTTTGGACCTACTACTATTAAATCCAAACCGATTTCTGAATCTAATGATTCAACTCCATTCAAAAGATCTCCTTTATAATTAACCATTTTTATATCAACAGATTCATTTTGAACTGATTGAACCATTCTCTTTACACGATTTAAATTTTGTTCATGAATCACTTTCTTTGCAGATGAAATATGTGCAGGGGTCATTGTTGCATTATATGAATCCATTATAAATAAAGAAGCTTTGTAATTTTTAGCTAATGCAATTGCATAGGTTAAAGTATTTTTACCATTAGGTGAGATGCCAATAGGCACAAGGATATTTTTCATGATTGAGGGTTTCTTTTTTAATTCTAATGCAAAAATAGTGCTAATGGAATATTTAGATCGGATTATTATATAATTTTTTTAAGTAACATAATAAATCATTGTTGTCCTTTGGTTCAATTTCTTTATGATTGAAAAAAATCATGTGAAGGCCTAAAGATTTTATACAAGATCGCTAAAATTGACAAAAAATATAGAACTTGCAAAAACTAATATATTTTAAGCTAAGTACGTATTACATATTCAATCATGACTCAAAAAATAAGAATCACAAAAGAATTTCATTTCGAAACAGGCCATGCACTCCATGGTTACGATGGTTTATGCAAAAATGTTCATGGACACAGTTATAAACTAGCTGTAACAGTAATTGGAACTCCAATAAATGATCCAAAACAAACCAAAAACGGAATGGTCATAGATTTTAGTGATCTCAAAAAAATTGTAAAAGAAGAAATCGTTATCCCCTTTGATCACGCTACAGTATTAAACGTAACTACGCCACATAAAGAACTGGCAGAAGAAATGGAATCTAGAGGGCATAAAGTTTTGAAAGTCAATTATCAACCTACGAGTGAAATGATGGTAATTGATTTTGCTAACAAAATCAAAAAAAGATTACCCAAAAGAATTTCATTGCACGCCTTAAAACTTAGAGAAACTGAAACTTCATTTGCCGAATGGCATGTTTCTGACAACTACTAAAATCCAAGTCCCTCCAAATCTTCTTTTTTATTATCTTCTAGAAGACTATCTGTTGGATTCAATTGACTACAATCGATAGGGATTGTTAACTCTTCTGGAGCTTCAAAATCTTCAGAAGAAATTCCTAACTCTGGAACAGCATAAGCTGCTTTCATGTACATCGCCCATATTGGAAGTGCCATAGTTGCCCCTTGTCCAAAAGCAATGTCCTCAAAATGTATTGCTCGATCTTCACCACCAACCCAGATCCCAGTGACCAAGTTAGGTACCATTCCCATAAACCATCCATCGCTTTGATTTTGAGTTGTTCCAGTTTTTCCAGCAATTGGATTTTTAAATTCATAGGGGTATCCTGTGACAACATTTTTATAGACATAATTATGTTCATCAGCCCCTATATGACGTAAACGAATTCCTGAACCAGATTCTGTAACTCCTTTAAGTAGATCAATAGTAACGTATGCTGACTCTTGACTCAACACATCTGTTGTTTCTGGAACCACCTCAAAGAGAATGGTCCCATTTTTATCTTCAATTCGAGAAATCATTATTGGTTTAATATAAATTCCTTTATTAGCAAAAGTACTGTAAGCCCCTACCATTTCAAATAAACTAATATCAGGGGTTCCCAAGGCAATTGAAGGAACTTTCGGCAAATAAGAAGTAATTCCCATCTTGCGAGCCAAATTGACAACCGGCCTAGGTCCTACACGATCCATAAGTCTAGCACTAACAGTATTTATTGAGTTGGCTAATGCATTTTTTAATGTTCGCATTTGACCGTATTTATCTCCTGAATTCTTTGGGCACCAGGCATCAACATTTCCGTGTTTCTGGGGCTCAATACAAAAAAGTGCATCTGGTAAAATATCGCATGGTGATAGACGCAATTGGTCAATTGCTGTTGCATATAAAAAAGGCTTAAAAGTAGATCCTATTTGACGGCGTCCTTGTTTTACTTGATCGTACTGAAAATGTTTGTAATTGAACCCGCCAACCCAAGCCTTTACATGACCCGTCAAGGGGTTCATTGACATCATAGAAGCTCTGAGAAAGTACTTATAATATCGAATGGAATCCAAGGGACTCATAACCGTATCCCGATCTCCTTTCCAACTAAAAACTTCCATTTTCACAGGTTTTTGAAAAGTTTCCCAAATAGTTTCCTCGTCTTTACCCGAAGATCGCATCTTTCGCCATCGTTCGGACCTTCTTGCGGTATTTTGGAGTAAAGTATCTATTTCTCCTTCTCTAAGTTCTAAAAAAGGTGCTGTTGGGTTTGCCTCCGGAGTATTTTGGAGAAAGAATTCTTTTTGTAAATTTGAAATATGAGCCGATACAGATTCTTCTCCAATTTTTTGTAAACGGGAATCAATGGTTGTGAAAATTCTTAGTCCATCTCGAAAAATATCGTATTTAGTTCCGTCTTCTTTAAGGTTTTCTGAGGTCCATTTTTTCATGAATTGCTGTAAATAAGCTCTAAAATAGGTTGCCAAGCCTTCTCTATGAGAATCAGGAGTATAATCAATTTCAAAAGGAATTCTTTTGAGGGAATCTAATTCTGTTTGTGAAATGAAGTTATTGCGTTCCATTTGTTGAAAAACGATATTCCTTCTTTTTTCTACACGTTCAGGTCTTCGGAGCGGATTGTACAAAGATGAATTTTTAAGCATCCCAACTAGAGTAGCAGACTGTTCAATTCGCAACTGGCTGGGAGTAGTATTAAAATATATTTTAGCCGCAGATTCGATTCCATCTGCACTATACCCAAAGTCATATGCATTAAGATACATCGCTATAATCTCTTCTTTAGTGTATCTTCGTTCTAGCTGTACCGCTAAGACCCATTCCTTGAATTTTTGTAGAACTGCCTCGATTTTGTTTCTTGAACGAACTCCAACAAACAATTGTCTAGCCAGCTGTTGACTTATGGTGCTTGCCCCTCCTTTTTTTCCTAAATATATAAGTGCCCGTAATGTCCCTTTAAGATCAATGCCTGAATGATTAAAAAACCTTTCATCTTCGGTTGCAATTAATGCTTGAACTAAATTTTCTGGAAGAGTATCGAAAATAATTGGAGTTCGATTATCATTAAAATAAAACTTCCCCAAAACAACTCCATCATTAGATAAAATTTGAGTTGCTAAATTGGTCTTAGGGTTATCCAGTTGTTGAAGTTCAGGCATTTTACCCAATACTCCTAATGCAGCGCTTAAAAACAAGAGGATAACCGATAAAATTCCAATTGAGAAAATTAACCAGAAAAAACGCAAGGGCTTTCTGTAAGAGTTAAACCCTTTTTTGACAATCTTTTTTTTCTTTTTATTTGTCATCAGGGCTGGATTTGTGGTTCTAAAGCAATCCCTACATTTAGGATGCCTTCTAAAAGTCGAACACCCTCAACATCACCATTATTTCTTACTCGTTGAAAAAGATTCACATAAAATGGGCCTTCGTGTTTGGGTATCCATCCTTCGTGCCACCATAATTTACTTTCTTTAACATCTAAAAATCCTTTCCCAAGCCATTTGCCCTCTGGATTAGCCATAGCATATTCTAGAGTGTCTCTAAAAATTATTTGAACAGAATCTCGCAACTCAGCAATTAAAAATAAATTTGAATAGGGATAATCGTTATTATTGCGAATATGAACATAAATGTTAGAGGGGGTTTTAGGCATTTGTGGAATAGAAAACGAAACAGCATCCGAGGAAGACCATCCTTTAGAAAAGGATTTATATTCTCTAAATAAAACAGCTGAATCACAAGATGTAATCAATATAAAAACTGCAAGAAAACTTAATTTATGCATTTTTCTTTCGATTACTATTTTTTCTTGATCCAGACTTGTTATTGCCTTTCCTTTTTTTAGGGCTATCAAAACGATTCAAACTGTCTTGTCCTACTACGTTTTCAAAAACTTTATCAAGGGATTCGACCTTAGTTTCTTGAGAGAAATCCTCCAAGCTCAAAACCGTTTTTTTGGCTTTGTTTAATTCAATTATTTGCTTTACTTGGTCTGTTTTTAGCAAATGCCAATTCATCCACTCACCTTTATAAGCATACCACATATAACCTTTGAAAATATCGATTTTTTGACAAACTCCCACTCCTTTAATTGTTTGAAGTTTAGTTTCTGTTTTTGGGAAAGCCTTTAAAGCATTGAGATAAGAATCCAATTCATAATTTAAGCAACATTTCAATTTACCACATTGACCTGCTAGTTTTTGGGGATTTAAGGAAAGTTGTTGGTAGCGTGCAGCAGACGTTGAAACAGATCTGAAGTCTGTTAACCAAGTAGAACAACACAATTCTCTTCCACAAGAACCAATTCCTCCTAATCGGGAGGCTTCTTGGCGTAAACCAACTTGACGCATATCAATTCGAATACTGAAAGCTTGAGCCATGTCCTTGATTAATTGACGAAAATCAACTCGTTTTTCTGCGGTATAATAAAAGGTTGCTTTTGATCCGTCACCTTGAAACTCAACATCGGAAATTTTCATTTCCAAATGCAAAAAAATGGCCATTTCACGTGCACGTTTCTGAATGGTTTTTTCTCGGTCACGGGCTTTCTGCCAAACATCAATATCTTTTTGGCTTGCCTTTCTGTATATCTTCAAGACCTCCTCGCTATCCTCCTTGATCTTTTTCTTTTTCATCTGGAAACGAACCAATTCCCCAGTTAAGGTAACTTGCCCGATGTCATGGCCACTTTGGGTCTCGGTGGCAACTAAATCCCCAATACTCAAGTTTTGATCTTTCCCTTTACGATAAAATGCTTTTCTACTATTTTTGAATCGCACCTCAACGATATTGAATGGCTCTTGGCCATTTGGTAATTTCATGTTAGACAACCAATCAAAAACAGTGAGTTTATTACAGCTATCTGTCCCACAAGTTCCATTATTTTTACACCCCCTTGGGAAGCCGTCAGTTGAAGAACAAGATGCACAACTCATAAATAAATATTTAAGTGTAAAAAGGTAAAGATACAGTTAATTCAGACATATTAAAACTTCCTTTTTTTATTGATTTTTAAATTTTAAAACCTCTGATCTGCCCTTTTTAAAAATTTTATTACTGTTGTGTAATCCCTTACGAAGTGCTTTTTGTTCTTCATATGGCAACTGAATAATTGAGGTGCATTCATTAGAGCAACAGTTTTTTGTTTTTTCTTGGCACCTTATACATTGGATAAAAAGTAAGTGACATGCTTCATTGGCACAATTTACATGTGTATCAGAAGGGGTTCCACATTGGTGACATTGAGCGATTACATCATCCGTAATCCGCTCTCCTCTTCGCTCATCAAAAACAAAGTTTTTACCTATGAATTTACTTTCAAGCCCTTTGTCTTTTACTTGACGGGTATATTCAATAATACCGCCTTCCAATTGATATACATTTTTGAATCCTTTGTGTTTGAAATAAGCACTGGCCTTTTCACAACGAATTCCTCCCGTACAATACATCAACAACTTTTTATCTTCTTTAAGATCAGCCAAATCCTCTTCGATAATTGGCAATGAATCTCTAAAAGTATCAACATCAGGAGTAATTGCTCCCTTAAAATGCCCTATTTCACTTTCATAATGATTGCGCATATCTACACAAATGGTGTCTGGGTCTTCAAGTAAATCATTGAATCCTTCAGCGCTGAGGTGCTTTCCTTTTTGAGTAACATCAAAGGTTGAATCATTCAAGCCGTCAGCGACAATTTTGTCTCGAACTTTAACTTTCAGCTTCAAAAAAGATTTTAAATCTTGCTCAATTGCTATATTGAGTCGAATGTTTTTTAAAAATTCAATCCCATCTAGATGTGTTTTAAAATCTTGAAAACGTGGAGCAGGAACTGAAAGTTGTGCATTAATTCCCTCATTTGCGACATAAATCCTCCCCAAAACTTCCATGGAGTTCCAGGTTAAAAACAAATGGTTTCTTAAAAGCTCTGGATTCCCTATTTGGGCGTATTGATAAAAGGATAGCGTAAGCCGTTCTTTGCCAGCTTCTTCGAGTATTAAAGCTCGTTCCTTCGCGCTTAATTTATTGTACAGTTGCATGCTATACTTTTTTTAAGATGAATGAAGTTACAAAGATAAAAAAAAAGACTGTTACAGTTAAAACACTTGCTCCTTGATTCCTTACGCTTTCGCCCAAACGGCTAGTTCATTTCCCGAAGGATTTTTAAAATGAAAGCGACGGCCTCCCGGAAAAGAAAAAATATCTTGAACAACTCTTCCTTCTGCTTCTTTTATTTTTTTTTTAAGTTCTAAATTTTTGTGATATAAAACGATTAAAACTCCATTTAGAATTATCTCAGTTAAATGTACAAAGCCACTTGCAATTACTAACTCTGAAAAAGCTGTATATTTTCCAACATAGTCTTCAAATTTCCAATCAAAAACAGTCCGATAAAACTTTTTGGTTTTTTAAGCCCATTCGCCTTAATCCCAACATAATTGATATGGTTGTTTTGTTCCATAGGTAAGTGTTTTAGGGTTGGTACTATATTTTGAAAAAACTTTAAGAATTAAAATTTATCTAATAGGATGCGTTTAAAATGGACAAACAAATTTTAATTCCTTGCCTTATGTTTCCGACTCTAATGTTTTCATTAGGGCTGTGCTGATTATTGTCCATATTTACCATAGGAACAATCACTGTGGGTACTTTCAATTTATTAATCAGTGGAACAATTGGCACTGTTCCGCCCATAATTCTTATCACAATCGGATCTTTTCCAAAATCTTTTCTCAAATAATTTCTTATTTTTCTACCAAAATCAGAATCTGGATTAGTTCTAAAAGAGTTAACGCTCAAAGCTCCTTTAAATTTCACAATTTTGGGATGCATTTGTCTTTCCTCATCTGTCGGATCTCGATCAAGAACATAAAACCCTTGCTCCTCAATATGATTTTTGATTTTTTGCAATTGACTAGCTCCTTCAGTTTCTGGAACCAATCGAACATCAATGTTTGCAGTTGCATATTCAGGAATTACAGTCTTCAACCCTTTGCCTTTCCAAGAAGTTCCAATTTGTCTAACATTTAGAGAGGGATATTGAAGAGATTCTTGATAATTAATCCCCACATTTTCAGAAGAATGAATCCCTAATTCATTGTTCAATTCTCTTGCATCAAAAGGGACTTCTTGTAAAAGACTTGAAATTTCTGGGGTTATTTCAATACCTCGATAATAATCTTTTATCAAAACTCTTCCTTCTTGATCTTTCATGCTAGACAAAAGATTTGCAAGTCTAAATACCGGATTGGGTAAATAATTTCCATAATGCCCGCTGTGCTGGGGTAGCTTGGATCCAAAAGTGGTTATCGAACAAGAAGCAATTCCTCTGCACCCAAAAGTAAGGGTAGGTAGATTGGAATTATGAGCAGGTCCGTCCATTACAATAAAATAATCAGAAGCATAACGGTCTTGATATTTATCTAATGTAGATAAAAGTGCCTTAGACCCATATTCCTCCTCTGGGTCAAAGATAATTTTAAGGTTTATTTTAGGAAACTTTTTTTGATTATGAAGCATTTTTAAGGCTGATAGAAGCATTATGATTGGTGCTTTATCATCTGCCACTGATCGTCCAAAAACCCGCCATTCGTCTTCAATTTTATCATCCAATTTACTCCAATCCAAAACCTGCCAATCTCCATTTTGATCCCGCCGTTTCAACACAGGTTCAAAAGGGTCTTCTTGATCCCAAGCAGAAGAATTAACTGGTTGTCCATCAATGTGAAAATAAAACAAGACTGTTTTATAATTAGGGTTTACTATTTTTTCTGCAATTAAAATAGGAAGGGTGCTTGATTCTAATAATGAGGTTTTAAAATCTAAATCCGTGTATTGCTTGGCTACCCAATTGATGTTTTTAAGCATCATTTCTTTATCCTTGGGTAGATTAGGAATACTTACAAGTTCCTTATGCATAATCAGGATATTCTTGATGTTTTTGTTGATTTCAATGTCTTCTACTGTTTTCTGACCATAAATTACAGTCGACAAAAGGAAAAAAGTATTCAGAATTGTTTTGCAGAATTTATACATCGTTGTTGTTTTTATTTCTATAATTCTATTTGATTCGTATAACTAAAAAAGGAAGGGGCTATGGAATTATTTTATTAAATCCCGTTTCACTGATAAAGATAATTAATTGGATTCTTTCATCCATAATTGGTGTGGACTTGTTTTGGGAATTCGTTCAATAATATTTCGTGCTCCTAAATCTAACTTAACTGCAACAATTTACCAAACAACTATACCATCAAAAGAACTACTCAATTTATCAAAGGCCA
>JAURBD010000096.1 GCA_030829155.1 Flavobacteriaceae bacterium
ACTCATATTGGAGTAGATGATGAAATCAAAAAAAAATTGGAATCTCAAGCGGTTTAATCCGACTTTCCATCGGTGTTGAAAATCACAAAGACCTCATTGCTGATATTGAATCAGTATTTAAGGCGGTTACTACAAAGTAAGGTGATCAAAATCAATTCCTTAAAACTTGCCTCTCAAATTTTTCTCATAGGTTTTTGAGTGTTTTTCTTTTTATAAAAAAAATAGAGTCAAAATAAAAGTTCAGGACAATTGCAATCGAATTTCTTTAATGAGTTCTAAGGTATGTTTGACATTTTGCTCTAATTTTTCAAAAGAGTTGTTCTCCAAAACCTCTTTAGTTATTAATTGAGAACCCATTCCTACACAGGTTACCCCAGCATCGAACCATCCTCTTAAATTGGATTCTTCAGTTGAAACCCCACCTGTTGGCATAATTGAAGTCCAAGGTTGTGGTCCCTTAATTGCCTTGACAAAACCTGGTCCATAAACACTCCCGGGAAATAATTTTACTATTTCACATCCCATTTCTTCAGCAGTTGCAATTTCTGTTAATGATCCACAACCGGCTGACCAAAGAACTTTTTGTCGATTACAAATTACTGCAATATCCTTTCTAAAAACTGGTGTTACTACAAAGTTAGCTCCAAACAACATGTATTGTGAGGCTGCTGCAGCATCGGTTACAGAACCAACACCCAAAATCATTCCTGGAAGTTCTGCAATCGAGAACTTGATTAGTTCCTTGAAGGTTTCAATTGCAAAATCTCCTCGGCTGGTAAATTCCATCAAACGAGCTCCTCCTGAATAACAGGATTTCAATACTGCTTTTGCAACATTTATATCGTGGTGATAAAATAAGGGAACCATTCCCGATTCTTGCATTTGTTGAACAACTTGAAGTCTTGTGAATTGTGCCATAGTTTTTTATCTTGAGACACGCCCAGAGGCATCTCCCCTCATAAGTTTTTCGATTTCTTCGATGGTTACCAAATTGGCATCTCCTTTAATCGTATGTTTTAAACATGATGCGGCTACTGCATAGTCTAATGCTTTTTGACTGTCCTCTGGGTAATGAATCAACCCGTAAATAAGCGCACCCATAAATGAATCTCCTCCACCTACTCGATCTACAATATCTGTGATTTGATACTCATTGCTTTTGTAAAGTGTATTTCCATCATAAAGCACACCAGCCCATGTATTGTGAGAAGCAGAAATTGATCCTCTTAAAGTAGTTATAATTTTTTTTGCTCTTGGAAATTTTTCCTTCATTTGCTGGCATACCGATAAAAAAGCTTCTGCTTTTACCTGCTCTACTTGGGTAGTGAAATCCAACCCTTTCGGTTTGATTCCAAAATGCATTTCTGCATCCTCTTCATTACCTAAAATAATATCACAAAAAGAAGTCAATTCAGTCATAATTTTTTCGCGATCAACACCGTAGTTCCACAACTTTGATCTGTAATTCAGATCTGTTGAAATGGTTATGCCCATAGAACTGGCTACACCCACTGCTTCTAAACAAGCATCAGCAGCACTTTGAGAAATGGCTGGAGTTATTCCAGTCCAATGGAACCAATGGGCATCTTTAAAAACTTCGTTCCAATCCACCATACCAGCTTGGATTTCTGCCATTGCAGAATTCGCTCGGTCATAAACCACTTTACTACTTCTGCTTACTGCCCCTGTTTCCAAAAAATAAATTCCTAAACGATCTCCACCCTCTAAAATATGGTTAGTTCCAACACCGCGCTTTCGCATTTCCATAAGGGCACATTGACCAATATCATTTTTGGGTAAGCGAGTTACAAACTCAACAGGAATACCATAATTGGCAAGAGATACAGCCACGTTGGACTCACCTCCTCCATAGACCGCATCAAAGCTGTTGGTTTGTGAAAACCTTAAGAAACCCGGAGGTGCAAGACGCAACATTATTTCTCCAAAAGTTACTACTTTCTTCATTCTAAATTATTTGTTGTCATTCGTTGATGTTAACCAAATTTATGCTAATGTTATCAGAATTTAGGTTTAGGTAAAAGTACTTTTTTTTAATCGAGCTTAACTACATTCGATTACAATCTTGCCGCGAACCTTTCGATTCATCATCTCCTCCATTGCTTTATGTGCTTCTTCCAACTCATATTTGGCATGAATGTGTGGGTTTAATTTACCATCAGCATGCATATTGATAAGCTCCATGGTGTTTTGCATATTATCATTAGGAAATTGCATTGCCCAAGACCCCCAAAAAACACCTACAATTTGACATCCTTTTAGCAATGCTAAGTTCAGAGGAATTTTTGGTATTTCTCCTGCGGCAAATCCAACAACCAAAAACCTACCTTCCCATGCAATGGCCCTCAATGCAGGTTCCGAAAATTTGTCGCCAATAGGATCATAAATAACATCAGCTCCTTTTCCATCGGTCAATTCTTTAATGCTTTTTTTCAAGTCCTCTTTTGTGTAATTGATGCCTTCATCTGCACCATGGGTTTTACAAAAATCAACTTTTTCATCAGTCGATGCACAAGCAATAACTCTTGCTCCCATTTGTTTTCCCAATTCAACCGCAGCAAGTCCAACTCCACCTGATGCACCAAGAACAACCAAAGTCTCTCCCACCTTAAGTTTGGCTCTATTTTTAAGCGCATGATAAGAAGTTCCGTAAGCCATTAAAAAAGAGGCTCCAGTAGCATAATCCATTTTAGGAGGCTTGGGGAATATGTTTCTGGCAGGTGCCAAGACCTCTTCTGCAAAACCGCCCTTGGAAACAAAACCAAAAACCTCATCACCAACCTTCAAATGCTTAACTCCCTCTCCAACCAACTTGACTTTCCCGGCAATATCACTTCCGGGAGTAAACGGAAGCTCAGGTTTGTATTGATATTTCCCTTGAATAATTAAAGTATCTGGGAAATTCAAACTACATGCTTTTACTTGAACCACTACCTCTTTTTCTTTGGGTTTAAGATCCGGTAGATCTTTTAAAACGAGGTCCGATGGTAGTCCGTATTTTTCACATACAATTGCTTTCATAAATTTAAATTTAAAAGATTACCAGCTATCAATAAAACGTGAGTTACTGGAAGATTGATTTTTGTTTTGAAAACATTCAAGAGCTGTTACAATTCTTAACCGAGTCTCAACTGGATTAATAACCTCATCAAATTCGAGGGTTTCAGCTGCATTGATGGCTTTTCCTTTTTCATATTCTTGAGCAACTAATTCATTGTACAATGCATCGCGCTCTTTTGTGTTTTTTGCCTGCTCCAATTCTTTTTTAAAACCAAGTTTTACCGCTCCCTCTAGTCCCATTGCACCAAACTCTCCACTTTGCCATGAAAGGGTAAGAAAAGATTCATGGAAACTTCCACCTGCCATTGCCATAGCACCTAAACCATAGGCTTTTCGCAAAATGATTGTAATTAAGGGTACTTCCAATGCTGCGGCTATAATAAATAATCGAGAAGAATGACGAATGAGTCCTAATTCTTCATGTTCGGGTCCAACCATAAAACCTGGAGTGTCGCAAAGCGATACTACAGGAATTTGAAAAGCATTACACAACTGTAAAAACCGAGCCGCTTTGTCTGCAGCATCAGAATCGATTGCTCCCCCCAAATGGCGGGTGCTGTTGGCAAAAAGTCCAAGAGGCCTCCCTTCTATTCTAATTAATGAAGTAACCATATTTTTGGCAAAATCACTGCGGAGTTCAAGTACAGAATCTTTGTCTGCAAGTACATCAATGATTTGATTAATGTCATAAGCATAACGCCTATCCGTGGGAAGAATTGAATGGAGAAGTTCTTGGGGTTCAACCTTCCACTTCTTCTCTGTACCTTGAAAATAACTCAAATATTTTTTTGCTATTTCAACAGCTTCCTTTTCGTTATTTACGACAAGATCAACAACTCCGCACTTTGCTAATTTTTTTGATGGTCCAATATCTTTGGGGTGATGGCTACCCAAACCTCCTCCTTCGATCATTGCTGGACCTCCCATTCCCATAGAAGCATCTTTTGTAGCAATGATAACATCAGCACAACCCGCAATGGCTGCATTACCTGCAAAACAGTAACCTCCCACAATAGCAATTCTTGGGATTTTTCCACTTAAACGAGCAAATGAGGACCAAGTAGATAGGTCTAAGCCCCCTGTGCTAACCAAACTGAAATCTACATCACCAGGGCGACCTCCTCCTCCTTCGACGAAAAACACAATGGGGCAATTTGCCTTTTCGGCTAAAGCCATTAATCGGTCTGTTTTTTTATGATTGAATGCCCCTTGTGTTCCAGCCAAAACAGTGTAGTCGTAGCTCAAAACATAACAGTTTGTATTTTGACAAAATCGATTGGAATTGATTTTACCAATTCCGCTAATCAACCCATCGGCAGGAGTATTTTTTCGAAGTTCTTCATGAGATTTACGGCCCTTTTGTCCAGCTACAATCAAAGAACCTATTTCCTGGAAACTATTTGAATCACAAAGGTCTTCAATATTTTCTCGAGCTGTTCTTTTTCCCTGTAGATGTCTCTTCTCTACCGCTTTTGTTCTGAATGCATCTGTAAGGTATTTTTGACGTTCCTGAAGTTCCTTAAGATCCTTACGTGTAGGGTTGTTGCTTTTTTTCGCCATAACACAAAGTTACATAAACCATATCAGATCATTACCGGTGTATATGATGTGTTGAAAACAAGACTTTTACATGTATTTTTAATGAAAATTATCGAGCCTTTTGGAGAAATTTACCAAAAAATTAAAATCAAATTTGGACCGAATCATATCGATAACTCTGTAAAATATTCGATCTTTAGGATAAAATCAATTTTCTATAAACGCGAAGTATTTCAATCAAACTATGAGAGTTACCATAAACATTACCAACCATATTGCTGATATAAAATTGAACCGACCTGAGAAAATGAATGCCTTAGATCAGGATATGTTTAAAGCTATTATAGAAGCTGGAGAAAACATAAAACAAGACCAAACTGTAAGATGTGTGGTTTTGTCTGGAGCAGGTAAGTGCTTTTGTGCTGGGATGGATACTGAGAACTTTAATCCCCAAAACAAAGGAGAAATTTTTGATGAACCCCTTGCAAGGCGAACTCATGGCATTGGAAATATTTTCCAGCAAATAGCATGGATTTGGAGGGAGATACCCGTACCTGTAATTGCTGCTGTACACGGAGTTGCTATTGGTGGAGGACTCAATATTATGTCTGGGGCTGACGTCAAATTCATTACATCGGATACCAAACTAAGTATTATGGAATTAAAATGGGGGTTAATCCCCGATATGGCAGGTTCTCAGCTTTGGAGACATAATGTAAGAGAGGATATTATTCGTGAACTTATGTACACACACAGAATGTTTTCTGGACAAGATGCTGTCCAATATGGATTTGCTACCCACATTTCTGAGGATCCTTATGAAGATGCTATGAAATTAGCTGTCGAAATTGCTTCCAAAAATCCAACTGCCATCGTCAAATCAAAGAAAATGATAAACGAAGCACCCTATTTGAGTGCTGCAGATGGATTAATGATGGAGTCCATAGAGCAATCTCAAATAATTCGATCTAAAAATCAAATTGAAGCTGTCATGGCCGCAATACAAAAAAGAGATGCTGATTTTGATAATTTCAGAGAATAGTAATTTCAATTAATAGAATCAATGACACCTACACCCAATTCCATTCAGCTCCTCATATATTCGAAAAACTAAATCATAAAAAGAACAGCTATTGTTGATTCAAGTGAATTATTACGTACTACTTTGTTTGGGTCGCTCAAGTACCGTATCTTACTGTTCTTAGAATTGCAACATAATGAACAAAAAACAAAATTATAAGTGGTTTGTCTTGATTGTATTGACAATTGTGTACGTTTTCAATTTTGCAGATCGACAAATTCTTATTATTCTTCAAGA
>JAURBD010000135.1 GCA_030829155.1 Flavobacteriaceae bacterium
AGATTGTAATTTTCCCTTAGCTGAAAGTTCGTCATAATTGTCTGCACCTAAAGATGCCTGTGCGTGACGAAAAAAATAAATTTTACTCATTTGATCAATTGGTTTGTGAAAATTTGATGATCTCTTTTAGGCAGTCAATCCACCATCTACAGGGAGCGCCAATCCCGTAACAAAACTTGCTTGCTCCGAACATAGCCACATCATAGCACCTACTTGTTCTTCCACTTCAGCAAATCGTTTCATCGGAACATTAGCTTTTAACTTGTCGGGTACTCCCTGAGCTATTTTTTCTAATGCAGCTGGGTCAAACATTGGAGAAACTGTAAATACAGGGCAAATGGCATTGATCCGAATATTATTTCTTCCATACTCCATTGCCGCTGTTTTGGTAGCTCCAATAACAGCATGTTTACTGGCAGTATAGGCAATACTGTTGGGTAAACCTTTAAGACCTGCAATTGATGCCGTATTAACGATAATGCCACCCCCTTGCTCAAGCATTATAGGGATTTGAACTTTCATTCCATAAAATACACTTGACGCATTGATACTCATTACCATATCCCAATCATCAACAGGATAATCCTTTGTTCGAGCAATTTTACCATTGATACCGGCATTATTGATTGCTATGTCAAGTCGTCCAAACTGTTTAAGGGTTTCATTGATCAGTTCTTCTACCTCTTCATATTTTGAAACATCGGTTTTGATGAAAGTTGCATTTCCTTTATTTGCGTGGACTAGCTCTACCGTTTCTTTTCCACCATGATCATTCATGTCTGAAACAATAACCGTTGCGCCTTCCTTGGCAAATGCCAATGCGGCTGCTCTACCAATACCTGAGGCTGACCCTGTGATGAGCGTTATTTTATTTTTGAATTGCATGATTTAGAATTTAGATTGCCATAGCTTGTTTTACCAAATTCCTTCCTAATTGATACATATGTACTTCATCTGGACCATCAGCAATCCGAATGATTCGTCCATATGCCCAAAAACCAGAAAGAGGACTATCTTGGCAAACTCCCATTCCTCCATGGGCTTGGATGGCTCTATCGACAACATCGCAAGTCATTTGAGGAACTACAATTTTAATCATTGCAATTAAATTTTGTGCCCCTTTAGCGCCAAATTTATCAATTTTATCAGCACAGGATAGCGTAAGTAGTCGTGCTTGTTCTATTTCACATGCCGATTTGGAGATGTCTTGACGGATACTGCTAAAGTCTTTAATTTTTCTTCCAAATGCTTCTCGCTCTGCAACTCTTTTACACATCAAATCCAGCGATGCCTGTGCGGCACCAATCAAGCGCATACAATGATGAACACGTCCTGGGCCCAGGCGACCTTGTGCAATTTCAAAACCTCTGCCTTCTCCCAAAAGAAGATTGGATGCTGGCACACGTACATTGGTTAATTTGATTTCTGCATGACCTTCTGGAGAGTCCCAAGAACCGAAAACAGACAAAGGTCGAATAATTTCTACTCCAGGGGTGTCTTTGGGGACAATGATCATACTTTGTTGGGCATGTCTTTGGGCGTTTGGATCAGTTTTACCCATTACAATAAAAACCTTACAATTTGGATTCATTGCACCCGAGGACCACCACTTTCGTCCATTGATGACATAATCATCTCCATCTCTTGTGATCGAAGTTTCAATGTTCGTTGCATCGGAAGACGCAACATCAGGTTCAGTCATCAAAAACGCTGAACGAATATCTCCATTCATCAACGGTTCTAGCCATTGTTTTTTTTGTTCTGGGCTTCCATATTTGGCGAAAACTTCCATATTACCTGTGTCAGGAGCAGAACAATTGAAGACTTCATCTGCCCCACGTGACCTACCCATAATTTCTGCTAAAGGCGCATATTCTAAATTGGTTAAACCTCCACTGAGATCTCCATAGCTTTTTGGTAAAAACATATTCCACAAACCTTCTTTTTTTGCAGCATCTTTCCATGTATCTAACTTCGGAAAATTTTGCCATCTATTTTCAGGCTGTGTAGCGAAAGCAGCACGCTCGTTGTCATGAGGATAAATGTATTCCTCCATAAATTGCTTTAATTTTTCTTGGAGCATAACTGACTTTTCGGTGTATTCGAAATTCATATTTAAAGTTTAAAGTTTAAAGTTTTGAGTTATTCTATTAATGTGGTCATTTTATTTTAAAGCCAAATAAACAAAAATGAAAACAAATGAGTTGTTAAAGTTGTTTCAAATCTTTTTCATAAGTATTTGCGGACTTCCAATAAAAAAATACAGCTAAAAATAAAGAAAGTAAATTCAAAGTCAAGGCATAACGTAAACTTAAATTTCCAAGGCTAGGCTCTAAAAAATCACTTAGCATTCCAGCAGATAAAGGTCCGAGTGCCAAACCTATTCCATTCATAAACAAAAGGATTAAGGCAGTGGCAAATGCTCTCATTTTGACATTCGCCAAAGTTTGACCCACTGCATAGACAGGACCCGTGAAGGCAGCATTGAAAACCGCATAGGGAAAAATAGCAGCAAGGGCTATTTTTGAACTGGCTGTAAATAAAATAATTAAGGCAGGAAAGAAAGAAGTAATACAACTAAGCATCGGTACATAAAGATACCATTTTTTGTTTTTGGCCCCTTTTATATCTGCCAAACGGCCGCCAATAAGAGCTCCTATTAATCCACCGATTCCTATTGAAAGACCTAGATTTATGCTTACGGTCATCAAATCAACTCCATGAACTCTTTGAATAAACGAAGGCATAAAGTTGTTAAGACTATATGATGAAAAAGTAGTGAATCCTGCTCCTAAACATAAATAAAGGAATGATTTTTTAGAAAATAATTCTCCAATAACTTCTTTGAAACTAGGGTCTTTTTTATTTTCAATCCACCCATCAATTTGTCCTCGAATGGGTTCTTTTACGATAAAATACAATAGAACAGCCAAAAGAATTCCGGGAATACCCAGCGCATAAAATGCCACTCGCCATCCATACTCAGATGCTATTAATCCAGCAACAATAAATCCTAACAAAATTCCAATGGGTACTCCCATACTGTATATTGAAAAAGCCGTTCCTCGTTCTTTTTCTGGAAAATAATCTGAAATAATTGAATGTGATGGAGGCATTCCGCCAGCCTCACCTGCACTTACTCCAATTCTGGTCAACAAAAGTTGAAAAAAATTCAGAGCACGACCAGATAGAACAGTCATAAGCGACCAAAAACCTAGACTAAACGCAAGAATATTTTTTCGATTGTATTTGTCAGCTAGCTTAGCTATGGGGATACCAAGAGTGGTGTAAAGTAGGGCAAACCCCAAACCGGTTAACAATCCCAGTTGGGTATCGGTTAATTGTAAATCTTCTTTAATTTCCTCTTGAAGAATAATAAGAATTTGTCGATCTGCAAAATTGAAAACGTACACAATTGTCAATACAATCAAGACAAACCACTTATAATTTTGTTTTTTGTTCATTATGTTGCAATTCTAAGAACAGTAAGATACGGTACTTGAG
>JAURBD010000008.1 GCA_030829155.1 Flavobacteriaceae bacterium
AGGCTTGTGTTCCAGCATAATCAAATTCACAAGCTTGACCGATAATGATTGGTCCTGATCCAATGATCAGTACTGTCTTAAGTTGTTGTTGCTTAGGCATTGGCGGTGAAAGTTAAATTTTATTAATAAAAAAAGGTGTTACTTAAAAAAGTAACACCTTCAAATTTTAATGTTTTGATTCATTATTTTTTATGTCTTGGCTCGCAAGATACGGATATTTTTTTACGTCCCTTTGCTCTGCGGCTTGCTAAAACTTTACGTCCGTTTACAGATGCCATACGCTCACGAAATCCGTGTTTGTTTCTTCTCTTTCTCTTCGAGGGTTGAAATGTTCTTTTCATAAAATTTAAGTTTGAATAAAGACCTATGTCTTGCTTTTCAAAGCGTGTGCAAATATACGATAAGTTTTATTTTAGACAAGCCTTTTTTAAAAACAATAAAATATAATTCAAAAGAATTTGGGTCAGACAATTTTGCCCCGTAAAACTTCAAATTATTAATTTCTTTCTTTTACAAAATCAATTACAATTGTAGCATTATAAATAAAGAATCCTCTACCACATAATCTTGAAGATTACCCTTGTTTTTTGGAAACATAAAAACTGCAAAAACAACAACTGTTATGTTTAATTCTTTCAGCATAATGATTAGTTTTTATTAACTTTGGCGAAAATATTGAATTATGTTTCCTAAGATTATAAAACTTATTCTTGCTTTTTTCACCCTTGCTTTTAGTATCTACCAATTCTATGAAGGTGCAATTGGAAACGGGATTTTCCTGCTGCTGCTTTGTGGAATATTTATTTTACTGTATTACAAAAACGAGTTTATCCTTTTGGCTTTCTTTCAACTCAGAAAACAAAATTTTGAAGGTACCCTTAAGTGGTTGAATCGGATATCAAACCCCGAGCAAAATTTGGTAACCAAGCAACAAGGTTATTTCAACTACTTACACGGAATTATTCTATCGCAGACCAACTTAACCAAGGCAGAGAAATATTTTAAAAAAGCACTTGAGTTGGGAATGTCTATGGACACTGATTTAGCTATGGCTAATTTGAGTCTTGCAGGAATTTACATGCAGAAACGAAGAAAGAGAGAGGCTACCCTCTTAATCAACAAAGCTAAAAAACTGGATAGCCAAGGCATGTTGACAGGGCAAATCAAAGAAATGAAGCAACAAATGAAACGAATCTAAGATCCGATTTCACTTGAATCTGGGAGGGCTATATAATACTGCTTTCGTGACTTGTTGTTCAAATGATTTTCTAGCAACCAGGGGTTGAAAATTTTCAGTTGTTTGTAATTAATTCCCATTGATTTTGAAAAAGCTGCGATATTAGTTATTGCAGTATCTACAAGTATTTCCTTAGCTTTTAGTTCTCCGTAAAGATCCATAGAGTTATAAACAAACCCATATTGGCTGGGGTTTGATAGAATTTCTTTCATTGCCAAAATTCTAAAAACATATCTTTGAGTCTCTCTGTTGAGTAACAAATCATAATAGTTATCTACCTGTTGTTTTTCAAGCAGTCTTTTAATCCCAGAAATCCCCCGATTGTATGAGGCTGCAGCTAGTGTCCAAGAACCCAGTTTCTCTTTTGCCTTTTTCAAGTACGAACAAGCTACTCGAGTTGAGAGTTCAAGGTGATAACGTTCGTCTACATTTGAATTTACCTCAAGCCCCATTTCTTTTCCTGTAGTTTTGAGTATTTGCCAAAATCCTTTAGCTCCAGCAGGAGAGATCACATTTTCTAGGCCACTTTCTATTACTGCCAAATACTTAAAGTCGTCGGGTACACCCTCTTCTTTGAGAATACGCTCAATCAACGGAAAGTATTGATTACTCCTTTTGATCATCAACATCATATTGGATTGCCAATAGGTATTCACCAAAAGTTCTTTGTCCATGCGTTTGCGAAGATCTGCATCGTCCATGGTTACAGTTTCTCCAGCAAAAGTATATTCTTTGGCTATTTGGAGGGCATATACTTTAGAAGGCTCTCCAAAGTTATAAGTTTTAAAAGCTGTTTTGTTTCCGATAATATTATTACTGAGAAGAACTCCTGCTCCGATCAGTAAAATAACACTTATTGTAATTTTATTTATTTTTTTCATTCGACATAAATTTAGAACAATATTTTAGGTAACTCTGAATTGAACCACTGGTTTTGAACCAATATCATTGCATGAGTACCATCCGTCAATTTATGAAGATAAGGAGTTTTTATGACATTTTTAAAAGGAAAGACAGTGTCTTTTTTTCCATGGATATGAATAAGCTTAGGATCAAAAGATTTTTGTTTCCAGTTTACAAGGGTATGAATTGCCCATTTTAAATAATTCGGGTCTCTTTCGGATAAGTATTTTTTATACAATTGTAATTTACGCTCTACTGAACTCCCAAAAACAAAAAGTGCAAAACTTTCTAGGTTTTGAATCCATTGGGTAGGTAAAAGTTTGTGTGCATTCGTTTTTTGTGACATCTTCATGGATAAGGAGAGTTCGATATTGGATTTTACACTCGAAACGATTACAACTTTGTAGCAATTAATGTGTTTGGCCATTTCTTGTACCAAAATTCCACCAAAAGAAACCCCAAGTAAAATGGGATTTTGATGGTTAACGCGTTCGCACATCCGCAGTGCATAATCTTCGATAGGCTCATTCTCTTTTGGTGTAATCCATGATAAATGAATTACCTCAAAGATGTCCGTTAAATCAATAAATTCAAATATTCGAGGACTGGCTGCCATTCCTGGCATCAAATAAAGTCCTTTCTTTTTTTTTTCCTTAACAGGTCGTGGTTGCATTCTAACTTGTTTGTCAAATAATTCGTATCTTTGTATTCCGTTTATTAAAATGGTTATTCAAACAAATCTTTTTTAGATTTATTTAAAATCAAAAACAACGTTTGGTCGTATTTAAATATAACTTAATCAATCACTATGAGTAAACTAGTCCTCGAAAATAATGAATTTTTACGTCAATTTGAAGTTGTTGTAAACGGATCCATGGCGCGCATTGAATATGCAGAACAAGAACGAAAAATTTTCCTGACTAAGTTGATTGTTCCTGAGAAGATTGACACTGCTATGTTTAAAGACGAATTCATCAAAATGGTTCTTGATTCTGTTGCAGAGAAAAAATTAAGAGTGGTTCCAACCAGTCCAGAGATTGCTGTTTTTTTAAGAAAAAATAAGCATTACAAAGAACTTTTACCTGTAGGAATCAAGCTATAAACCTATTCGAACAAACCCTTCATCATCGATATACTTCAATACGACTTTGTTAAGTGAATTGATTAAACTGGGATTCCAAGGCGTTCTTACTCTAACATAATTATCAGTAAAACCGGTGATGTATCCCTTTTTATTTTCTCTCTCAAAAAGAACTAATCGCTCTGATCCTAACTGAGATTCATAAAAATTATGTCTTTTTTTAATGGATAATCCTCGTAACATTTTACTGCGTTTCGATCGGATGTGCTGTGGAACAACTTCGTTCATTTCGGAAGCCTCAGTATTTGGACGTTTGGAATATGAAAAAACATGTAAATACGAAATGTCTAGGTCAACCAAAAATTTATAGGTTTTTAAAAACTCCTCGTCTGTTTCCCCGGGGAAACCAACAATTACATCTACCCCAATACAGGCATTGGGCATAAAACTTTTTATTGCCTTTACCCGGTCATCATACAATCGAGATAAGTATCGTCTTCGCATCCTTTTTAAAATTATATCGCTCCCACTTTGGAGAGGGACATGAAAATGAGGAACAAAAGAATTGCTTTGGCTCACAAATGAGATTGTTTCATCTTTAAGCAAGTTAGGTTCAATAGAAGAAATTCGGATTCGATTAATTCCTTGAACTTCATCCAAAGCTTTAACCAGATCTAAAAAAGTGTGTTGATGTTTTTTGGTTCCAAATTCCCCTTTTCCAAAGTCCCCAATATTGACTCCAGTTAAAACAATTTCTTTGATGTCTTCAGAAGCAATTTTCTTTGCATTGGCTATAACGTTTTCCAGTGAATCGCTTCTCGATATTCCCCTCGCCAAAGGAATGGTACAATAAGTACATTTATAGTCACAACCGTCTTGGACTTTCAAAAAAGCCCGGGTTCGATCGCTGGTTGAAAAGCTACTTGTGTATTGAATTACCGTATCAATTTCACAAGAATGAACAATACCGGTCTCTTTCTTGGTAAGGTCGCTAAGATATTGTGTTAACTTAAATTTTTCTGAAGCTCCTAGCACCAAATCCACCCCTGCAACATCGGCCAATGCCTCAGGTTGCAATTGAGCATAACAACCGATAGCAGCTACAAATGCTTCTGGATTCTGACGCAATACTTTTGCTACCAATGTTTTGAAACGTTTATCTGCATTTTCGGTAACCGAACAGGTATTGATTACGTAGACATCTGCTGAGGACTCAAAAGGTACCCTACTATAATGTTCTTCTGAGAAATCTCTGGCAATCGATGCTGTCTCAGAAAAATTAAGTTTACACCCCAAGGTATGAAATGCAACAGTAGTTTTTTTGGCTTTAACAGCCTTATTAGTAATCAATGACTCCAAGATATCTCTAAAAAAGGTTAATTTTGAGACAAATATACTACTTTGATTTTCAAGTTCAATATCAATTTACCGATGCAATTATTCCAAAAGTTCTTTCTTTGTCTGACAGTTCTGGTCCTAGGTTGTCAATCGGAAGTTAAAATCAACGACACTACTGTTTTTAGGTACAACGAATTTCGGAACATTACCTCCCTTGATCCTGCTTTTGCAAGGAATCCCCAAAACATATGGCCCATGCAACAACTATTCAATGGCTTAGTTCAATTGGATGATTCACTAAAAATACGTCCCGAAATAGCAAAGTCATGGCAGATTAATGAAGATGGAACAAAATATACTTTTATACTTCGTGATGATGTCTACTTTCATAAATCTCAGGTTTTTGGTTCAAAGCAAACGAGAACTGTTACTGCAGAAGACTTTGTGTTTAGTTTTGACCGCCTAAAAGACGAAAAGACAGGTTCACCAGGGGGATGGGTACTTCAAAATATCAAAAATTATCACGCCACAGATACGCATGTTTTACAAATTGAATTAAAACAGCCTTTCCCTGCTTTTTTAGGTTTACTAACCATGCGTTACTGCGCTGTTGTTCCAAAAGAAGGAATTTCCTTTTATAAGGATGATTTTAGATCCAATCCTATTGGAACTGGCCCGTTTAAATTTAAAAAATGGGAAGAAGATGTGAAATTAGTACTTCGCAAAAACGAACTCTATTTTGAACTTGATCAAAATGGAGAACAACTACCTTACCTTGAAGCAATCGCTATAAGTTTTTTACCTGACATCCAAAGTGAATTCATGATGTTTATCCAGGGAAAATTTGATTTTTTAAATTCACTGGATACTTCTTACAAAGATGATTTACTAACCCCTTTGGGAGCCCTTCAAGAAAAATATAGTCAAGACATTGAAATGGAAAAAGGCCCTTATTTAAATACAGAATATATTGGCTTTTATTTGGATGCCAGTAATCGTGCAATCAAATCCAAACAAATTAGAAAAGCGATGAATGTTGGTTTTGATCGAGAAAAAATGATCCTTTTCCTCAGAAATACCATTGGATTTCCAGCTTTTCAAGGATTCATTCCTAAGGGACTTCCTGGACATGGAAATGCAATTTTTAATGAATATAATCTGAGTTTAGCTCAAGAATTGGTTCAAGAATACGTAAAAGAATATGGTGAAAAACCAAAAATACGACTGGCTACAGATATAAATTATCTTGATATTTGTGAATATTTACAAAGGGCTTATCAAAATATTGGGATTGATATTGTCTTAGACCTTATGCCAACAGCTACCTTAAGACAAGCCAAAAGCTCTGGGAATTTGGAAGCTTTTCGAGCGAGTTGGATTGCAGATTATCCAGATGCCGAAAACTATTTATCTTTGTTTTATTCAGAAAATTTCAGTCCAAGAGGACCCAATTACACTCATTTTTCAGAGGCAAAGTTTGACAAGCTCTATGAAGAAACTATGAAGATTTCAGATCCTGTAGATCGAATTATTTTATACAAAAAAATGGATGATTTATTGATGTCTTCATACCCTGTAATCCCACTATACTATGACCAAGCCATTCGGTTTAAAAGAAAAAATATAAGTGGACTAGAAATGAATTCGATAAATCTTTTGAACCTCAAACGAGTTCAAAAGAAATAAATTTATGGATCTCTTCTCCATACTGCCGACTGATCAAAAACTGCCTGAAGAATTTCTAAATCCAGTTCAGAAAGTTCTACCCCTTTGCGTTTCATCATCGCTATATTTGCTTCCATTGCTTTTGTAAAAGCATAGGTTTTGAGGCCTTGTGCTCCTCCATAACTATAACTAGGGATGAAGGTTCTTGGAAACCCTGTTCCAAAAATATTCGTATTGATACCAATCACTGTAGCTGTATTGAACATGGAATGAATCCCACAACGACTGTAATCCCCCATAAGAAGACCACAAAACTGCAATTCAGATTTTGCGAAATTTTTGGAGGAATAATTCCATATACGAACTTTGCTGTAATTGTTTTTTAGGTTCGAAGCATCAGTGGCTGATCCGATATTGCACCACTCACCAATTACTGCATTTCCCAGAAACCCATCATGCCCTTTATTTGAATTCCCCAGAAACAAAACATTATTTAGTTCCCCCCCTATCTTAGATCCTGGACCAATGGTTGTTCCTCCATAAATCTTTGTTCCCATTTTTATTTTCACCTCATCACATAAAGCAATTGGACCTCTGAGCATGGCACCTTCCATAACTTCAGTGTTTTTTCCAATATATATTGGTCCATCAGTCGCGTTGAGGACGGTACAAGAAAGTTTTGCTCCCGGTTCAATAAAAATTCGTTCAGGACAAATAAGACGATTACCACTATCCGCTATAATTTGATTTTTCTTTCCTTGAGTGAGTCGTTCAAAATCCAATTCTAGTACAGCTGCATTTTTTGAAAATAAATCAGAACTTGTTTTGATATGAATCGGATCGGATTCAACCTCAACCTTAAAAAAATCATCCAAACTCTTAGGCAGCTCATGTTTCTCTGTGTAAAAAGCAATAGGATTATTTTCAAAAACCAATACCTGATTGGGTTTGAGTTTTTCGATTTGACTTACCAAAACTTCTGATGGAACATAACTCGCATTGATAAAATAATTGAGTTCAGAAGTATGTATAGGATATTTTTTGGATAAATAATCTTGAGTAGCATAGGAACAACTTTTCTTTAGAAAAGCTTCCCATTTTTCTCTTAAGGTATTAATGCCAATCCTAAGTTCTGCAACAGGCCTTATGTAGGTAAATGGAAGTAAATTCAAACGCTCAGGACCATCAAAAAGAATAATGTTTTTTTGTTGTGACATAAAATATTTTAAACAACTAGGTATTGAAGCATTTGCTTCAAATTTAATGCTTTTTTTAAGGACTTAATCCTTGTCAAAAAACAAAAAGCTGCCTGTAAGGACAGGCAGCTTTTGATCATATTATTTATTTATTTTTATTTCTTAAACTTAGAATATTTGTTTTTAAACTTATCAATTCTACCTGCTGTATCAACTAGTTTTGTTTTCCCAGTGTAGTATGGGTGTGATGTTCTTGAAATTTCAAGTTTTACCAATGGATACTCTACTCCATCTACTTCTAAAGTCTCTTTGGTATTAACAGTTGACTTAGTTAAAAAGACATCATCATTAGACATGTCTTTGAAAGCAACTAGTCTATAATTATCTGGGTGTAAACCTGGTTTCATAAATTTATTTTTAAAACGTGCGCAAATGTAATTATTTTTTCTAAATTTCGCCAATAATAACCGATAAATAATTTAATCTTATTACTATGGAAAATGAAAACCTTGAAATAAAAAAGTACATCTTAACCTACGGTAGTTTACTGGGGGGAATATCTATTGTCTTTGGATTAATGCTCTTTTTTTTAGACATGCATTATCAACAAGAAACCAGTGTTACTATTGTTAATGTTATTATTTCTGTTGGTGTTATTGGGATCGCACAATTTACTTATCGAAAAGACAATGAGGGATTCATGTCTCTGGGTCATGGAATAAAAATTGGTTTAGGAACGTCGGTTATCAGTGGTATTATGGGCGTTTTATATTTCCTTTTTTTGTCTAATGTTCTTGATCCCGAAATGATGAATAAGGCACTTGAAATGGGAATAAATCAATTCATGGATCAAAATCCTGAAGCAAGTGAAGAAATGATAGATCAAGTAAGATCGATGCAAGAAAAGTTTTCTGGACCAATCATGACCAGTAGTTTTATTTTGATTTTTAGTCTCTTTTTTGGATTAATATTCTCTCTGATCACAGGTCTTATCCTCAAACGTAATCGACCAGAATAAGCTTATAATTTTGTAGCTTTGTAAAGCAAAACAAGCTATGAATTTATCCATCATCATCCCGCTTCTCAATGAAGCAGAGTCCTTACCTGAGTTACATCAGTGGATTCTTGACGAATTGACTCCAACTTCTCTAAGTTTTGAAATTCTTTTTATAGATGACGGAAGCACCGATGCCTCTTGGGAAGAAATCGAAAAATTACATGAATCTCACAGCAACACTTATGGGATTCGTTTTTCGAAGAACTTTGGAAAATCACAAGCCCTACATGCTGGGTTTGGAGAGGCTATTGGAGAGGTTATCATAACACTTGATGCAGATCTTCAAGACGCACCAAGTGAAATTCCAAATTTGTACAACCGAATTCAAAAAGAAAATTTTGATTTAATTTCGGGTTGGAAAAAGAAACGACACGATTCCTTGTTTTTAAAAAATATTCCTTCAAAATTATTTAATTGGGCAGCAAGAAGAAGTTCTGGGATTTATTTACACGACTTCAACTGTGGTATCAAGGCTTACAAAAAGGAGGTCATTAAAACCATTGAAGTTTTTGGTGAGATGCATCGATATATACCTGTTTTGGCTGCAAATGCAGGGTTTGACAAAATAGGAGAGCAAATTGTTCAACATCAAGCCCGGAAATATGGAGTTACCAAATTTGGTTGGATCCGATTTGTGAACGGTTTTCTTGATCTTCTAACCCTTCGTTTTTTAAATAAATTTGGGAAGCGCCCGATGCACTTTTTTGGTTTTTGGGGCTCCGTTATGTTTTTTATCGGTTTTAGCTTCGCATTTTATCTAGGAATTGACAAATTATTCCTCAACCCGAGCGGCCGATTAATTGCAGAATTACCCGAGTTTTATATAGCTCTAACTACTATGGTTTTGGGAACTCAATTTTTTGTTGCTGGTTTTCTGGGTGAACTTTGGATCTCACAACAAAAAAACAATAAACGTTACACCATTAAGAAAAAACTGAAAAAAGTTGAATAAATTAAAAGACATAGCAACTTTATGGCTAAAGCCTCCTTTTGATATTGAAACACAAAAAAAAGTATCTGAACTCTTCAAAAAACCCTCAGAATTTGAAGATTCCTTCTATAAAAATTTGGAGTTTGGAACCGGAGGCATCCGAGGTATTATGGGTGTAGGTACAAATCGTATAAACAAATACACTTTAGGAAGAAGTTCGCAAGGTCTTTCGAAGTACCTGAAAAAAGAATTTCCCAATGAAAAGATCAAAGTAGTTATCGCTTATGACTGTCGACATAACAGCAAAACTCTTGCAAGAAAAGTTGCTGCTGTTTTTTCGGCTAATGGAATTAATGTATTTCTTTTTTCAGATCTCCGCCCCACTCCAGAATTGTCTTTTGCAGTTCGATACCTAAATGCGCATTGTGGTATTGTATTGACTGCCTCGCACAACCCACCAGAGTACAATGGATACAAAGTATATTGGAAAGATGGTGGACAAATAGTTCCCCCTCATGATTACAAAATCATACAACAGATTGAGCAAACAACCTATGGTGAAATATGTTTTGATGCAGATCAATCAAAGATTCATCTGATCGACAAAGAAATTGATGAGGCATTTTGTACAAAAGCAATTGAAATAAGCAGCTGCCCTCAAAATGTTAAAGATGATTTTTTTATAGTTTTCACTTCACTTCATGGAACAGCAATAACCTTAATGCCTAAGGTATTTAAAGCAGCGGGATATTACCAATTTCATAGTATTAAAGAACAAGAAACCCCAGACGGAAATTTTCCAACAGTAAAGTCGCCCAATCCCGAGGACCCAAAATCATTTGAACTCGGATTGCAAAAAGCTAAAGAACTGAACGCTGACTTAGTTGTGGGGACTGACCCCGATGCGGATCGGTTTGGTATTGCCGTACGAAATTTAGATGGGCAATTTGAGAAGCTTAACGGCAATCAAACCATGATCGTATTAACTCGTTACTTATTAGAAAACCATCCTGAAGATTTATCAGCTAAACACTTCATTGGCTCTACGGTTGTTTCATCCCCTATTGTGCAGAAAATAGCCGATCATTTTGGAGTTGAATGTAAGTTGGGGCTTACAGGGTTTAAGTGGATTTCCAAAATGGTTGAAGACTTCCCTGATCAAAATTTTATTGGAGGTGGTGAAGAAAGTTTTGGGTATATGGTTGGAGATCAAGTGCGTGATAAAGATGCAATTACTTCTGCTCTACTAGCCACTGAAATTGCTGCAGTTCAAAAAAATAGAGGAAGTTCGTTGTATGAATACCTCATCGAAAGCTATCAGCTCTTTGGACTTTATCATGAAGAACTTATTTCCTTAACCAAAACTGGAAAATCTGGATTTGAAGAAATTCAAAAAATAATGAGTGACTTTAGATCCAATCCACCCAATTCAATTGGAGGGATTGATGTAATTAAAATTGAGGACTTCGAAAAACAATTTAGCTTTTTAAAGGACGGATCAAAAGAAGCCTTAAAATTCCCGAAATCGAATCTTGTTCGTTTTATTTTGAAAGATAATTCTCAAATTGCTGTTCGGCCAAGTGGTACAGAACCGAAAATAAAATTCTACTTTAGCGTAAACACAACTTTTCAAAAGAAAGAAAATTATGCTGATTTAAAAAAAACAATGGAACTCCAATGTCAAAAACTAATTCAAAGCCTGGGCATCTAAATGAAATCCTTTAAAAAAATATTACTCTTTGCTATTCCTTACAATCAATATGCCTTTCTTAACATCATATTTAATGCGCTGTATGCACTTTTTAGCGCGCTTTCTTTTGTTTCGCTTATCCCCATGCTCAATGTGCTGTTTGGACAAACTCCCAAAGTAGACACAAAACCGGTCTACAAGGGTATTACTCATCTAAAATCGTTTGTTACAGATTCCATAAATTATAAAATTGGGGAAACTTTAGAAAATGATCCCCTTGGTGCCCTAATTTTTGCAATTGCGCTAATCTTAGTTTTATTTTTTTTGAAAAATTTATTCAACTATTTGGCTATGTTTTTCATAACTTTTTTGCGTAATGGAATTTTGAAAGATCTTCGAAATTCTTTGTATGTAAAAATACTATCCCAACCGGTATCTTATTTTACAGAAAAGAAAAAAGGAGATACCCTTGCCCGAATTACTTCAGATATATTAGAAATTCAGCATTCCTTCCTATCTATAATGGAATTAATTGTGAGAGAACCGTTTACCATCATTTTTACCCTTACAGTAATGTTTAGCTTGAATGTTAAATTATCCATATTTGTGCTTACATTTATACCAATTTCTGGGATTATTATTTCCTCAATTGGTAAAACTTTAAAAAAGTATTCTCAAAATGTTCAGCAAGAACAAGGGGAGTTTTTATCCATCGTAGAAGAGTCTTTAGGTGGGTTGAACATCATCAAAGCATTTAATGCAGAAGGCTTATTTACCTCAAAATTCTTTCGGTCAACTGCACAATTTTTTGGCTTTTCCAATAAACTTTTAAATCGACAAAATCTAGCATCACCTTTGAGTGAATTTATGGGAATTGGAGTTATTGGTGGCTTATTGTGGTTTGGAGGATCAATGGTTTTGATCGAAGAAACCCTGAGTGGAACAGTTTTTTTGGCTTTTATGACTTTGGCTTATAACATTCTTACTCCAGCTAAAGCAATTAGCAAAGCTTCTTATGCAATAAAAAAGGGAAATGCTGCTGCTGAACGAGTTTTGGAGATTTTAGATGCTCCTAACGAACTTGTAGAACACCCAAATGCAAAAAATATCAATTATTTTAGTAAAGAAATTCATTTTAATAAAATTGGATTTAAATACGATACTAAACTTGTTTTAGACCAATTCTCTCTGTGCCTAAAAAAGGGAGAAACGATCGCCCTTGTAGGGCAATCTGGAAGTGGAAAAACAACTGTTGCCAATTTGTTGAATCGTTTTTATGATGTACAAGAAGGAAGCATTTCCATTGATGGAAATGACCTTAAAGAAATCAAAACACATTCGCTTAGAAAACTGATTGGAATCGTTACCCAAGACTCGATTTTATTTAATGATACCGTTCAAAACAATTTACGGGTAGGAAATCCAGAAGCAACAGATCAGCAAGTTATAGAGGCAGCAAAAATAGCGAATGCACACTCCTTTATTTTGAATCTTCCCCATGGTTATGAAACCAACATTGGAGATCAAGGAAATAAGTTGTCTGGCGGTCAAAAGCAGCGTCTTTCCATAGCCCGAGCTGTTCTCAAAAACCCACCTATCATGGTGTTGGATGAGGCTACATCTGCCTTGGATACAGAATCTGAAAAATTAGTTCAAGAGGCCTTAGAAAATTTAATGAGTAATCGGACTTCTTTGGTCATAGCTCATCGTCTTTCTACCATTCAAAAAGCTGATAAAATTGTGGTTATGCAAGAGGGAAAAATAATTGAAATCGGAACTCATAATGAATTGATTAATAATGAAAGTACTTACAAGAAATTAGTTGAAATGCAATCCATATAATTACAAAAACATTTGTTGAAATTCAAGTTAACTAAAAAATAAAAAGGACATCATTATTTCATCTTTATAATTATTATTTATAATCATCGTTCTTCTTGTAGTTTTCTGGGGCCCTTATTCGATAGTTTTATCGAATGGAAAAAAAACCTTTAAAAACTTTTGAAATAGGAATTGTCTCAGATCCTCGCATCGGAAAAAGGTGTGGTTTAAACTATTTTGTACTTTTAGAGTCTAATTATTAAAATAAATATTGCAAGATCAATCTCTTTTAGTAGATGCACTAAAAAACCCTAAAACTAAAGAAAAAGGGTTCAAGGCTTTGGTAAAAGAATTTCATCAACCTTTGTATTGGCATATTCGAAAAATTGTACTTAATCATGAAGATGCTGATGATGTGCTTCAAAACACTTATGTTAAGATTTTTAAAAACATTAAAAAATTTAGAGGAGAAAGCAAGCTTTTCAGTTGGATGTATCGAATTGCGACTAATGAATCTTTAAGTTTTATAAAAGAGAAGTCAAAAAAAATAGGGTATTCAATTAACGAATACAATGAGCATCAAATCAACCAACTCCAAGCAGATGCGTATTTTGAAGGGGGTGAAATTGCCATAAAACTTCAACAATCTATTGCCAAACTTCCCCAAAAACAACGCTTGATTTTTAACCTTAAATATTATGAAGAGCTGAAATATGAGGAAATATCAGAAATTCTTGAAACTAGTGTTGGCAGTCTAAAAGCTTCCTATCACCACGCTGTTAAAAAAATAAAAAATGAACTTGAAGGACAATAAGATACCACATGGATTTAAAGTTCCTGAAAATTACTTTCAGAAGACAGAGGAATTGAAGGAAAACCTGAAATTGATTTCGGAGGTTAAATCTAATTTTAAAGTTTCAAAGGAATATTTTGCAACTTCAGAAAAGCGATTACTTCGAATTCCATATGAAAAATTGAAATTAAAAAAAAATCGTATAATCCAGTTCGCAGTTGCAATTGCCGCCTGTTTTACTCTGTTTTTCTCAATAAACTATTCTTCTACGGAATTGAATACTGATGCAGCTTTAGATCGTTACTTCGAAGAGCAACAAAGTCCCTTAACAAGCTTTGAATTGTTTGATCTGAATATTTCAGAAAGTCTTGAATTTGAAACAATTGCTTTTGAAAATATGAAAGCGGAAACAATTTTTGAATTACATCAAGCCTATGATTCAAACTTTTACTTAATATATGAAGATTATGAAGATTAAAAATTCAATCCTTTATTTATTATTCTTGATTCTCAGTTCAACTTTGTGGGGACAGGATAAAAATAAAAAAATGAGCTACGAACGATTGAAATCGTTGAAAATTAATTTTATCCTTGAACAATTAGACTTGACCACAGAGCAAGAAACATTTGTATGGCGTGCTTTTGATAAATATGAAACAGATATGCGAAAAAAGTATTATAAAAAAATGAAGGGAATTCGTCACAACACCTTCAATAAAATTGATAAACTCACCGAAGCAGAAGCTTCTAAAGTAATTGATTCCATCAACTATTTTAAAAGTCAAAAAGAGGTTCTCTTTCAAAAATTAAATGATACTTTAAAAACTAAATTAACTGCTAAACAAGTTTTAAGAATTCATATTGCTGAAGAAAAATTTCATCGGAAAATGGTTCATGGATCAAGAAATAAAAAAAACATCCCTTAAAATTAGATTAAGCTCAGATGTCTGGCGTAAATTCGCGTTCTAATGAAAAGATTACATCGGAATACTGCCCAAGGCATCGTTGATGCACTATCAAACATATTTTATAAATTTGGAAAAGCTACTCGAGTTTTAGAAAAGATAAATCTTGCAAACCCCAAATGGGGAGCTCGCGACCGCAACAATGTTCATCTGGTAACTTATGAAATCATAAGATGGAAGGATTACTACTGTTTTTTGTCGGGTACTGATAATAACTTGACTGATGTACCAAAGCTCTGGAAGCTACTAGGAACCTGGTTGGTTGTAAATTCAATCGAACTACCCAACTGGGAGGAGTTCACTGACATAGATGTGAAACAAATACAAGCCAATCAAAAAGAAAAAGTTACTTCTGAAATTTCAAAATCAATTCCAAACTGGCTCCATGAAAGAGGTGAAAAAGAACTCTCTGAAAAATGGGATGATGAAATTGAAGCTCTAAACTTTCAAGCAAAATTGATTCTTAGAGTCAATAGAATTGTGATTTCACCAAAAAAACTTCAACAAGAATTACTGGACAAGTACCAAATTGAAGCCGAGTTCATCAAAGGATATGAAGATGCTTTATTATTACAAAAAAGAAAAAATCTTCGGAAGAACCCTTTGTACCTTAAAGGATGCTTTGAAATACAAGATGCCAATTCACAAAAAATAGCTTCTTTTGTGGAAGTAAAACCAGGAATGAAGGTAATTGATGGATGTGCGGGGGCCGGAGGGAAAACTCTTCATTTGGCTTCTTTAATGCGAAATAGAGGGGAAATTATTGCTTTGGACATCGAAAAAAATAAAATCAAAGAATTGTCCAAACGAGCTCGAAGAAATAATGTTAAATGCATCACAAAAAGTTGGGTCGGTGACGCGGAATACAAAAAGTCTCTGACCCGATGGGCTGATCGGGTTCTAATTGATGCCCCATGCAGTGGTCTAGGTACTTTAAAACGAAATCCTGAATTGAAATGGAAACTAACTCATGAAAGTATTTTAGAGGTTATCAGACTTCAACGAGAAATACTCTTAGAACAATCCAAATGGGTTAAAGAGGGTGGAAAACTTATCTACGCGACCTGTTCCGTACTAGCCAGTGAAAACCAAAGTCAAATCCAATGGTTTTTAAACCAAGATGAAGGAGCATATTTTAGCATAGAAAAAGAAGAGTTTCTTTATGCTCATAAAACTGGCTTCGACGGTTTTTATGCCGCTCGATTGGTTCGAAATGTTTGTGGATAACATTGGGAAAACTGGACGAAAAAGCTCAAGAATTCAGAGGGCCTCTTGTATAAAATTATCGTAAATTTACGGCTTAGAAATACATACTGTCTATGATCTACTTTTTTGGCTTACCGCAAGAAGATATTTTTGCTGTCGAAACAAAAAAAAGCCTTTCCGCTGAAGCAAAACAAAAGTTACAATGGTTATTCGGTGACTTCCCTGTTATCGATCCAAAAAATCTTTCTGGAAGTTTCTTTGGGCCGCGTGCAACAATGATTACACCCTGGAGTACAAATGCCGTTGAGATCACACAAAACATGGGAATCAAAGGTATTTCTCGAATCGAAAAATATACCCCCGAGGCCAAATCAAATGTAATTGACTACATGTTAGTTCAAAACTTTAAAGGTTTAAATAATGAAATATTCGAAACCGAAATAACTCCAGAAAAGGTAAATCTAATTGATAATATTGCTGAATTTAATACCAAAGAAGGTTTAGCTTTAAATGAGGATGAGGTTGATTATCTTGAAGCATTATCAAAACAATTGAGACGCCAACTAACCGATTCGGAGGTGTTTGGATTCTCTCAAGTTAATTCTGAACATTGTAGGCATAAAATTTTTAATGGTACATTTATAATTGACCAACAAGAAAAAGTTCAAAGTCTTTTTCAGATGATCAAAGAAACATCAAAACAAAACCCAAACACCATTGTTTCGGCCTACAAAGATAATGTAGCTTTTATTGAAGGTCCAATTATTGAACAGTTTGCTCCCAAAAAAGGAGATGGGCCTAGTTCTTATGAAAAAAAAACAATAGAAAGTGTTCTTTCTTTAAAAGCAGAAACGCACAACTTCCCAACTACGGTAGAACCTTTTAATGGTGCTGCGACGGGATCGGGTGGTGAAATTAGAGATCGACTTGCTGGTGGAAAAGGGTCTTTACCTCTTGCAGGAACGGCAGTTTACATGACTCCTTACTCTCGGGTATCCAAAGATAATTCATGGGAGAATGGATTTCCAAAACGCGAATGGTTGTATCAAACTCCTCTTGATATCTTAATCAAAGCTTCTAATGGAGCTTCAGATTTTGGAAATAAATTTGGCCAGCCCTTAATTGCTGGCTCAGTTTTAACATTTGAACACCAAGAAGGAAATCATAAACTTGGATATGATAAAGTCATCATGCAGGCGGGAGGAATTGGGTTTGGAAAAAAAGATCAAGCTCAAAAAGACACTCCCTCAAAAGGAGATCGCATCATAATTCTAGGTGGAGACAATTACAGAATTGGAATGGGTGGTGCGGCAGTTTCCTCTGCAAATACTGGAGCTTTTGGAAATTCGATCGAACTCAATGCAATACAGCGTTCAAATCCCGAAATGCAAAAAAGAATTGCTAATGCGATTAGAGCTTTAGTTGAAAGCGCTCATAACCCCATCATCTCAATTCACGATCATGGTGCTGGTGGTCATTTAAACTGTTTATCTGAACTCGTTGAAGAAACAGGAGGTGCAATTGAAATAGATAAACTTCCATTAGGAGACCCTACTCTATCCGCTAAAGAGATCATTGGAAATGAGTCTCAAGAACGTATGGGTTTGATCTTGTCAGAAAAAGATGCTCATATTCTTGAAAAAATAGCCTCTCGAGAGCGGGCTCCATTTTATGATGTAGGCGTTGTTACAGATAACAAGCATTTTTCTTTTTATTCTGAAAAATCAAATGAAACCCCAATTGACCTTGATTTAAGCGCTCTTTTTGGTAGTTCTCCTAAAACTTTGATGAACGATCACTCAGCTAAAGTTTTGTATAAAAAAATAAATTACACAGAATCTGCCCTGAATGAATACCTCGATCAGGTTTTACAAATTGAAGCAGTCGCATGTAAAGATTGGCTAACCAATAAAGTAGATCGATGTGTTACAGGTCGTGTTGCTCAACAACAATGTGTTGGCGAACTTCAACTGCCTTTGAGTAATTGTGGGGTAATTTCACTCGATTACACAGGCACCAATGGAATTGCAACCTCATTAGGCCACTCGCCTTTAACTGGGCTTATTGACCCCAAAAAGGGAAGTATAAATGGAATTGCAGAATCTCTCACAAATTTGGTTTGGGCGCCTTTAGAAGAGGGATTAAAATCTGTTTCTCTATCTGCAAATTGGATGTGGCCTTGTAATAATCCAGGGGAAGATGCTCGATTATACCAAGCTGTCCAGGCTTGTTCAGAATTTACTATTGCTTTAGGAATAAATATTCCAACTGGAAAAGATTCTCTTTCCATGAAACAAAAATACAAGGATCAAGAAGTAAAAGCACCTGGAACAGTTATAATCTCTGCTGCAGCACAATGTAAAGACGTCACCAACATCATTACCCCAGTATTGAAAACAAAAGGAGGAGATCTTTATTACCTCGATTTATCTCAAGATGAATTTCATCTGGGAGGTTCATCATTTGCTCAAACACAGAATGCAATTGGAAATCAAGCTCCAACAGTAAAAGACGCTCCGTATTTTGTAAAAGCATTCAATAAGATTCAAGAATTGATTCAAAACGATATTATTAGTTCTGGACACGATATTGGATCTGGCGGGTTGATTACCTCTGTTCTTGAACTGTGTTTTCCCAGCCTTAATATCGGTCTTGATCTTGATTTAAGTACCCTTGGAGAAAAGGATATCATACGGGTTTTATTTTCTGAAAAAATTGGAGTTCTACTTCAATCCACCGAAGACCTAGCAGCACATTTTGATGCAAAGGGTATTTTATGTAGAAAAATTGGAAGTGTCCGAACTGATTCAAAAGTTACTCTAAAAAACTATGATTTAAAAGTTGAATTTTCAGTAGATCAATTACGAAAAACTTGGAATAACACTTCTGCACTTTTAGATGCAGAACAAACTGAAAAATATTGTTCGGCTGATCGATCCAAGAACCTAGATCAACTTCCTCTTCAATTTAAATTTCCAAAAGATTTTAACGGAAAATTAAATGCTATTCCTAAATCAAAAATTAAGGCTGCAGTTATTCGCGAAAAAGGAAGTAATTCTGAAAGAGAGATGGCCTATGCGATGCAGCTTGCTGGTTTTGATGTTCGAGATGTTCATATGACTGATCTTATCGAAGGAAGAGAAACCTTAGAAGACCTGAACTTTATTGTTGCAGTTGGAGGTTTTTCAAATTCCGATGTATTGGGTTCTGCAAAAGGATGGGCAGGTGCTTTCAAATACAATAAAAAAGCAAAAAAATCATTAGACAATTTTTTTGCAAGACCCGACACTCTCTCTTTAGGAGTATGCAACGGGTGTCAACTTTTTGTTGAACTGGGATTAATCAATCCAAAGCATTCGGTTAAACCTAAAATGCTTCATAATAAATCCGGTAAATTCGAATGTATCTTTTCGACAGTAACAATTAGTGACAGTAGTTCTATTTTACTAAAAGGGTTAGAAGGAAGCACTCTTGGAGTTTGGTCTGCTCATGCAGAGGGTAGATTCTCTCTTCCAGAGGCAGAATCAAATTATCAAATTCCAGGGAAATACAGTTATGCAGAATACCCTGCAAATCCAAATGGTTCGGACTACAATACTGCCATGCTTTGTAGTGAAGATGGAAGACATTTGGTTATGATGCCACACCTTGAACGTTCAACATTTCCATGGAATTGGGGACATTATGCCAAGGGTAGAACAGATGAAGTTTCTCCATGGATAATTGCTTTTGAAAATGCTTATAAATGGCTAATCCCATAAAAAAATTATCTACTTAATCTGGGACTAGATTTACATATACTTTCATAGTTCAAAAATATTTGGGTACATTTAGTAATTAAATTAATAAAATGAAACCAACAAAGCTTTTTGAGTTTATTGAAATTCAAAGAAATAAAACACCACTAGAAAAGTCTGTAACTACAAAATACAATGGGGAATGGCAAAGCCTTTCAACCGAGGACTTTTATCAGAAAGTACAACAAATAAGCCGTTCTTTAGTCAAATTAGGAGTTAAAAAAGGGGATAAAATTGCTTTGATATCAACAAATAATAGAACCGAATGGTGTATAATGGATTTGGGTATCTTACAGCTTGGAGCTGTTACTGTACCTATTTACCCAACGATTACTGGTCCTGAATATCAATATGTATTGAATCATTCAGAGAGTCAATATTGTTTTATTTCAGATGCTGAAATTCTAGAAAAGTTAAACACTGTAAGAAAAGACATTCCAAAGCTGAAAGAGGTTTATTCTTTTGATTCTATTCCGAATTGCTCTTCCTGGACTTCGCTTTTAAGTGAAGAAGAAGATTCAAAAATACAGGAACTTGTTGAAGCTGCTAAATTAGCTGTTGATCCAGAAGATTTAGCTACCATCATTTATACTTCTGGAACAACAGGAGTTCCAAAAGGAGTTATGCTTAACCACCACAACATCGTTTCCAATGTACTTTCTAGTTCAAAAAGATTACCACTTGATATTGGAAAAACACATGCGTTGAGTTTTTTACCAGTTTGTCACATCTATGAACGGGTTATTCTCTATATATATTACTATAAAGGCATTGGTATTTATTTTGCAGAATCTATCGAAAAGATATCAGAAAATCTTCAAGAAGTACAACCTTACTTTATGACTGCAGTACCGAGACTATTAGAAAAGGTTTACGATAAAATATACGCTAAAGGATCTGAATTGGAGGGTATTAAGAAAAAACTGTTTTACTGGGCTGTCGACTTGGGACTGCGTTATGAACCTTATGGAGCCAATGGATTTCTTTATGAATTGAAATTAAAAATAGCTCGAAAGTTAATTTTTTCAAAATGGAAAGCAGCCTTAGGAGGTAATTTACACACCATCAGTTCTGGAAGTGCAGCACTCCAACCTCGTCTAGCTCGAGTTTTCAGTGCAGCCGGGATAACCATTTCAGAAGGTTATGGTTTGACCGAAACAGCACCAGTTTTGACGGTAAGTGATATCAACAACAAAGGCCTAAAATTTGGCTGTGTTGGAAAACCTATTGATGGTATTGAAATCAAAATAGCCGAAGACGGTGAAATCTTATGTAAAGGACCCAATGTTATGCAAGGATATTACAAAGATGAAAAGAAAACTGCTGAAGTTATTCAAAATGGGTATTTTCATACAGGAGATATTGGAGAAATAGATGCAGATGGTTTTCTAAAAATAACCGATCGAAAAAAACAGTTATTCAAAACCTCAGGAGGAAAATATATCGCTCCTCAGTTAATTGAAAACAAAATGAAACAGTCACTTTTTATTGAACAAATTATGGTCATAGGTGAAGGTCAAAAAATGCCAGCAGCTTTAATTCAACCAGCTTTTGAATACATTGCTACATGGATTGAAGACCAAAAACTCAATATTGATTCTTCACCCAAAGCAATTTGTTCTTGTCAAGAGGTAAAAGATGCAATTCAGAAAGATATCGACGAGTATAACCCAACATTTGGAAAATGGGAACAAGTCAAGAAATTTGAACTTACTCCTGAATTGTGGAGCATCGAACTCGGACACCTCACTCCAACCATGAAAGTTAAAAGAAAGGCTGTCAAAGAGAGATACAAAGCTTTATTCGATAAAATTTATCAATAACATAAACCCCTTATAATGATGGTTTTATGTTTACCCATATACTATGCACGCATAATTATGTAAGCATAATTATGCGTGCATAGTTTTTTTAACTATCTTTGATAAAATCAAAAAATATAGAGTGAAACAGGTTACCATAGAATATGCTTTAAGAACTACTTGGCAGTTAATTACGAACATGTACAACGAAAAAGCCTCGGAGTATGACTCAACCATGTCAATGGGTTTTACACTACTTTCTATTGATGCTGAAGGAACACCATCTACTGCATTGGGACCAAAAATGGGAATGGAACCTACAAGCCTTTCTAGAATCTTAAACACAATGGAAGAGCGGGGTTACATTGCCAGAAAACCCAATCCAAACGATGGTCGTGGTGTCTTGATTTATTTAACCGAACAAGGCAAAGAAAAAAGAGACCTTTCAAAAAAAACAGTTCTTGATTTTAATAATTCTATTCTAAATCATGTTGATGAACAAAAAATGAAATATTTTTTTGAAGTGATCAGTTTTATTAAAGAAAAGGTTGAAAAAGAGGAATTAATACATATTAAATAATATCAATCCAAATGGAAGAAACAAAAATCAATACACAAGGAGGAGGCTTTGTTGTTAACGAAACTAAAGCAAAAAATATTTTTACTCCTGAAGATTTTAGTGAAGAACAACTGATGATGAAAGAGTCAGTTCAAGAATTTGTGAATAGAGATATCATTCCAAACAGAGAGCGTTTTGAACAAAAAGATTATGATTTAACTCGTGAGATGATGGCAAAAGCGGGAAGTCTTGGTTTTTTGGGGGTGGCTGTTCCCGAGGAATACAATGGATTGGGAATGCCTTTTACATCAACAATGTTGGTTTGTGATTATATTTCAGGCGCCAATGGATCTTTTTCAACTGCTTTTGGGGCACACACTGGTATCGGTACAATGCCTATTACACTATACGGAAATGAGGAACAAAAACAGAAATATGTATCCAAACTGGCTACTGGAGAATGGTTTGGAGCCTATTGTTTAACTGAACCCGGTGCTGGTTCAGACGCAAATTCTGGAAAAACAAAAGCGGTTTTGTCTGAAGACGGTACACATTATAAAATTACAGGTCAAAAAATGTGGATTTCTAATGCAGGATTTGCGGATATATTCATTGTTTTTGCCCGTATTGAAGATGATAGAAACATTACAGGATTTATTGTCCCCAAAGACTTAGAAAATGGTATTACATTAGGAGATGAAGAAAGAAAGCTTGGCATTAAAGCTTCATCTACGCGTCAAGTTTTCTTCAACGACACCATTGTCCCTGTTGAAAATATGCTTGCAGGAAGAGGAAACGGTTTTAAAATCGGAATGAATGCTCTTAATGTAGGTCGTATAAAACTAGCGGCTGCTTGTCTCGAGGCACAGAGAAATACCACCAGTTTAGCTGTTCAATACGCTACAGAGCGTGTTCAATTTAAAACCCCTATTGCACAATTCGGTGCAATTCAATTGAAACTTGCCAATATGGCAACAAACACCTATGCTAGCGAATCAGCGAGCTACAGAGCTGCTTACGATATTGAAGAAAAAATTACCCAGCTCCTAGAAAATGGTCTTTCTCATCAAGAGGCTGAACTCAAGGGGGTTGAAGAATTTGCAATTGAGTGTTCTATCTTAAAGGTTTCTGTTTCTGAAAAGGCCCAAAACTGCACCGATGAAGGAATCCAAATTTTTGGAGGTATGGGATTTTCAGCAGATGCACCTATGGAAATGGCATGGCGTGATGCTCGAATTGGAAGAATTTATGAAGGTACAAATGAAATTAATCGATTGCTTTCAATAGGAATGCTCTTGAAAAAAGCATTTAAAGGTGAAATTGATTTGATGGGACCAGCAACTGCTGTTGGTCAAGAATTGATGCAAGGAATTCAAAAGGCTGAAATTTCTAATGAAGTTTTGGATGAAGAAAAACAATTGGTCAGAAATCTTAAAAAAGTACTTTTGATGATCACAGGATCTGCGGTTCAAAAGTTTGGGCCAAAGTTTGATACTGAACAGCAAATTATTCTTGCACTTTCAGATATTCTAATAGAGATATATATTGCGGAATCTACTATTCTTAGAACCGAAAAAAATTGTGCACGATTTGGTATTGAAACTCAAAAAAATCAATTAGAAATGACTCAATTATATTTATTTGATGCTATTGAGAAGATTAATGCTAAAGGAAAGGAAGCTATTATTTCTTTTGCTGAGGGGGTAGAGTTGAAAGGTATGCTAGCTGGTTTGAAGAAATATACGGAATACCAAAATTACCCGAACATCGTTGACCTTAGAAGAAGCATTGCTGCCAAGGTTATCCAAGAAAATAAATATCCGTTTTAATTTTAGATTATATTTTGTTTTGTTTTAAAAAACCTACAATCCTGATTGTAGGTTTTTTATATTTTAGTAGATAAATTAACATCAATTTCTATAATTATGATGAAAAAAATAGGTTTTCTTAATCTTGGATTTACGCTAATAATATTCTGTTACAATAATTCAATTCAGTCTCAAACCGAACATGACTTTTATACTATTATTGATGATGTTTCATCCAAACGAATAGAACAGGATATCACTACATTATCTAACTATGGGACTCGGCATACCTTAAGCGATACATTATCAGAAAACAGGGGGATTGGAGCAGCTCGAAGATGGATTTTTAATAGCTTTCAAAGAATAGCCTCAAATTGTAAGGGTTGCATTGAAGTAAGCTACCAAAAAAATTATGTGAAAACCGATGGAAAAAGAATTGTAAAAGATGTATGGATAAACAATGTAATTGCAATACAAAAGGGTAGTCGTTACCCCAATCGATTTATCATAATGAGCGGAGATATTGACTCTAGAGTTTCTGATCCAAATAATTATACAGATGATTCACCTGGTGCGAATGACAATGCAAGCGGAATGGCTGGAACTATTGAAGCTGCAAGAGTTTTATCTAAATATTCGTTTGAAAACAGTATTATTTATGCAGGTTTGTCTGGAGAAGAACAAGGGCTTTTTGGCGGGAAAGGTCTTGCAACTTACGCTAAAGAAAAAGGCTGGGAAATTATTGGAATTCTCAATAATGATATGATAGGAAACATCAAAGGAGTAGATGGTGTGATTGACAATAGAACTTTTCGTATTTTTTCTGAACCCGTTCCAATTACAGAAACTGAAAAAGAAAGAAAAAGTAGACGTTTTTATGGTGGTGAGGTCGATGGCATATCAAGACAACTTGCGCGATATGTTCACAAAACTGTGCAGCATTATATGCCCGAAATGAATTCCAAAATGATATACCGTCTGGATCGCTTTGGAAGAGGTGGTCACCACAGACCTTTCAACGATATGGGGTATGCAGGAGTAAGGATTATGGAAGCTCATGAAAATTATACCCAACAACATCAAGATATTCGAACAGAGAATGGAATTAATTATGGTGATGTGTTAGATGCCGTTAATTTCGAATATGCGAAAAAATTGACTGCTGTCAATGCAATTAATTTAGCAGCTATTGGTTGGGCTCCACCTTCGGTTTCCGAACTTTCTATTGGAGGAATCGTCGAAGCTTCTGTAAGATTTAAATGGAAAAAAATAACTGGTAAAAACATAAAAGGGTATAAAATTTATTGGAGAGACACTACTTCTGCTACTTGGGATCATGCCCGGTTTGTAGGCAATGTATCTGAAACTACATTACAAGGTGTTGTAATTGATAATTTCTTTTTTGGCATTGCTACCGTGGGCACTAACGGAATTGAAAGTCCGGTAGTTTTTCCCAATAAGATATTTAGAAAATAGAAATTGTCTTAGACAATCGCTTTTATTTCATATTTCCTAAGTATAATTAGTAGTAATTATCAATCTGTAAACGGTTGAATTGACCTCTTCTGTTTCTTCTATAAATAGAAAAGTCGAAAGTGATAAATAATTCAAACATGCTTGGAGAATATACAACACCTGGGGATTGAAAAGGAAAATTATACAACAAACCAAAATCAAAATTCTCAATAGCCAGACCTATTGAAACTCCAACGTTGTTTAGTGCAAAGGCTTCAATTGATGTAGCTTGTTGACTAAGTCCAATTGAAAATTCACCTAGTTGAAAATCTTGAGAAAGATAAATCTTCAATGCATCACCATATTTAGTGAAAGATCCATAAGCATATAAATATGAGTAACGAGGCAAATACCTTCTTTCATAGGGATTCAAATCAAATTCGTAAGCACCTTGAATAGAAACTTCAACAGGTTTTTCATCTTCAGTTTCTTTGTTATAAGAAGTGTTAGGTTTATTTAAATGCTTAAAAGTCAAACCAGCTAGATACTTATCAGTATGTAAAATAAATGAAGCACCTAAATCGAAATAATTTACACTACTAATGTTTGGAGCCAACGGATCAAGTGTTTCGGGATTTATAGAGCCTGGAATGAGTAATTGATCCTCAAAAATTAGATTATCTGGATTTACCGCTGAACTACCAAAACCTACAGTGACAGCAGGTAAAAAAAACGTATTATTATCAAATTGGAGTTTATATATATAACTTAGGTTAAATAAATTAGTGGTTAAACCAGTGGTTTGAATTTTAAAGGAGTTCATGTCTATACCAAGACTAAATCCTTGATCTTCAAAAGTTAAAGATCCGAAGAAATACTTGTTATCCATCCTATCGTATTCATTCAATTTCAAAGAATTATATAAAACTCCCACTTTATTTAAACTATTAAACCCAAAATAACTTGGATTCGATTTTTGCATAAACTTAGAGTGATTAACAATATAATCCTCTTGAGCATACAGTGACCCTCCAAAATAAATTGCAAAAAGAAAAATAATATATGTTAATTTTATTTTAATCATTTATCTTATTATAATAAAGGTTCCACTTTTCTCAACTCTTGTCTCTTCATCAAGAAGTAAACCAGAGGCAGTATAAATATAATAGGGTGAATTGTTGTCATTACTCCCATCCCAACCTTCTAAAACAAAACCTACGGGGTTATTTACATCAGTCTCTTCTTGATAATCACTGTATAAAATATTACCACGATAATCATAAACGGTAAATATCATATTACTAAACCCATTAAACAGTGGTCTAAAGTGACTATTAATATTATCTGTACCACCAGGAGTGAATACATTGGGAGCCCTAATATTATAGCCTTTTCCTATTACAATTGGCATAGTTTCTTCCTCAGAGCAACCAATTGAGTTAGAAATTCTTAGGGTGGCAAAATAAGTTCCAGACACTCCGTAAACATGTCGAACTGGAGTAATACTTACGGTGGAAGATTCTACAATTACAGGGATTGTACCATCTCCAAATATCCATTCTGATTTCACAAATGGATCAGTTGATGTATTTTCAAAAGTAACTTCTTCTCGTGCCCCAATAACACCACTATTTGCAAGAGCTGGAGAATCATAAGTAAAGCTTGGTTCTCCTATTCCCCTGCTGATTTCTACCTCAATCCAACAACCCTCAGCATTTTTGATCTTAAGAGGAGCAGTTTCTACTGCATTAGTAATTCCAACTGACCAAGAACGATCACTTAACTGAATAACATCACTTGGACTAATAAGAATATCATTATAGTAGAAATCTAGATTTCCATCATTATTATCATATATATCTATATCTAATCTTCCTTGGGCTGACCCACAAAGATCATCATCAACAAATGGACCGTCAAGAACATAAAGTTCTCTGTTTGGTGTTACCTGAATAATTTC
>JAURBD010000028.1 GCA_030829155.1 Flavobacteriaceae bacterium
AGAGGTTATGGTTATCAAGGAGGAGGAGGTAGAGGCTCTTGGACAGAAAATGTTAAAGAAATGGCCTATGGTCCTGAATTCAAAGAGGCAATCCTTAACCCAGGAGGTTGGACTATTGGCTTAAATGGTTTTGGGGAAGTTTTACCCTATCATGATAACAAAATGACTTTGGATTATGATAAACCTGATCAATGGGGTCTTCCAACAGTTACCTTTGATGCAAACCTTCGTGAGAATGAGTGGAATATGCGTAAAGACATGCAAGAACAAGCCATGGAAATGCTAGACAATGCGGGATTCAAGAATGTGGAAGGCTGGGATAATGACTATCATTTGGGCCTAGGAATTCATGAAATGGGAACTGCACGTATGGGACGTGACCCCAAAACTTCGGTTTTGAATGGAAATAATCAACTGCACGAGGTGCCAAATGTATTTGTTACTGATGGAGCTGCAATGACTTCCGCAGGGAATGTAAATCCATCTCTAACCTATATGGCATTGACTGCTAGGGCAGTAGACTTTGCTGTTAAAGAACTAAAAAAAATGAACCTTTAAAAGCCATTATCATGCAAAGAAGAACCGCATTAAAAAATATAGGACTCTCATTTGGAGCCATCACGCTTAGTTCAACAGTAGTGAGTCTTTTTGAAAGTTGCCAAACTTCTCAAGCTCATTGGACTCCTGAATTTTTCACATCTGAACAAGCTCAACTTGTAAGCAAAATTGTGGATGTGATGTTGCCTAAAACCAAAACCCCAGGTGCAAAAGAACTTAACATTTCTCAATTTATGGATGGTTTTATGGCTCATGTTGTAAGTCCAGAAGATCGCGAGTTTGCACAAATAGCGATTCCTGTTGTTTCAAAATTATTTCTTGAAGCTTCTGGTAAAGCAAAAGTAACTGAGATTTCCAACGAGGATGTTGACGTGCAATTGAACCGTTTTTTAAGAGCAGATAAAGCTACACAAGAAGCCCGTCAACAAGCACTTGGCGACTGGTCTGAAGCTATCTCAAATGGAGAAGCATCGGCAATTCCAGAAGAGGGTGTGGCACATGAAATGATTAATAGTCTGAGAAGTTTAGCCGTTTATGCGTTTAAAAATAATGAAATAATTGGAGAGACAGTATTAGCTTATGCACCTGTCCCTGGAGAGCAAAAAGGATGTATTAGTTTAGAGGAAGCTACTGGAGGCAGAGCTTGGTCTTTATAAAATATAATTTTGTATTGTTTTAAAGAGTTCTCAAGTACTCAGCAATTGCTCGAGCTTCTTCTTCACTCAAATTCTGATTCAACATTTGAATGTTATTGTATTCTTTGAGTAGTGCAATGGCAATAGGATCTTTTTTCAACATTTCTGTTGGATTTAAAAGCAGATTCATTACCCATTCAGGCGAGCGTCTTTCATAAATTCCATTCATTCCTGGGCCAATAAGTTTTGCTTTGGGTTTATGACAGGCAGTACATTTTTGTTTAAAAGCTGCAGCACCTTTGTCAGCCATTTCTTGATCAATATCTTCATCAAAATTCATACTGCTTATTGGTCCAATTCCTTTATTGGATAAATCAATTGGCGTGGTTCCTTTTTGACTTACGGACTTCTTAGATTCTGTTTTTTTAGTACGGTTATATTCAAAGCCTTTTTTCTTTTCATTTCCACCACAGGCAGATAGAATTAAAATAAAAGCGAGTAAAATGATTTTTTTCATTGACTATTTATGATTTATTAGGATTATCTTCTTTAAAAAATTATATAATAAAATTTTAGGTGGCTGAGTTTCAGGGTCAGGTTTTTTAAATTAGCTTAATGAATAGCTTCATGTCCTCGAACGCCAGTACTCATTCGTATAGCGTCCTCTACATTGTAAATGAATATTTTTCCATCACCTACCTCCCCATCAGAACCAAATTTGAGAATTACATTTACGCACTTATCGAGATTTTCATCACTTACAACACACATAATCATGGTGCGTTGTTGAAGGGTTAATGATTGTTCGGTCCCTCTGTATATCTTAGTAAAACTTTTTTGAAGTCCAGTTCCAGAGGCCGGTAAAACAGTTAAACAAGGAATGTCAACATCTTTAAGTCCTTGTTGAATTGCTTTGAGTTTTGACGGACGTATGATAGCTTCAATTTTTTTCATTTTTAGAGATTTTAAATTTTAAAATTTATTCATAAGTTGAATAAGACTCTACACCAAAAGAAGCTGCATCAATTCCTGCAATTTCTTCTTCTCTAGAAACCCGAATACCAAGAGTTTTGTCTATTAATTTCATTAGTACGAAAGTTACAACAAAAGAAAAGACTATAATCGTTATTACTCCAATTAATTGAGTTAGAAAAAGTGAAAACCCACCTCCAAAGAAAAGTCCACCGTCAGCAGCAAATAGGCCAACTGCAAGGGTTCCAAAAAAACCGTTTACTCCATGAACTGCAACTGCTCCTACGGGATCATCGACCTTTAATTTGTCAACATAAATCACAGCTACATCAACTAGAACCCCTGCAACAGTACCTATAACTAATGCTGAGTGTGGTTCTACTACATTACAACCAGCTGTTATTGCCACTAAACCTGCCAAAATCCCGTTGATTACCATAGTAATATCAACTTTACCGTATGAGTAATAGGTATAAATCATAGTAGAAATTCCACCAGCCGCAGAGGCTAAAAATGTGTTGACAACTACTGTTCCAATCAATTCCCAATTTCCGACAGCTCCCAAGGTTGAGCCTGGATTAAATCCAAACCAACCAAACCAGAGTATAAATCCTCCAATGGCAGCTAAGGGTAAGTTATGTCCTGGAATTGTATTTGTAGTTCCATCTTTTCGATATTTTCCTATTCGAGGTCCCAAAACAATAGCAGCAGCCAAGGCTGCAAAACCACCCATAGCATGAACTGCAGCAGAACCTGCAAAATCATTAAATCCTCTTGAGGCTAACCATCCATTTGGATTCCAAACCCAATTTGCTACTAAAGGATAAATGATTGCACAAAAAACAATCACATAAACAGTATAAGAAAGTAGTTTCATTCGCTCGGCTAAGGCACCAGAAACGATTGATATTGCAGCTATTGCAAACCCCAATTGGATGAACCAAAAAAGTTTATTGGAAACATTTAACTCTAAACCTAGGTCACTATTCATAATTCCAAAATCCAATGCAAACCATCCGTTTGATGCCCCGTAGGCAATTCCAAAACCGATCACAAAAAAGGCAATTCCCCCAAAAATAACATCAATGATAACTTTAGCTATAATACTCATAGCGTTTTTTGATCGAACAAAACCTGCTTCTAACAAGGCAAACCCTCCTTCCATAAAAAAAATTAGTGCAGCACAAAGGGCTACCCAAACAGTATCAATTGCGAGCGATAGATTATTTTGGTCTTTTATAATACCTACTAATTCTTCCATTAATCCAATAAAATAGTTAAAAATTTAATTTAATTAATTATTCAAATAAAAGTGTTAAGTATTTTATTAACTTTAAAATAATTACGAAATAATCATTTTTGAAGGGTTTAATTTCGGATTTCGAAATTTATTTTCTTTTTGAGGATTCTAAACCTTTTTGATTTAATTTATAGATTAAAGTGACTCGTTTTATTTTCAGTGTTGTATCAAATTGATAGACGGTCTCTATCAGTAAACTAGGGTTTTAGAGGAAAAACTTTCCCTTTTTCAATACAGGAATCCCAATTTATAAGTGGTTTATTGGCTACCCAGTCCAGAAGTGTTTCACAAGGAAAGCCATGACTTACAATCAGTATTTTTTTACCATCGTATTTTGTGTTGACTTCAAGTATAAATTTTTTAAGTCGCTCAAGCACTTGCAGAAAACTTTCTCCATTTGGAAAAACGTAGTCGGTTTCAGGATGGTTTTTTAAATGCTCATTCGATGATTCATATGTTGATTGATCAAAGTCACCTAAATCAATATCAACCAATCTCTTGTCTAAAAAAAAATCACATTTAGAAGTTTTTACAAAATAAGCAGCAGTTTCTTGTGTTCTCCTAAAAGGTGAATAGAAAATTAAATCAAAGTTAGAATATCGCTTTGCCTCTTGCTCAACTGTTTTTTTCCCTTCAGGAATTAGTCCATATTGGATTTGAGTTTCCATTTTGCATGACTCAATTCCCAACATATTATTTTTAGCCTTTCCATGTCTAACAATGTAAAAGTCATTTTTTAGGGTAATGTTCATCAGAGTAATAGTTTAATTTTATTCAAAATTGAAATGCAATTACATCTTTCCAAAGATATTAGATTTTCTATTTAATCGAATTCAAAAATGGACATAATCATTTAGTTTTAATTTGAGTTAGGATTTCTGGGTAGAAAAAACCACATATCTTTACAACATCAAAAAACAACCCATGGAGTGTAAACTCATTTGCTCCGATATAGACGGAACTTTATTGGATGTCAATCGACATCTTTCCAAAGAAACCATAGCCGCAGTTCAAAGAGTAAAATCAAAAATTCCTTTTTTGTTGATCTCATCTCGTATGCCAGAATCCATGCGTTTACTTCAGACAGAATTGGGTACAATGGAAACTCCTTTAATTGCCTATAATGGAGCTTTAATTTTGGGGTCAGAAGGGAATATTATTCAAAGTACTGAGATTCCTTACTGGATAACCGACGCAATTTGTAATTGTATCCCAGAATTTAAATTACATTTTAGTTTGTATCACCAAGATGAATGGATAGTGCCAAGAATGGATTTTTGGGCTAAACGTGAAATGAATAACACTCGAGTATCCCCAAAAGTAAGTCCATTGGTTGATACCCTCGCTTTGTGGAAACAGCACCAAAAGGGAGCTCATAAAATTATGGCAATGGGAGATTCTGAGTATTTAGATTGGGTAGAACAATTTATTTCTAAAAATTATTCTAATCAGGTAAATGCATATAGATCCAAAGACACCTATTTAGAAATTTCAAACAATCAATTAGACAAGGCTTCGGCTTTAGCAAAACTTTTGAGTACAGAATACCCAAATTTATCTATGGATGAGGTAATGGCTTTTGGGGATAATTATAACGACCAAACTATGCTCGAAAGTGTTGGTTGGGGTATTGCGGTAGCTAATGCAAAACCTGAGATTTTATTTTCAATCAAAACTCATACGCTGACTAACCATCAACATGGAGTGGCGTTTGCTATAGGGCAACACTGCTAAGCCAATTTTTTCTTTTGAGTTACTAAATATACTCCTGACAAAACAAGAATTGTAGCTAAAATTTTCACAAAATCTATGGCATCGTTTCCAGTGTATAAAGCGAACATTATTCCTATAAGGGGCTGTAAATAAACAAAAGCGCCAACAGTAGTGGGCGATAGGGTTTTAAGTGCATAAACATTGAAGAGATAGGTTAAAAATGTAGTTCCAACTACTACAAAAGTCATTCGCCAAGTTGCTTCAAACGGAAGAAAAGACCATTCTACTTCGATAAATTCATTAAAAGTAATGGGGAGATTCATAAATACACCTCCCAAAAACATCCATTTCATCAAAGTTATGGAACTGTATTTTTGAGTCATCGGTTTTATTAAAACCAGATAGATCCCATAGCAAAGGGCGTTGATGAACATCATTGAATTTCCCAAAGGAATATTCGGTGCATTAACACTAAAATTACTTCCGTTTAAAATAAGCAATAATGCTCCTCCAAAACCAACGAAAATCCCGATTCCTTTGGTTATTCTTATTTTTTCTTTTAAGAAAAATGCGGAAAGAATCATAACCATAATAGGGGTAAGGGTAACAATTACCGAACTGTTGATGGGCGTTGATAAACTGAGCCCTTTGATAAACATTAGCATATTTAGACACATCCCAAAAAAAGTTGCAATTCCAATTTTTATAAAATCTTTTCGATCAATATTCTCTTTTGGAAAAAGAAGACTAACGGTCCAGAATAAAATTGCGGCACCAACAACTCGAAGTTGTACCAATCCCAATGCACTAATATATTTGGGCATTATGACTTTGGCGATGGTGTGATTTAGTCCATAAATAGTAGTTGCACTCAATGCACATAAAATTGCTGTAAACCGTTGTTTATCCATGAAGCGCTATTTGAGCAGCTTCAATTGTAACAGCGGCATTGCCAATAAAAATCTCATCTTGGTAGATCAATACAGGACGTTTTAAAAAAGAATAATGCTCAAGAATAAGTGCTTTACTTTTTTTCTCTGAAACCTCAGCGGCTTTTATTCTTCGTTTTTTTAGTAATTGTCCACGAGAATTAAGTAATGCGGAATAAGATTTGGTTTTTGAAAACAGCACATCAAGTTGCTCTGGAGTAATTGGGTTTTCTTTGATATTTATTTGTTTGATTGAATCGGGGAGTTGTAAAGTTTTTATGATTCTCTTACATGTATCACAAGTCTTTAGGTAGTAAAAAATATCCATAGCAAGTTTTGTTTGAACAAAGAAAATCAATTTTCGCTAAATGGATTTAAAATATGGATAAATCCTTTGAAACAATTACCTTTGACATCTATAAATAAGTTGGTTTTATGAAAAATAAATTACGTTTTAATACCGCTACAATACATGGGGGTCAGTCGTACGATCCAGCTTATGGAGCAGTAATGCCACCCATATATCAAACCTCTACTTATGCTCAAACTACCCCTGGAGGACATAAAGGATTTGAGTATAGCAGAACCCATAATCCCACTCGTCAAGCGTTAGAGAAATCTTTAGCTAGTATTGAAAATGGAAAACACGGTTTAGCCTTTGGTTCAGGTTTAGCAGCTATTGATGCTGTTTTGAAGTTGTTAAAGCCTGGCGACGAGGTTGTATCTACCAACGATTTATACGGAGGATCTTATCGTTTATTCACCAAAATTTTTAAAGGCTTTGGAATCAAATTTCACTTTATAGGAATGAGCGATGTCAACGAAGTAAGCAAGGCCATAAATAAAAAAACTAAATTGATTTGGGTAGAAACTCCCACCAATCCCATGATGAACGTAGTTAACATTAAAGCAGTATCAGCGATTGCTAAAAAACATCAACTCCTTTTAGCAGTTGACAATACTTTTGCTTCACCCTATCTTCAACAACCTCTAGACTTTGGTGCAGATATCGTAATGCATTCTGCAACCAAATACATTGGTGGTCATAGTGATGTAGTATTAGGAGCATTAATTGTTAATAACGATGATTTAGCAGAACGCTTATTTTTTATTCAAAATGCAAGTGGTGCAGTTTGTGGACCTATGGACAGTTTTCTTACTCTAAGGGGAATAAAAACACTACATGTTCGTATGCAACGACACTGTGAAAACGGAAAGATCATAGCTGAATATTTAAATAACCATCCTAAAATTGAAAAAGTATATTGGCCTGGATTTGACACCCATCCAAATCACTTAATTGCCAAAACTCAAATGAGAGATTTTGGCGGGATGTTATCTTTTACACCTGTAGGAGCAGATTTTAATGCCGCTATCAAAATAATAGAAAACTTAAAACTCTTTACTCTTGCTGAATCTTTAGGAGGAGTAGAAAGTTTGGCTGGACATCCAGCCAGTATGACCCATGCTTCGATTCCTAAGATAGAACGAGAAAAAAGCGGCGTGGTAGATTCTCTAATTCGATTGAGTGTTGGAATTGAAGATGCACAAGATTTAATTGAAGACTTAGAACAAGCCATTGGATAAACTGTTTTCTGTATCTTTATATATTATCAGCTGTTTATGAAACTTCCCAATGGAAAAAAAATATACTTCGCCTCCGACAATCATTTGGGTGCTCCAGACCCTAAAAGCAGTGCTCATCGGGAGCGTATTTTTTTAGATTGGTTGAATCATATTCAACAAGATGTAGGGATTTTATTTTTACTGGGAGACCTATTTGATTTTTGGTTTGAATACAAAACAGTTGTTCCAAAGGGTTTTGTACGAGTTCTAGGAAAACTTGCAGAACTTTCGGACCAGGGTACTGAAATTAATTTTTTTGTTGGGAATCACGACCTTTGGGTTCAAGATTATTTCCAAAAGGAATTGGGTTTTATTGTACACCACTCAACTCAAGAATTTACGATTAACCAAAAAAAGTTTTTTATAGCCCACGGAGATGGATTGGGACCCAATGACATGGGCTTTAAACGAATGAAAAAGGTTTTTACCAATAAATTATTTCAGTGGTTTTTCCGATGGATACATCCAGATATTGGTATGCGTTTGGGCCAGTATTTATCGGTAAAAAACAAAATAATTTCTGGAGATGAAGACATTGTATTTTTGGGAGAGGATAAAGAATGGTTGGTTCATTACTGTAAAAAGAAACAAACAGAAGAAAAGAGAGACTTTTTTATTTTTGGACACCGTCATTTACCCTTAGACATTGCCATTGATGACCAAGCACGCTATCTAAATCTGGGGGATTGGATAACTCATTTTACTTATGCCGATTTTGATGGAACAAATTTAGAATTAAAAAAGTGGCAACCATAAAACATGATAGAAAAGAAAAAACTAGTGTTCGAGAAAACGGTTTTGGTAGGAGTTATTTCTGCTCGACAAGATGAAGACCAAGCTCTTGAATATTTAGCAGAATTAGGTTTCTTAGCTCATACGGCAGGTGGTGAAGTTATTAAACAATACACTCAAAAAATCACACTTCCAAATCCAAAAACATTTATTGGAAGTGGTAAATTAATGGAAGTTCAAAGTTTTGTTGAAGAACACGAGGTTTCAACAGTTGTTTTTGATGACGAATTAACCCCAGCTCAACAGAGGAACATTGAGGAACTTTTAAAATGTAAAATCCTAGACCGTACCGGTCTAATCCTTGACATCTTTGCACAAAGAGCACAAACCAGTTATGCAAGAACACAAGTTGAATTGGCACAGTATGAATATTTAATGCCCCGTTTAAAAGGATTATGGACACATTTGGAACGTCAAAAAGGTGGGATTGGAATGCGAGGTCCTGGAGAAACTGAAATTGAAACAGACAGGCGTATTGTTCGAGACAAAATTGCGCTATTGAAAAAGAAATTACAAGTAATTGATAAACAAATGTCAACTCAAAGAGGAAACAGAAGAGCCTTAATTCGAGTTGCTTTGGTTGGATACACCAATGTTGGAAAATCAACTTTGATGAATACAATTGCTAAAAGCCAAGTTTTTGCTGAAAACAAATTATTTGCAACCCTAGATACCACTGTCCGGAAAGTAGTAATTGGAAATTTACCTTTTCTGCTGAGTGATACAGTTGGGTTCATTAGAAAACTCCCCACTCAATTAGTCGAATCTTTTAAGAGCACCTTGGATGAGGTTCAAGAAGCTGACTTATTGCTTCATGTTGTGGATATCTCTCATCCTAACTTTGAAGAGCACATTGAATCTGTGAATTTAATTTTATCTGAAATCAAAAGCCAAAACAAGCCAACCCTGATGGTGTTCAATAAAATTGACGCCTATAAACCCTTGATTATTGAAGAAGACGATCTGGTAACCGAAAAAACGTCAAGGCACTTTACTTTGAATGAGTGGGAACAAACTTGGATGTCTCGAATGAATGGTAATGCTCTCTTTATTTCTGCCACAAAAAAAGAGAATATAGAGCACTTCAGAAAAAAAAGCTATGCTGCCATACGAGACATTCATGTTAAGCGTTTTCCATACAATAACTTCCTATTCCCAGAAGGACTTGAATAGTTAATTATTCACTAAATTCGATGTATATAAACCCTAAATTTATCTCACATGAAAAAAATCGTCACACTTTTTTTGTTATGCTTATTTGTTAGTTGTAGTTCCGATGACCCTTTAGAAACCTATTTAGAAAAAGTACAATTGGTATTAAATCAAGATCCAACTTCAAACCCAGTAGAAGAATTTTCATTGTTTTTTGAGGATATTTCTTATGGACCCGAAACCCGAAATAAATTTGATTTGTTTCTTCCTCAAGATGGAAACGCCAAGGGCATTGTAGTTTTTTTTCACGGTGGAAGTTTTTTATACAACGACAAAAGTGATGTTTACGAGGAACCTTATGTGGGGATTATAAAAGATCTTTTAAATCAAAACGTAGCAGTGGTTAATTCAAATTACAGTTTTCTGAATAGCACTAATAGTAGAGGAGTAATAACAGCGCTTTCGGAGGGGAATATATTGTTGAATCATCTCAAAACCATTGCAGCTGATCTTTCATTGAATGCTGATAAAATAGTTTTAAGTGGTGTGTCATCAGGAGCTGGAATTGCTCTGTGGAATGGTCTGCAGGCAGAATACAATGATGGGGTTCTTGGAGTATTGGCTCTTGAAACTCAGAGCAGTTATAATTTGTACACATGGGAAAATTTATTCTCGGGACTCACTATCGATGCTGTGACACAAAATAATCCAGACTTTCAACTGCTTTTTTCTCTTTTTTATGGGGGTTCTCAACCAACTCAAGAACAACTAGACCTTGTTGATTTTATTGAATTTATTGATTCGAGTGATCCAGAGCTTTATTTGTACAACAATACAGGAAGTCAATTTTTAACTTCATCTGGAGAAATAGATTTAAATGTTTTATATCACAGTGTATTACATTCCGATGCTTTGCGGGGAAGAGCAATTCAGCAAGGTTTAGGGTTTTCAGGGGCTTTTGCTGAAACTCCTGATGCTTTTATTTTACGGTTATTTGAATAATTTATTAATTTATTTCTTGAGCAAGCAACAGATAAATAGGAAAATGATCTGAATACCTTTTAATCCTTTTCCGTTAATTAGAGTTTGGAAGGGATATCCTTTGTACTGGAAATTTAAGCTAAATTTTTATGGAAGATAATTGTTTTTTTTGCATTTAAATATAAAGGAAGCGGAAAAACTTCTCAAGATGGCACCTATGAATTCGATGATTTTCGTATTTTTAACAAATAAATGTTAAATTATATTCCATGTCTTATGTTATTCAAAAAATACTAGCGTTAATTGTTGATCTTATCAACTTAATACTTCTTAATTTTTCATAGGAATAGAGTCGTCCAAACAATTTCAATTTTTAGTTCTCATCCAAAAACAATCGGGAGTGAATTTTTACTCAAATGATAAATTTTAAAAGATCAACAGATTTTTCTAAAATAAAAATCTAGTTATTCCTTGAGTTAAAATTGATTCCAAAAGTGTGATCACTTTTTTTTATTTAAAACAGTTGCATTGGCTTGATCAGTTGGTAAAACAGTTATGTCGGCAATGGTCACATGTTTAGGAGCATGTACCATAAAAGCAATCGTATTGGCTATATCCTCAGCTTGTAGGGCTTCTAATTGGCTGTAAACACTTTTTGCACGATTAATATCACCCTTAAAGCGAACTTCAGAAAATTCAGTTTCAACAAGCCCCGGGTGAACTGCACCTACTCGGATTCCTAGGGGATTCAAATCGATTCGAAGCCCTTGAGTAAATGCGTTAAGCGCGGCCTTACTTGCACAATAAACATTTCCTTTCGGGTAAACCTCGAGTCCTGCAATAGACCCAACATTAATGATGTGTCCTGATTTTCTTTCCGTCATAAAAGGTAAGATGGCTTTGGTTACATACATAACTCCTTTCACGTTCCCATCAATCATTGTATCCCAGTCATCTAAATTGGCCTCGATTACATCATGAAGACCATGGGCATTTCCTGCATTATTGAGGAGCACATCGATGTTTTTAAAACTTTCAGGGAGGCTATCAATTGCCTTGAAAACTGAAGCTTTATCTCGTACATCGAAATTAAGTGTATGAACTACGGTCGGAAGTTCTTCTTTTAATTGATCTAATCGTTCTTGTCTTCTTCCGCATAAAATTAGACGGGCACCGAGTGCAGCAAAATGTATTGCCGTAGCTTTACCTATGCCACTTGTAGCTCCAGTAATAAGTATGGTTTTATTCATGGTTATGGTACTTCATGCCCCAAACTAGCTTCTAAGAGTAAAAACCAGTCTTGGAAGGTTAATTTTATTTTTAAGGCCTCTAATGCCTTTTTTAGTCTTGGGGCTTGAGTTGTTCCTACAATTGGAAAAATTTCTGCAGGATGTTTGAGTAACCAAGCCAGTAAAACCTGATCTTCAGAGGCACTGTAAATTTCACACATTTTATTAATCAAGGGTTTTAACCTTGTTTTTTGTGGATGGTCATTTTTAAAATAATTCCCCAATGGGCTCCATGCCATTGCACCTATTTGGTGATGCATCATATAATTGTATGTTCCGTTGAACATAGCTTCAGGCTGGGTTAAAGAACATTCTATTTGATTCCATTCAATCAAATTTTCAGAACGTAAAAGATCTTTTTGAGCTGGAGTAAAATTAGAAACACCAAAGCTTTTTACTTTTCCTTGAACTTTAAGTTGTTCAATGGCAAGTGCAATTTCATGCGGATCCATTAAAGGGCTTGGTCGGTGCAAAAGCAGAACATCAAGATAATCGGTTTTAAGGTTTTGAAGTGATAATTCTACCGACTTTAGGATGTGTTCTTTAGTGTAATCGTAATGTTTTACTGATAGCGGTCGTTCTGTGCTTGGAAGTTGGATTCCACATTTGCTGATAAATTGAACAGAAGATCGCTCTACCTTACTTTGCTTAAATGCGGCACCAAAGGCAGCTTCTGTAGTGTAGCCTCCATAAATATCGGCATGATCAAAAGTGCTAATTCCTATTGAAAGAGCTTCAATAATTAGATCACTCATTTGTGCGATAGAATAATTTTTTCCCCAAACACCCCAAGTCATTGTGCCTGCAATTATTTTAGAAAATGAATTCATATTTTAATCTTAACAATAATTCTTCCTAAATTTAGGTTTATTAGTGAATTCAGAGGAGTTTTTTTTCTTACTATTTTTAACCAATTATTAACAAGATTTCACTGATAATTTTTACATTTTTGTATTCCTAAAATATTTAGTTAACCTTATGGATAATAATAAAAACATAGACATTAGAGCTATCAACGAGAAAATCGAAAAGGAAAGTGCTTTTATTGATTTACTTACATTAGAAATTAACAAAGTAATCGTAGGTCAAAAACAAATGGTTGAACGCTTATTGATTGGTCTTTTGGGGCGAGGTCATATATTATTAGAAGGAGTTCCCGGTTTAGCAAAGACTTTAGCCATCAATACATTGAGCAAAGCGGTAAAAGCTCACTTTAGTAGAATCCAATTTACTCCAGATTTGTTACCTGCCGATGTTGTGGGAACTATGATTTACAACATTAAGGAAAATGATTTCTCTATCAAAAAAGGGCCCATTTTCGCCAATTTTGTTTTGGCAGATGAGATTAACCGTGCTCCAGCTAAAGTTCAATCGGCTCTATTAGAAGCGATGCAAGAAAAACAGGTTACCATCGGAGACACTACATTTTCCTTGAAGCAACCTTTTTTGGTAATGGCAACTCAAAATCCCGTAGAGCAAGAAGGTACATATCCCTTACCCGAAGCACAAGTAGATCGATTCATGTTAAAAACAGTTATCGATTACCCTAGAATTGAAGATGAACAACTGATTGTTCGTTCCAATATGAATGCTACCCAACCTAAAATAAAACCTGTTGTGACTCCAAAACAAATTATTACCACTCAGGACACTGTTCGAATGGTTTATATGGATGAAAAAATAGAAAAATACATTTTGGATCTGATTTTTGCAACTCGATATCCAGATCGTTATGGTCTCGAAAAAATAAAGCCTTTAATTAGCTTTGGAGCCTCTCCGCGTGGGAGTATTAATTTAGCAACTGCTGCAAAATGTCATGCATTCCTTAGACATAGAGGGTATGTGATTCCAGAAGATGTTCGAGCTGTGATTTTTGATGTTCTTAGGCATCGAATAGGACTAACCTATGAGGCTGAAGCCGAAAATATTACAACAGAAGATTTAATTAGCCAAATCATCAACGAGGTTGAAGTACCCTAGAAGATGGTCCTCTTAGGATTTTAAAAAAGGAACATTTGTTATCATGGACACCAAAGAACTTTTAAAGAAAGTTAGAAAGATTGAGATCAAGACACGTCGTTTGAGCGATAATGTTTTTGGTGGAGAATATCACAGTACATTTAAGGGAAGGGGTATGACCTTTAGTGAAGTACGCCAATATCAATATGGAGACGATGTTCGAGCGATTGATTGGAACGTAACTGCTCGTTACAATGAACCTTTTGTAAAAGTGTTTGAAGAAGAACGAGAATTAACTTTGATGCTCTTGGTAGATGTGAGTGGATCAGAATTCTTTGGAACAGGAAAACAATTCAAAAGAGAGGTTTTGACTGAAATTGCAGCTACTCTCTCTTTTTCTGCTCTTCAAAATAATGATAAAGTTGGCTTACTGTTGTTTTCAGATCAAGTAGAGTTATTTATTCCACCAAAAAAAGGGAGAACTCATATTTTAAGAATAATAAGAGAATTACTAGAATTTCATCCTCAAAGTAAACGAACAAATATTGGTAAAGCTTTGGAATTTTTATCCGGGATTTTAAAAAAGAAGGCGATAGTATTTTTGCTTTCCGATTTTATTGATGATTCGTACGAAAAAACCTTGCGAATCGCAGCTAATAAGCATGATCTAACGGGAATTCGAGTTTATGATAAGCGGGAAGGTGAGATGCCAAACATAGGCTTAGTTCCAATGATTGATAGCGAGACTCAAAAAATACAGTGGATTAATACTTCCTCAAAAGCAGTAAGAGATATATACCACACTAGTTTTCAGAAGCATGTGGATACATTCGAAAATCTTTTTAGAAAAAATGGCGCAGGAACACTTCATTGTAGTTTAGAAGAAAGCTATGTAAAAAAACTTTTAGGCTACTTTAAAGCCAGAATATAAAATGCGAAAGACAATAACACTATTTTTTTGTTTGGGATTGCTATTCAATCTAAGCATTGATGCCCAATCTTTTGAGGAGTTAAAAGTAGCTGTAGATTCTACGGAATTTAAAATTGGAGAACAAATCAATTTTCATATCCAAATCAAAGCTGATAGCTTGTCTCAAATCCAATTTTCTGAACAACCTAATTTTGTTCCCTTTGAACTTTTGGAAGATTTCCCATTGGATACCCTTCGATCCCAAACTCATTACCTATTCAATAAAAGATATTCTTTAATTCAATTTGATTCAGGGAATTACTGGATTCCAAAACAGAAAATAAGCATAAATGGTGTCTCCAAAATAACGGATTCAATTTCAATAAGAATAAATACTGTCTTTGTAGATACTCTCAAACAACCCTTATTTGACATCAAGCCGCTAATCCACCAGAAACGAGGATATAAGAAATTAGTTCGTCAAATTGCTTTGTCCTTTTTTGTAGTTGCTTTATTGGTTGCACTTGGATTTATTTTCTATGGGTTACGCAAGAAACTTGAGGAAAAAAGAAAAGAACTTCCCCCTTTTGATCGTGCTTTATTAGAATTAAAAGCACTAGAGGAGATACGTCCGAGACTTCAAGAGGAATACAAAGATTATTATTCTAAGTTAACCGATGTAGTCAGACGCTATTTGGAAGAGGAGGCAAATGTTACTGCATTGGAAAGTACTTCAGGAGAGTTGCTTAATAAATTAGAATTACTTAAAGATTCTGGAAAACTTGATTTAGATAATGAAACTCTTCGATCCTTAAAGCGCGTATTGGAAAATGCTGATTTAGTTAAATTCGCACTTTCAGCTCCAGAATTTGAAGTAGCTACAGGAGATAGAAATATTGTGGAGGATGTTGTAATTAAAACACAGGAAGCTCTTCCCGAACCTACCCAAGAAGAAATAAAAGCAACCGAAGCTTATCAAAAATTTTTAAATAAGAAAAAACGCCAACAAAGACTTATGATTGCTGGACTTGGGATTTTAGGATCAGCAATAATTGGAATTCTTATTACCATTTTTACTTACGGATATCAAAATGTAAAAGATACAGTTTTTCAATATCCAACAAAACTTATGATGAACAATACCTGGGTTCAAAGTCATTATGGAACACCACCCTTATTGATTTCAACACCTGATGTTTTGGTTAGAACTGTAGAAACTCCTGAAGGGGTCACACTGTTTAAATCGGGCGATCCGTTGAAATCTTTTTTCGTTCAGTTGAGTTTTACAAAGTTGCCTCCTTCAGAATCCAAAGAAAAGAAAACAGAAGATCAAATCCAGGAGGAAGTACAAACTCTAATCAATGGAATTTTAGAAACCCTTGAAAAAGGTGGGGCAACTAATATGTTAATTGATACAGACCCATTTGAAATGACTGATGGATCAAACGTTATACAACTTTCAGGAACCTTGGATCTTTTGAATCCAAAAACAGAGGAACGTACTCGATGCAGATTAATTTCAATTATTTTGCCTTTTGAACAAGTTCAGATTGAATTGCGAATGCTTTATGCAAAAGAGGATCGATATGGAGATCAAATTGAAGCTCGAATTATAGAATCACTAGAAGTTTTAAAAGAATTATAACTGTGTTTGAAGGAATAGAATTAGCGAATCCAGAATATTTGTGGGTATTAACACTACTCCCTCTTGCAATTGTATGGTATGTTTACAAGCGAAAAGACCAACAAGCTCGACTTACAATTTCATCCTTAAAAGGATTTGAAGGCTCTTCTTCAAACTTGGCGCGCTTACACCCTATTTTATTTTTACTTCGACTTGTCTCTTTGACTTTTATAGTTTTAGCCCTAGCCCGACCTCAAACTATAGATGTTTCAACACGGACTAAAACCAATAAAGGTATTGATATTGTGATGGCAATCGATGTGTCATCGAGTATGCTAGCACAAGATTTAAAGCCAAATCGATTGAACGCTCTCAAAGAAGTTGCATCTGATTTTATAGACGATCGAACTAATGATCGAATAGG
>JAURBD010000052.1 GCA_030829155.1 Flavobacteriaceae bacterium
TCATTTCTAAGAATACACAAAAGTAAATGAGCCGTATTTATTAAATCACTTTGAAATAATTTAGCCTCTAAAAAAGTAGTTTTGAGTGCTCTTTCTGCCTGACGTGTAAGGTGTAAGTTTTTTTTCGAATTCTCTAGCCCATTACTATCCAATAGAGCAGGGTTTAGAATTTCTACTTTTCTTCTAAGGTTATCCAAGTCAACTTCAATTGCATTCAAAATTGAAATTGCTTTTCCCTCTCCATCCCTCAAAATCCCCAACATTAAATGTTCGGTACCAATATAATCATGACCCAAACGAAGTGCTTCTTCCTTGCTGAAAGAAATAACATCTTTAACTCTTGGCGAAAAATTATCATCCATGCTTTTTATTTTTTTCTATTACTCCAAAAATTGTTCCAACATCAGAGATTACAATAGCTAATAGACAAAATTTTTTTGAAAATTCCAAAATGACTGGCAGTTAATTTTTTATTTTTAACACTTTGAAAATGTTGATAAATTCAAGTACAAAAAGTTTAAATAGGTATAGAGTTTAGGGTATAAATACATATTTTAGCAGTTAGTAATAAATAAACTAAATTAATATGGCAGAAGGGGAAAAACTCATACCCATCAATATTGAAGATGAAATGAAATCGGCTTACATTGACTATTCAATGTCTGTCATTGTGTCACGTGCACTTCCTGATGTTCGAGATGGTTTAAAGCCCGTTCATCGACGTGTTTTATTTGGAATGCATGAACTTGGTATACGTTCTAGTACTTCTTACAAAAAATCTGCAAGAATTGTTGGAGAAGTTTTAGGGAAGTATCATCCTCACGGAGATACTTCCGTTTATGATACTATGGTTCGTATGGCTCAAGAATGGAGTTTACGTTATTTATTAGTGGATGGTCAGGGTAATTTTGGTTCGATAGATGGAGATAGTCCGGCAGCAATGCGATACACAGAGGCAAGAATGCGCAAAATGTCAGAGGATTTATTGGCAGATATCGATAAAGAAACTGTAGATCATCAATTGAATTTTGATGATACCTTGAAAGAACCCAAAGTCCTTCCTACACGTGTCCCAAATTTATTAATAAATGGAGCTTCTGGGATTGCAGTGGGTATGGCAACTAATATGCCACCTCACAACATTACTGAAGTTATTGACGGTACTATTCAATACATTAATGATAATGATATCTCAATTGATGAATTGATTCAAACCATAAAGGCTCCAGATTTTCCTACTGGAGGTACTATTTACGGTTATGATGGTGTTCGTGATGCTTTTCACACGGGGAGAGGAAGAGTCGTTCTTCGTGCAAAAGCCAACATTGAGGAAGTTAATGGGCGCGAGTGTATTATTGTAACAGAAATTCCGTATCAAGTTAACAAAGCTGAGATGATTCGCAAAACTGCTGAGTTGATAAATGATAAAAAAATAGAGGGAATCTCTAACATCAGAGATGAATCAGACAGAAAAGGAATGCGAATTGTTTATATTTTGAAACGAGATGCAATACCAAATATCGTTTTAAACAAACTCTTTAAATATACTTCTCTTCAATCTTCTTTTAGTGTAAATAATATTGCCCTAGTAAATGGAAGACCTCAACTTTTGAATTTAAAGGAAATGATTCATCATTTTGTTGAGCATCGACATGAAGTGGTTGTTAGAAGAACAAAATTTGAACTCAAGAAAGCTGAAGATCGTGCACACATCCTTGAAGGTCTTATCATCGCCTCAGACAATATTGATAAAGTTATTGCTTTGATTCGTTCTTCCTCTAATGCCGATGAGGCTCGTGAAAAATTAATTGAAAATTTTAAGTTAACAGAAATTCAAGCAAAAGCAATTGTTGAGATGCGTTTGCGTCAGCTTACCGGTCTTGAACAAAATAAATTAAGAGAAGAGTTTGAGGCTTTAATGAAAACCATAAAGGATCTTAAAGATATTCTTGACAAAAAAGAACGGAGAATGCAAATCATTATCGATGAACTCCTTGTAATTAAAGACAAGTATGGAGATGAGCGACGATCTGTTATTGAATTTGCTGGCGGGAATTTTAGTATCGAGGATATGATTCCTGATGAAAAAGTAGTTATTACAATTTCGCATGCAGGTTACATTAAACGTACTCCTTTATCAGAATACAAAACTCAGAATAGAGGGGGAGTTGGTCAAAAGGCTTCAACTACTCGAAATGAAGATTTCTTGGAGCATTTATTTGTAGGAACTAACCATCAATATATGCTATTCTTTACCCAAAAGGGGAAATGTTTTTGGATGCGAGTTTATGAAATTCCTGAAGGTTCAAAAACCGCAAAAGGCAGAGCCATTCAAAATCTAATTAACATTGAACAGGATGACAAAGTAAAAGCATTCATCAACACCCAAGATCTCAAGGATGACGACTATATCAACAATCATTATGTTATTATGGCTACTAAGAAAGGTCAAGTTAAAAAGACTTTATTAGAACAATATTCTCGTCCCAGAGCAAACGGTATTAATGCAATTACCATCAAAGATGATGATGAATTACTCGAAGCTAAACTAACCACAGGTAACAGTCAAATTCTCCTTGCTGTAAAGTCTGGAAAGGCAATTAGATTTGAAGAAAACAAAACACGTCCCATGGGTCGAAATGCCTCTGGAGTTCGTGGAATAGCTCTCAACGTGCCAACGGACGAAGTAATAGGGATGGTTTCTGTGAGTGATCCTGAGACTGAAATCTTGGTAGTTTCCGAAAATGGATATGGAAAACGATCAAGCCTAGAAGATTATAGAACTACCAATCGTGGAGGAAAAGGTGTGAAGACACTCTCAATTACAGACAAAACAGGTAGTCTAGTTTCAATTAAAAACGTAAGCGACTTGGATGATTTGATGATCATCAACAAATCAGGTATTGCAATCCGTATGGATGTTGCGAACCTACGCGTAATGGGTAGAGCAACTCAAGGGGTTAAACTAATTAATCTCAAAGGAAGTGATACCATTGCAGCTGTAGCCAAAGTAATGAAGGATGAAGAAGAAATTTCAGACAATACTGAGGAACTTCCAATATCAGAAAATGATGGTACAAACATTGAATAACATTTATTAAACAACAAACCATAAAAATGAAACACCTATTAACACTAATTTTTGTTTTTGTAACAGCTTATAGTTGGTCCCAAAAAAAGGAACTTAAACAAGCTCAGAAATTATTTAAATCAGCAAAAATTTCTGAAGCAAAAGCATCCTTAGAAACTAATAAGACCCTTCTCGAAGGAGCTGAGTTGAAATATTTTTCAGCATATAACTTATTACTTTCTCAAATCTCTTTAGCTGAAAAAGAGTATCAAGCTTCTTATGATTTTCTTCAACTAGCTTCAAAAGACCCTGCTTTAAAAACAAAGGTTAAAGATCAAAACGATTTACTCGCCGCTGAGGTAGTCCAAACAGCAATTGATCAATCTGAAAATAAAGAATTTCTTGCATCAGCTAATAACTTATATTTGGGTTACCAGTGCGATAAAGAAGCGAATATAGATTATTTATATTATGCAGCTTCAAATGCTGTAAATGCTCCTGATTATGATTTAGCACTTCAATTTTATATTCAGTTAAAAGACTTAAAGTATTCAGGAATACAAACACAGTATTTTGTAACCGAAGTAGAAAACAACACCGAAAGAGAGATTTCGGAATCGGAATATAATATTTTCCAAAAATCTACTGAATACAAGGACTTTAGGACTGAAGATTCAGAATCAAGATTTCCAGAAATCGTTAAAAATATTGCTTTGATTTACAATAAATTGGGTCAAAAAGAAAATGCAATCAAAGCAGTAAAAGAAGCTCGATCAGAAAATCCAGGTGATTTAGGTTTAATTTTGACAGAGGCGAACATATATATTGAGTTGGGTGAAAAAGAAAAATTCAAAGAACTTATGGGAGAGGCAGTAGCTCAGGATCCCACAAATGCAAACCTTTATTTCAATCTAGGGGTTGTTAACAATGATTTGGGAGATAAAGAAAGTTCCAGAACCTATTATGAAAAAGCAATTGAATTGGATCCTTCCATGGAAAGTGCTTATTTGAATCTTGTAGCTTTGATTTTAGAAGACGAATCATCCATAGTTGAAGAAATGAATTCTCTAGGAAATTCAAGAGCAGATAATGCTAGATATGATGTTTTAAAAGTAAAACGTGAATCTGTTTATCTAGAATGTGTTCCGGTTCTCAAAAAACTTATTTCGATTAATTATTCAAATCTTGAAGCAATTCGTACTTTAAAGAATATCTATGGTACAATAGGAGATAATGAAGGGTTTATGGAAATGAAAAAACTTTTAGAATAATTTAAAATATTCAACCTGTAAAAAGCCTTAACACATGAAGGCTTTTTTATGAAATAATTTTCTTGATCATCCTAAGTTTATGGGAGTGATTTTGGATTTCTTTGTTATAAATTCCAGTTTGATCAATTGAATCAATTCGTACTTTACCATGGGCATGAATAATTCTGTGACCTTGTAATAGTATTCCTACATGAATGATATTCCCTTCTTTATCATCAAAAAAAGCCAAATCTCCGGGTTCACTTTCTTCAATAAAACTTAATGTAGTGCCTTGTTTTGCCTGCTCTGAGGCATCTCGTCTTAAAGCGATTCCATTGAGTTTATAAACCATTTGTGTAAAACCTGAGCAATCGATACCCAAGGGTGTTTTACCTCCCCATAAATAAGGTGCATGTAGATAAGTGAAAGCTGTTTTTGAAAGTTGATCTTTATTATTAGCAGTTGTAAACTCTCCCTCAAATTTATGATTTAAAAAATCAATTGAACGAAGATCGCTTCCTAGTGGGATTGGAAAAAGTACTGAATTTGGTAGACTAATCCAATCAAAGAGGTTTGCTGCGTGTTTTAATTCAGTTGATTCTTGTCTTTTGTATACCTCTTCAGGAATTTCAACACATTGATTCTTTGTAATCCACCCCTCATATCCATCCCATTGATTCCTTATTTTGAACCATTCTTTTCTTTGATTAATAATTTTAAAACAGTCACCGTAAAGAACCTGAGAAACTAGTTCACTCCTGTGATTATAATCATTTCTTAAAGGAATAATACCCAATGGACAAATGCCGTACTTCATTTTAAAAAGTATATTTAATAAAACCCGTTTTAAAACTGCAGCTAAAATAATCAATTTTAGTCCACCAGCAGAGATGATAATTTAAAATAACAATGAAGGGATCATTTTCTTACCTTTGAAATTAACAGATTAGATTATCAATCAATATCAAATAGAAATCATTTCCGGAGAAATAATTTTATGAAGAAAATACTGCAATGGTTTTTCAACTACCAATCAATGATTTACAAGGCATTTCTTTATGTCTTCAGTTGTTTATTTATTGTTTATTTATTTCCTACCAAAGCTCAATTTAAATATGAGTTTAGAAAAGGACAGGCATGGCAAAATGAAAACCTATATGCGCCATTTGATTTTGCGATACTAAAGTCCGAGGAGGAGCTTTTTTTAGAAAAAGAACAACTTAAAAAAGAAACACCAACCTATTTTAATAAAAATGAATTAATTATTAACAAAGCAGAAGCAGTTTATACGCAAAGTTTCTCAACTTATTTTACTTTTCCAGTAAACTCTAACCGTTATAAAGAGCATTTTGATTTTGGTTTAGATTTACTTAGAGAAGTATATAAAACAGGTGTTCTACCCTTGAATTATGTTCATCAGGGTGGAGAACAGGTTGGTTTGATACAAGGTCGTGATGAGATTGAACTGAAGTTTAATGACTTACTTAAACCCGAAGAACTTTCGCAATACATAGAGGGTGAACTTTCTTCTAGCCCTTTTTTACAATATAAAAATCAATATTATAAGCTCTTATTTGAAAGTATAGAACCCAATCTAGAATATGATTCTCGATTCAATGATCAACTTCTAGAAGAAGCTTATTCAAACCTTGCCATTTCGAGAGACATCATCATAATGGGGAGTTTATTGATTTCTAAAGGGGAGTTGATTGATCAAACCAATTTTCAAGAATTGGTTTCACTAAAACAACAATACGATTCCAGTTTGTATAGTGATGCTAATTTATATTGGATTTTGGCAGGTTATATTTTGTTGGTTGGACTCACTCTTTTGATGTTGTTTCTCTTTATATACAAATACCGTCGAATGATTTTTGATAACAATACTAAATTGACTTTTATTTTTTGTAATGTTGTTTTGATTATAAGTCTCACTATCAGTGTATTAAACTTTGATAATAGGTTTTTATACATAGTTCCTATATGTATCTTACCCCTGCTTTTAAAGGCTTTTTTTGATGCTCGCTTAGGGTTGTTTGTTCATGTTATTACTGTTTTGTTATTGGGTTTTATTGTTCCCAACAGCTTTGAATATATTTTTTTACAAATCATGGCGGGGATTGTGACGATCTTATCTGTCTCTGAATTGTATAAAAGAGCCAACCTTTTTATATCGGTTGGACAGATTATTTTTATTTACCTAATCGGTTATTTTGCTTTTTTTATAATACACGAAGGAGGAATAATTGGAATTTCGTTCAATATTATAATGCTTTTTGTCCTTAATGGAGTATTTACCTTATTTGTACAACCTCTAATATATTTATTTGAAAAATTATTTAATTTGGTGTCCGATGTATCATTACTCGAATTGTCAGATACAAATTCTGATTTTTTCAAAGATTTTTCTGATAAAGCACCAGGTACTTTTCATCACTCTCTTCAAGTTGCTAATCTTGCAGAATCTGCAGCAAGTACAATTGGAGCAAATGCATTATTAACTCGAGTTGGAGCACTTTACCACGATATCGGAAAAATTGGAAACCCCATTTTTTTTAGTGAAAATCAAAGAGGAAGTATTTCTCCTCATAATGATATTGACCCTAAAGAAAGTACCCGCATAATTATTAATCATGTTATTAAGGGAGTAGAATTGGCAAAAAAAATAAATCTACCAGATCGTGTAGTAGACTTTATTAGAACTCATCACGGTACATCAAAAGTTTATTTTTTTTATAAAAAACAAGAAGAGCTCTACGGAGAGGCTTTAAGCGAAGATTTTTCTTACCCTGGACCCAAGCCTTTTTCAAAAGAAACCGCAATTTTAATGATGGCTGACAGCTTAGAAGCTGCCTCTAAAAGTTTAAAAGAGCCCACCATAGAATTATTAAAAGATTTTGTAAATAAAATTGTTGATCAACAAATGGATGAAAAACAATTTATGAATTCAAACATTACCTTATCCGATATTGAATTAGTAAAAAAAGTATTCATCGATAAGCTTATTAATATTTATCATTTACGTGTTGAATACCCTGAATAATTTGGCAGTTTTTTTTTTAAAAAAGCATTGCTAAATAATTATTAAAAATTACATTTGCACTTATATTAATTTAATTTGGAGAGGTGCCAGAGTGGTAATGGAGCAGATTGCTAATCTGTCAACGTGTAAGCGTTGCCAGGGTTCGAATCCCTGTCTCTCCGCAACTATATTCCGTAAGGCGTTTATTTAAAATACTTTACGGAATTTTTATTTTAAATGTAGATTGCTATGTGGATTTGATAGCAAAAGTTATGTAAAAAAACAGTGTACCTTTTTTAAAGGTGACCATTTAAAAAACGTGGGTAATTCTCGCAATTTGTCCAAATTCTTTGTCATGCAAAAACTCTTCAATGGCTTTTATTGATTTATAACCATTTCGATCATGCCACGCATCTGTGCCAGATGGAGATCTCAGAGACTCAATGTTGATCTTTCCGATATCTTTTGATAGTATTTTAGAGACTTGGTTTAGCACCTATTCTTATTCCAAAATCAGGAAGTTTACTAGAATAAGGGTTATACATAAATGAATTAGATAGGGGGCTACGCCAGATAAAATCTACTCTGAAAAAACGAATATTTCCATAGCCTATGTTTTCAAAACCAACACCATATTCATAATATATATCTGAATCAGGACTGTTATAATTGATATTTGATCGATTAGCTGCAACATTTTCTGAAGTTGTGCTTCCATAAGCAAATCGAAAAGTTGCCAGGGTTCTGAGTTTTAATTTTTTAACTAAAGGGATTTTATTTGAAACAAAACCATTGAAATGATGTTCAAAGTGTCCCATCAAATAAGCATCCGCTACCATATCGTAATAATTTAAAAGCGCAAAGGTTTTTGGTTTTAATGAATATCCTTGATTTGAAGGGATAGCGCTAAGAATGGGTAATGGAACGATTCCATAGGTTTTACCTATTTCTAAATTAGTTTCAAGGTTCCCCAGAAAATTTAGTAAATAGGTTTGTTTGTAGGACATTTGAATTTTATCATAATCAAGCATTCCACCAAAAATTCCTTTGACTCCTGCAGTGTACTTAAAAACAAATTCTGGGTGAAGGTTTTTGCCGTATTTTTGATCAACTCCATAACCAAATACATTTCTTCCGGGAGTGTAGTTCAAATAGGCATTGAATTTAATATTTCTGTATTCAGTGAGTGTTTTTTGATTTTTCCTGAAGGCTATGGAGAAAAATTCATTGGAAGCAGAAGCTATTTGTTCTGATATTATATTTAAACCCAAGTGGAAATTATTTGTAAGACCAAAATCTAAATTACCACCAAGTCTTTCGATATCAGATAAATAATAATTCAACCCTCTTGCTATTAAAGAGTTTCTTCCACCTGCCCCAAAATCAATAAGGTCTTTTGTTTTTAAAAGCTTAATTCCCAGCTGTTCAAAATCATTTGAATAAACTATTCCGACAGTAATTCTAGGACTTTTTTGAATAAGGTATTTAGCGTCTATTGCATATTTTGTTTTTTTATCACCAAAACCATGAGCTATATATGCATTTGACCGAAAACGATCATCCATGGTTTTAAAAGATCTAAAACCTAAACGAAGCCTATTTCCCTCCACGTCGTTATTGTTAAAAGAATTCCACCATTTACCAAACTGAATCCCAGGTAAAATATCTGCATACCCTCCGGTAATAAAATCTGTATAACTGACAAGAGACTTTACTTTGCGATTTTCCTTAATTTCAGATAAAATTTTTCGAGTACTTTGAGAATAATTCTCACTATTTTCAAAATGTTTCCAAAAGGTTTCATCTTGGAAGTATTCATTCTTTGAAAGTTGTACGCTTTTATTTTGATAAAATGAGGCATTTTTGTGTTTGTTAAAAACATACTGATCAAAAAACTCACTTTTTTTAATCGTTACTCTTTTACCTTTTTCTGCTTTTTTAATTACTGAAAAATCACCCTCGTATCGATTACTTTTTGGAATATAAACACTGTCATTTTGTATGATATATGTTTTTTCTATTATTAAATCACTAACTAGATTTAAGTTGATATTTGGATCAATACGCATATTAATTTTGGTGAGAGCATAACTTGGTGCGGATACAGTAAAATTCCCAGTAAATGCAAGATCACCTGTTCTTCTAGGAAAGAAATACAGGGTATAAAGTTTTTCTTTTTTAAGTTCAACGCTATCTAAGAGTATGTAATCATAAACCGCAAATCCACTATTAGATAGAGGACTTTCAAATACTTTATCCGCAAACAAAAGCCTATTTTTATATACATCTATATCCTGAAAAACTCTTTGAATTCGATCAAAAAAGAATCCTTTAGGAGCAATTCCGCTAGAACGCTCTCCTAAAGGAGTAACTTTTGAGATATTGAGACTATCATTACCATATACTTTTTCAACTTTTTCTTTTAAATTCAAAGGTATATATACGTTGTTATTGGCATTTTGTTTTAATGTGGCGCGAATAGAGTCATAACTTTTTTGCAGTATTTTTTTAAGAAATAAACTATCAATATTTTTTAAGCCAACTTCGGTTGAAGTGAATTTTTGATATTCATATGACGAAAACATATTAAGTCCATTGATTTGTTTTTTTGACCAAATCTTTTTTAGAATAGGATAAGCAGGGTTCTCTTTTTTTCGAAGTCTCTTTTTTGGTTTTTGCACCACAACAACTTCTTTTAACTGTTCTCCTTCTTGAAGGATGATTAGTAAATTCCTAACTCTTTTTTTAGGTAAATTAATTATTTGATTTTGATATCCCAAGAGACTTATTGAAAGTTCTTGATGAACCTGATTTGAAAATAAAGTAAATTTTCCATCAAAATCAGTAATTGATCCAATTTGACTTCCACTAAAAAAAACATTTACAAAGGGAATTGGATTTCCGTCTTTATCTTTTACAATTCCAGATACATTAGTTTGAGCAAAGGTAAACCCTGAAAATAATATGAACAAGAGTATGATTTTTTTTAAAGAATTACTCTTGTTTTTATAAATTAATAAATTCATTTATTTTAGTTAAAAAAAATGACATGCAATGTAAAAATACACAATAGTTACATAATATGATGGGCTTTTGTCAAACAGAATTAGAATTTATTTGAATACTAAGGATCAATTCTGTTATTTGCAAATCCCCTAAATTATTTCAGTTAATTATTGGCTTTTTTTTTTGAATTAATCATTTCAAATTTAACTCTGATTCTTCTAGAATTTGAGTATTTAACAAAACAATCTCAGTTTTAAAGATGATTTTTTTAGATCTCAATAAAGTGTAAATAAATCTTCTTTTAATTATAAATTGCGATTGAAAAAAAAAGTGAAAA
>JAURBD010000120.1 GCA_030829155.1 Flavobacteriaceae bacterium
TGGTCTTTAAAATATAAAAAGGAGCAAGAAATTGAAAAAGCAAGAATTGGTTAAAAAAATTGGTGGCGTTGATGTTTTATTTAGCAAGATAAAATATTCAATTCTTTATTTAATAATTGTTGAGAAAAAATCTGACAAAGGAAATATCATAGAAAGGTATATTAAATGGGGTAGAACTACAAATCCTGTTTCAAGATTTAAGCAACATCAAAAACATTATATTGATTATCAAATTCAATATATTTATTTCTCATCCGATCATGGTTGTAAATGGATTGATGTTGAATGTGCAATTTATGAAAGGCATATTAGAAAACAATTAAATTGTGCCTTTCCTAGATATAAAGATTTTATGCCTAACAAAATTCATGGATATACAGAAATGTATATGGGAGATCAAATTACAGATCAAGAAATAATCCATTTTGTTAAACATGAAATTAATCTTTTAAAAAATGCTAACTTTCCCAATCTGCATGAATTTTCTTTGATAGCAAAATGAAAGAAATTAGAATAGCAGATCAATGCACTTGGATAGCCTATGCCCAAGAGAGAGAAAAGCCATTAATGATTAATGTAAAATTACTTGCTAGATATAAAAAATATTTAGCTAATGCAAAAAAGAATAATGGGAATGTTCAATATTGGGAAACAAGAATAAGGAACTTGCTTACTAAAAATCCTTAACTCCTTTTGGGATTTTTAAGGGAGCTTTATGCTCCCTTTTTTTGTGCAGGGCAAAATCAGAAATCCACCTGCAAATTTTTGCTGGGATAGGGCCCAATATCTCCCTTCAAAATTCATTTTAAAATGTCAAATTTTTCTTTATTTTTTTGTCATAAATTTTGCATTTTTTCTAAAAATGTGATATGAAATAAGGCAAATTATTTTGTCACATAACTTGACTTTCAGCCGACACACCTGTAAAATTGTTTGTATAAACAAAGTTTATTAAGACAACAAACAATTTTACAGGTGGCTTCGAAAGAAGCCATTTTTTTGTCCTGGCTTCCAAATGAGAATGCGTCTCATTATGAGAATGATTATCATTTAGCGCCGATTTTACCACACCTCATATCTGAATGTCAAATCATGTGACAGAAATTTTCAAATAAATTTGACTTTGTGTCTGATATGTGCAGGCCAGGCACTGTACATACATACAGCACATTATTTATCTGGAACTGTTACAATAGGTCTTTACATAATAACAAGGAGAAATTATGAATTATAAAAAAACTTACTTTGTCTATATTGGGTGGTCTTTACTCAAAGGCGAAGAACACTGCGTAACAGTTGGATTAACTTCTGACGGGTGGCGTAGAGAATATAATAAGGTAATGAATATTAATATTGTTTTACCTTGCACTTGCCTAGCTCATGCCAGAGCGGTTGAAAGATCAGGACATGATTTTTTATTGTATCTGAAAACGCCTAGAGCATTTGTTAAATGGTCGCCACATCAATTGTCTAAATCCCCAAATCGTGGGTGGGATTGGTGGATTTCAAATGAGCGTTTAACAGTTGGACATACTGCAAATTTGGTTGAGCGTATGAGAAATGTGCAATTTCATTGGAAAGCGGAAAACCATAAAATGTATATGGCTAAAGTTAGGAAAGGCATTCCTAATAAATTGAAGGGTGTTAAATATGGTAAATAAAACAGGCGAATTTGAACAAACAGGCGATCCTCTAAAGGTTCGCATACCTTGTGATGATTGCCATGAAACGGGAATGATAGGCGTTGATGAATGCTCGAGCTGTTACGGGTTCGGATTTTATTCAATTTGTGGAACTAGGGATAATCCATTCCCGAGCAAAGACGATTAAATAACCGAGGAATTGAAAAGGGGCAAATGTCCCTTTTCTTTTGCCTTCATTCCTGAATGAGAATTATTCTCATAATGATAATCATTCGCATTTAGAAACGCACGCGCCCTGCGCCTAAGTGTTAAAGTGAAGTTACGAAGTTATAGCGCTCTGCGCCTAAGTGCTAAAGTGAAGTTCCGATGTGAAGTCTTTCCGCGGCAGCGCCCATTATAACACATCTGAACGGGGTTGTCAAGGGTTTTTTTAAATTTTCTCAAACTTTTTTAAATCGTGAGTCTAACCCCGCCGCAGCGATAGTAAGTACTTACTTACATTACAAGACCAAAAAAAGCCGACAACAGTCGGCTTTTGCGGGTGTCTCGCTTAGCTAAGGAGACTTATGACCCATTCGATGGTGTCGACATTTGAACGAGAAAGGGACTCTAGTTCTTTTAGGCTTTTGCCACTTTTGTCGCTTACGACTGCCATTAGCACTTTTTTGGAAGGGCGTTTTGGCACTTTTGTTTCTTTTGATTTTTGCATTTCTTAACTCCTAAATATGTATACTATTATAAGGATTTTTGGACGCCTGTCAATAGGATTTTTTCAATTTCTCAAATTAATTTAAATTGACCCATGACAACGATGTCATACCCCGTTTAGGACTGCTACTTCCCCGAACAGACCGCAAAATGACTGTTTCAGGCAGAGCCCTCCTGCGCCAAAGTAGTAAAGATATGAAATTATTCACGCAGCGTCTGCGCCAAAGTGCAAAAACTAAGTGTAAATATGAAGTCTACGCGCGCCGATTATACCATAGCGGGTATGGTTTGTCAAGAAAAAACTTACGCGGGGTTTAAGAAAGTTTTGGGCAGTCTTTGTGTCAATTTGCGACATATTTTCGTTTATTGGGCGTAATTCTCACATTTAGTGAGCAGTTTCGCGTCGCGCCCCCCAGAATTCGTTGGCGTTAATTTATGACAAAAACTTAAGCTAATGTATTGACAAGGCTTAACAAGTTCTGTATAATATATTTATATTATGAAAAAGAACACAAGACAAGAGAAAATACGCAACCAAATCAAATTTTTTGTATTGCATCCGCTGACTTGGATACTTTTGGCTCTATTAATTAATTTGGTAGCCAGTTGAAAAAACTTCAACTAAATGTCAAAAAACACTTGACATGGCTTTCCAAACTCTGTATAATAGATGTATAAATAGGAAACAATAATGAATTTTTTACAACGCATTTTTAACATAGGAGAACCAACAATGGCAGATGCAACAAAGAAAAACTATAGCGATGAAATAGTAGCTATAATGACCGAGCAATATGTAGCTAACCCTACAAGAGAGACAGTCGATGCTCTAGCTCAACAATTCGGCAAAAGTGTAAGAAGCATCATTGCTAAACTTTCACGAGAGGGAGTGTATGTTGCTCAACCTAAAGTGACCAAAACAGGCGAACCAGTCGTGCGAAAAGCTGAACTAGTCGCTATAATTGAGTCCAACTTTGGCATAGCAGTACCATCTCTAGTCAAAGCTAGTAAAGCTGACTTACAAAGATTAATCGACAGTCTTTAATTTGTCGATAGGACGGGGGCGTACTTAACGATGACGCCCCTACCGAGTCCTCAGAAAGTTTTTTAACAAAAATGTAAAAAACTTCTTGACAAGACTCTCAAAAATCTGTATAATATATATATGTTTTTGAGAAAAACAGGAAAAAAGAAATGATTGAGCCGTGAAGCTGTAAGACCTAGAAATAGTGCAAGTGGAGCCAATAAATAATCCTTCTTGAAAGCATAGGTAGAGGCGACCTAACGATGAAACAACAGCCTCCGTTTCCCCTGTAGAAGCGTTAAGAATGACAGGCGGTTTTGGGAGTGTCGATAATACTCCCCGTGATTGAGCCGTAGATGCAACGATAACATCTCGGGGGTGGAATGCCCGTACTGCATAGTAGTAAATCTAAATTTCTGTACTATAAGTCGCTAGCCATACTATTCTTTTTTAAGATAGTGCTTTCGCAAGAACATATTAGTAGTAAACCTGTGTAGACAAACCTAGAAGTGAGTGCCTTGACCAGCTGACTAGTAAAAACAAAGACGATAGGCGATTGGTAGTCGTAAACCTACCCTCAACGAGTAGTAGAGTTTCTTAGGAAATAAACTTGGGTAAGTAGACCTAGTCTGCACTCCCCCAAGTCGTTGCGATATAAGAGGTGATAACAAACCAATTTTAGGGACAATGTTTACATTAACCTATGGTAGCAACACTCATACATATTCGGAAGGGCTCACGAACCGAAACATAAATACAGAGACACACGCAGAGAACTCTTTTATGCTCATGAGTATTAAAACGATAGCTGCGAGGTAGAACCACCATAAGAACGGCTACCTGTTAAATAATTTAAAGACGAGTGAAGTAAATGACAAATGGACGAAGTAACGCTTATGCGGCGATGAAAAAGCCCTAATACATTCACTACTCGCTGAGAACTACTGAGGAGAACTCAACAACGCGGCACACCAAATGCATTGGAAACCACGAAAACCTTTAAGCTATAAGACTTTTGTTCACGCAAGCAGGCACGCACATGTAGTTGATGAACTATAGACGAAGTGCGAATCAA
>JAURBD010000152.1 GCA_030829155.1 Flavobacteriaceae bacterium
AAGTGATCTAAAATAAAATATATGAAACAAGATTATTATGATATTTTGGGAGTATCCAAAGGTGCATCAGACTCTGAGATAAAAAAAGCATATCGTAAAAAAGCAATCGAATTCCATCCAGACAAAAACCCCGGTAATTCTGATGCTGAAGCTAAGTTTAAAAATGCAGCGGAGGCATATGAAGTTTTAGGAGATAACGATAAAAAAGCAAAATACGATCAATTTGGTCATGCTGCTTTTGATGGAAGTCAAGGTTTTGGTTCTGGTGGGATGAATATGGAAGATATTTTCAGTCAATTTGGAGATATCTTTGGTGGTGGTTTCGGTGGAGGATTTAGTGGTGGTTTTGGTGGAGATGGTCAAAGACGCTCAAAGGGTTCTAACTTGAGAATTCGTGTCAAACTAACCTTAGAAGAAATTGCAACTGGGGTTGAAAAGAAAGTAAAAGTCAGACGTAAAGTCCAAGCAAAAAATGTTACTTACACAACCTGTACCAATTGTAAAGGAACTGGACAAACCGTAAGAATAGCCAACACCATTTTAGGACGTATGCAAACTGCGGTTACTTGTTCTACTTGTTCCGGAACAGGGCAAATTATTTCAAATCGACCTAAGGGAAGCGATTCTCAAGGGATGATTCAGGAAGAAGAAACGGTTTCGATTAAAATACCAGCTGGAGTAGAAGGTGGTATGCAATTGAAAGTTTCTAATAAAGGTAATTCAGCTCCAGGAAATGGAGTTTCAGGAGATCTGATTGTACTTATTGAAGAGCATCCCCATAGCCGTTTTATGCGCGAAGGAAATCACATTCATTATGATCTTTATATCTCGATTTCAGAAGCTGCATTGGGAATTTCAAAAGAGTTTGACCTACTCGACGGAAAAGTACGAATCAAATTAGAATCAGGAATCCAATCTGGAAAAACACTCCGTTTAAGAGGCAAAGGATTACCTGATATAAATCGTTATGGTATTGGAGATTTACTCGTGCATATCAATGTATGGACTCCTAAGACCCTTAATAGAGAACAAAAACAATTCTTTCAGAAAATGATGGAAGATGAAAACTTTATTCCTAAGCCTGAAAAATCAGATAAATCCTTCTTTGAAAAAGTAAAAGATATGTTTGCGTAGCTTATTTTTATTTAAAGAAATATTTTACATCATCAATATAAGTAAATTTATATTTTCTCATCTTTTTTAAACCAATTTTTATAACCTTTATTTTAAGGTTGGGTTTTGTTTTTAGCCCCCTTTTTTTGTTTTATATTTGGATATCTTATTCCTTATAAATGCAAAAAATACATGATTTTTTAAATTATAACTTTACACTCGGTTCATCGATTTCATTTACTGTACAATCCCTTGTAGTTATTCTGATTGTATTTGTCTTTACAAGTTATTTTTTAAAATTTATTCGTCGTATAGTTTCCAGAACCTTAAGTGAACAAGCCAAATATACCTTTCAAAGCATTTTTTCTTTCATAAATTATTTTGTTTATGTAATTGTTATTCTGGTTACTTTTGATAATATAGGCTTGGATGTAACTGCTGTTTTTGCAGCCTCGGCTGCTCTGTTAGTTGGTGTAGGTTTAGCATTGCAAACCATCATTCAGGACATTATTTCAGGTGTTTTTATCATTGCAGATCAAACTGTACATATAGGTGACATCATTCAACTTGATGGACAAGTTGGAAAGGTTGAAAACATAAAATTAAGAACGACAAGAGCTGTTACCATTGATAATAAAGTATTAATCATTCCCAATCATAAATTTTTAACATCAATTCTTTACAATTGGACAGAAAACGGAACACTAACAACAGAGTATATTCAGGTAGGTGTTGCCTATGGTTCCAATTTAGATTTGGTCAAAAAGTTATTGATTGATCTCACATCTAGTTTCCCTAAAATTTTAAAAGATCCTAAACCTTTTGTTATCTTAAATGAATTTGGAGATAATGCTTTGGATCTTAAATTAGCGATTACTCTTAATAATAGCTTTAAAGCCGAACGATTAAAAAGCAGGGTTCGATTTAAAATTTATGAAGTATTCAAAGCTCATAAAATTGATATTCCGTTCCCTCAAAGAACAGTTTGGATTAACCAAGTAGAATCTCAATCAAATGACTAAAATTTTAATTATTGAAGATGAAGAACCTATTCGTCGTGTTCTTAAGAAGATTTTAACCGAAGAGAACGATAATTTTCTGTTATCCGAAGCCGAGGATGGGAAGCATGGAATTAAACTTATCTTGGAAGAAGATTATGATCTTATCCTATGCGATATTAAAATGCCAAAGATGGATGGCTTGGAAGTTTTACAAACAGCTCGAA
>JAURBD010000010.1 GCA_030829155.1 Flavobacteriaceae bacterium
ATTTCGTGAGCGTATGGCATCTGTAAACGGACGTAAAGTTTTAGCAAGCCGCAGAGCAATGGGCCGTAAAAAAATATCCGTATCTTGCGAGCCAAGACATAAAAAATAATGAATCAAAACATTAAAATTTAAGGTGTTACTTTTTTTAAGTAACACCTTTTTTTTTTATAAAATTTAACATTTACTGCCAATGCCTAAGCAACAACAACTTAAAACAGTTCTGATCATCGGATCAGGTCCAATTATTATCGGTCAAGCTTGTGAATTTGATTATGCTGGAACACAAGCCTTGCGATCTTTAAGAGAGGACGGTATTACTACTGTATTGATCAATTCCAATCCAGCAACGATCATGACTGATCCAACAATGGCTGATCATGTTTACCTTAAACCGTTGACGACTAAATCAATTATCGAGGTTTTGAAAAATCATGATATAGATGCTGTTCTTCCAACAATGGGAGGACAAACAGCATTGAATTTGTGTATAGAGGCTGATGAAAAAGGTATTTGGAAAGATTTTAACGTTGAACTTATTGGAGTAGACATTGATGCAATCAACATCACCGAAGATCGAGAGCAATTCAAACAACTGTTGAGACAAATAGACATTCCTGTTGCCGAAGCCGAAACAGCGACCTCTTTTTTAAAAGGTAAAGAAATTGCTCAGAAATTTGGCTTCCCTTTGGTAATTCGACCGTCGTTTACTCTGGGAGGAACTGGGGCCTCTTTTGTTCATACCGCCGAAGAATTTGACGAACTGTTGACTCGAGGTCTCGAAGCTTCTCCAATTCATGAGGTATTAATTGATAAAGCTCTGTTGGGGTGGAAAGAGTATGAGCTGGAACTATTAAGGGACAAAAATGACAATGTTGTGATCATTTGTACCATTGAAAATATGGATCCTATGGGGATTCATACCGGAGATTCTATTACCGTTGCACCGGCAATGACATTATCAGATACTACTTACCAACGTATGCGTGACATGGCCATAAAAATGATGCGAAGCATTGGAGATTTTGCTGGAGGGTGTAATGTTCAGTTTGCGGTTAGTCCCGACGAAAACGAGGACATTGTTGCAATCGAAATTAACCCACGTGTATCTCGATCTTCTGCATTAGCATCAAAAGCAACCGGGTATCCAATTGCAAAAGTGGCTTCAAAGTTAGCAATAGGCTACTCATTAGATGAATTGGAAAATCAAATAACCAAATCAACTTCAGCTCTTTTTGAGCCAACGGTTGATTATGTGATTGTAAAAATTCCTCGTTGGAATTTCGATAAATTTGAAGGATCTGATCGTGTGTTGGGTCTTCAGATGAAATCTGTAGGTGAGGTAATGGGAATTGGTCGCTCCTTTCAGGAGGCATTACACAAAGCAACACAATCTTTGGAAATCAAAAGAAACGGTTTAGGTGCCGATGGAAAAGGATACAACGATTACGATCAAATCATTTCAAAGCTTACCAATGCTAGTTGGGACCGCGTTTTTGTGATTTATGATGCCATTCAAATGGGAATTCCGTTGAGTAGAATTCATGAAATAACTAAAATAGATTTATGGTTTCTTCGTCAGTACGAAGAGATGTTCACTTTAGAAAAAGAAATTTCAAATTATTCGATTGATACCATTGACAAAGCTCTCTTATTAGAGGCGAAACAAAAAGGATTTGCAGATCGACAAATTGCTCACATGCTAGACTGTATGGAAAGCGAGGTTTATAAATGTCGTTCCAAAATGGGAATTCAAAGAGTATACAAATTGGTTGATACTTGTGCTGCAGAATTTGCGGCTAAGACCCCTTATTATTATTCTACTTTTGAAGAGAAAATGCAACTCAATGGAGAAGAACCTTTTAGCGACAATGAAAGTGTAGTTTCTGATCGAAAGAAAATAGTGGTTTTGGGTTCTGGACCTAACCGAATTGGTCAAGGAATTGAGTTTGATTATTGCTGTGTTCATGGTGTATTAGCTGCCTCGGAATGTGGTTACGAAACCATCATGATTAACTGTAACCCAGAAACGGTATCAACTGATTTTGATGTTGCAGATAAATTGTATTTCGAACCCGTATTTTGGGAACACATTTACGACATCATTCAACACGAAAAACCAGAGGGTGTAATTGTTCAGCTTGGGGGTCAAACCGCTTTGAAATTAGCCGAAAAGCTCGAACGTTATGGTATAAAAATTATTGGGACAAGCTTCCAAGCTCTCGATTTGGCTGAAGATCGCGGAAGTTTTTCTACACTTTTAAAGAAAAACAATATCCCTTATCCCGATTTTGGAGTTGCTGAAAATGCTGATGAGGCATTGGCATTGGCTGACGAATTGGATTTTCCAATTTTGGTTCGTCCTTCATACGTATTGGGGGGACAGGGAATGAAAATTGTAATAAACAAAGAAGAACTTGAAGCCCATGTGGTGGATTTGCTTCGGAAAATTCCAAACAATAAACTGCTTTTGGATCACTATCTAGACGGAGCTATTGAAGCAGAAGCTGATGCGATTTGTGATGGAGAAGATGTTTACATTATAGGAATAATGGAGCATATTGAACCTTGTGGGATTCACTCAGGAGATTCTAATGCAACCCTTCCTGTTTTCAATTTGGGAGAATATGTTTTACAACAAATCAAAGATCATACCCTTAAAATTGCAAAAGCATTAAAAACAGTTGGACTCATCAACATTCAATTTGCAGTAAAAAACGATAAAGTTTTTATAATTGAGGCAAACCCAAGGGCGTCAAGAACAGTTCCTTTTATTGCCAAAGCATATAAAGAACCATACGTGAATTATGCTACTAAAGTGATGTTGGGAGATAAAAAAGTAAAAGACTTTAACTTTAATCCTCAGTTAGAGGGTTATGCGATAAAACAACCTGTTTTTTCATTTAATAAATTTCCAAATGTAAACAAGCAGCTTGGGCCTGAGATGAAAAGTACTGGTGAAAGCATCCTCTTTATTGACAGCTTAAAGGACGATGAATTTTATGATCTTTACGCTAGACGTAAAATGTACCTAACCAAATAAGTATTTCTAAACACAAATATTAAACTGTTTTTGTTTGGGATCAAAAAAAACGCTTTCTTTTGGGAATATACTTTGAAACACTCCTTTTTCGATTAATTCCTCAGGACTACCGTATTCCCATTGATTATCCAATAAAAGAATAATTTGATCACAGATTTGGATTGCGGTGTTGAGGTCATGGCTTGAAAACACAACTGTTTTCTTTTCTTTTTTTACAATATGCTTGATTTCTTGAAATAATTGAGCTTTGTTGAATAGGTCGAGATGTGAACTGGGTTCATCTAAGAAAACAATTGGGGTTTTTTGGGCTATTGCTCGCGCCAATAGTATTTTTTGAACCTCTCCGTCACTCATGGTATTAAGCATTTGCTCAGCCAATTGTTCAATATTCAATTGTTTTAGGATTTGTAAAACTATTTCTTGATCTCCTTGGGTTTGTTTACCCATCCAATTGGTATGGGGCTGTCTTCCCAATTGAATGAGTTCTTTTCCAATCAGATCTCCGTTGAAATTCTTTTCTGTCAATACAACACTGAGGTATTTAGCTCGTTGTTGAGGGTTCATTTCATGTACCATTTTTCCTTGGATTTCTACGTTTCCTGATAGGGGTTTAAGAAACCCAGCAAGGGTTTTGATTAGCGTACTTTTTCCAATTCCATTACTTCCAAGGATTCCTACTAAACTTCCTTTTTTGATTTCCAATTGTATTTGAGTTGATATTTCTTTTGAAATCCGATTTTTAGCATATCCAGTCGTAAGTTTATTGAGGGTAATCATAACTTTAGTTCTTCTGCATTAAAATAAGAAATATGATTAAAGGAGCACCAATTAAAGAAGTAATTCCATTTATCGGAAGTACATAGGCACTTCCAGGAATTTGAGCAATAGAGTCGCAAAATAGTAATAGAAGCGCTCCTCCCAGAAATACTGCAGGTAAAATAATTTTATGATCTCGAGTCGAGGGAATTAATAAGCGAATTAGATGGGGTGCTGCTAGACCAATGAAACCAATGGGTCCAACAAAAGCTGTGGTTGCACCAGCCAGTAAGCTGCTGGATAAAATCAATAAGTAGCGATTTTTTTTCAGTGAAACACCAAGTGATTCGGCATAGTATTCTCCTAAAAGTAGGCTGTTTAGATTTTTAATAGAATACACAGAAATACTGAGTCCCACCAAAAGAATAAGCCCTAAAATTTTTAGTTCTGAAGCGTTTATATTCCCTAGACTTCCAAAGGACCAGAAGACGTATTTTTGTAAGGCTTCTTTACTTCCAAAAAACATCAAGATGTTTACAATGGCTGCCGTTAAACTTCCAAACATTAGTCCTAAGATCAAAAGAGAAGTACTATTTTTTAGTCGTATTGCGGCGATTAGAATTAAACAAAAAACCAAAATACTTCCAAGGGTTGCAGCGATCATTATTGCCCATCTTAATCCAACTTCACTAAAAATAAACCAGCCTCCAAGCCAGCTGCTTCCCATAAGGAGCAGTGCAACTCCTAGGCTTGCACCAGAGCTAATCCCGAGGACGTAAGGTCCAGCAAGAGGATTTTTAAAGTAGGTTTGCATCATCAAACCACAAACCCCAAGACTACCTCCAGTAAGCATAGCTGTGATGGCTTTTGGAATTCGATAATCCAAAAGAATATATTCAAAGGTAGGTTTTGTGGTGGGGTAGCCCAATATGATTTTTATTGCTTCCCAAAGCGGAATGTTTATAGAGCCTAAACTTAAATTTAATACTAAGCACAGGAATAGCATTCCGATTAGGAATGTAAAAAGTCCTTTATAATGACTTAGTTTATTCATCTAATGCTAAAAAATAGGTTGGTGTATATTCGGAATCTAAATTTGGGTAAAGATGATGAATAATGTCTTTTAAAACAAGGTCGGGGTTACTGGCACCGGATTCAAAATAAGTAATCCCTCCTTTACTGCCCTTTGATCTTGCATAGGTAAATATTTTCTTTTTTTGAGTGGCCTTAAACTTTGAGTAAAGTGCATGTTCTTCCTTTAGGATAGTGTAAGAGGTATGCTGTCCTGGTGCAAACCAAAAATTTGCATCTTTTCCTTTTTCTAAAACGGATTCTACACTCAACGCTATACTTCCCGTTTGTGTGTTATCTTCCCAAAGGTAATGAGCGTTTGCGTCTTCAAAAAGTTTTGCTAAATAGCTTTTCCCACCGGGAAGATACCACGCATCTTGATAAATGGATCCAGCAATAACAGTAGGTTTATGTTTTTTTTTAAAAGTACTTTTTTTGGCTTCTAGATATTTTTTTTCAATATTTTTAAAAATATCCAAAGCTTCTTTTTCTTTACCCAATAATACTCCAAAGACTTTTATCCATTCTGTTCGACCAAGAGGGTTTTGCTCATTCCATTCTCCGATAAAGGCAGAAGGTATTCCCATACGATTGAATCGCTTGAGTGAATTGTCTATTTGTTCTACTCCAAAACTTAGGAGGAGGTCTGGTTTAACTCCCAGAATTCGTTCTACATTTAATTGTTGACTCATGCCCACATCAATAACTTTTCCAGCGTCAATTTGTTTTCTAATTTGTACAGAGGAGACATAATCCGTTTGAGGAAATCCTACTAAGGTTTCTGTTGCATTTAATTTTTCGAGAAAGGCAAGGTGGGTTGTTGAAGTAGCTACGATCCGTTTGACTGGGGTTCGGATGATTTGATCATAATCTTGGTTTGGTGGTATTTTGGCTTCTTTTGGAAGTATAAGGTATCGAAACACTTGGGATGAGCCCGGAACCGTATTTTTCAGGGATAGTAGTTTGTAGTTTTGTTTGGTTTTGATTGAGAACCCTAGAGCATACTGGGTTAACTCCGGGGGTGTAGTTTTGGTTTTGGAAGGAGAGCAACCAATGAAAAATAAACTGAGGATTAAAAGCGTATTAATTCTTTTCACAGATTCAAAATTACAGTTAATTTTTAGTTTCAAGATTATGGATTGATTTTATTTTTTTTAAAAAATATCTTAGCTTTACAATGTAAGAAGGTTCTCGAATTTGCTTCGAGATTAAAAGGGAATTTGGTTAAAATCCAAGACTGTTCCCGCAACTGTAAACTTTCACCTCTTTTTGAGGTTTTATTAATGCTTCGCCACTGTTCATAGAATGGGAAGGTCATTAAGTAAAGTAAGTCAGGATACCTGCCTTTTTATAATGTTTTAAAACCTTCGGGATAAAGGTTTTAGCCATTTATTTTTATGATTATCCTTTAAATCTATTTACAATGCAACTTAAATTTCGTTTGTGTGGCATTTTGCTGCTACAAATTTTGTTTTGTTTTTCACAAGAAGAATCAACTACAAATCCAAAATCAGCAACTGTTTCAGAAACTCTTTTAGATGAGGTCGTCGTGGTCGATTCTAGATTCGAAATTAAACGTTCTCAGTCTGGAAAAACAGTTATAAAAATTTCCGAAAAAGAACTGAAGAATTTTAGCGGGCGAAGCCTCGCTGAATTACTTCAAACTTATGGAGGAATTAATGTTACGGGAAATCGTTCTGCAGCTGGACAAAATTTAGGGTTTTCTATCCGAGGAGGACGAAATAATCAGGTTTTGATTTTAGTTGACGGAGTTCGTGTTTCGGATCCATCAAGAATAGAAAATGACTTTGACCTTAATTTTTTAAACCTCGCCGACATTGTTTCTATTGAAATATTAAAAGGTGCGGCAAGTACTCTGTATGGGAGTTCTGCATCAACAGGTGTTGTCAACATTAGAACCAAAAAATCCAACAAGGTGCTAAAAATAGATTTGGGGTCTACGTTTGGAAATCAAAATGCTCCAAAATCTTCTTTTGATAAATTGAGTTATTTCAGCAATTTTGCAACTTTTTCGGGATCAAAAAATAAGTTTCAATTCAAATTTAACTTTGCTAATCAGAATATTAATGGTTTGAGTTCGGTTAATGTTGGAACAGAGGTTGATCATTTTTCCAGGACTAATTTAGGACTTCAATTTGGACGAGATGGTAAAAATTTTGATTGGAATTTGACCTACAACAAAGACCATATCAAATCGGATTACGATAATGTATTTCCAGTTGAAGATGCTGATTTTGTTCTAACAACAGATTTAGAGCGATTTTCTTTTAGCTCAACCTATTCCCATCAATTTGGAAGCCTTCAGGCAGTAGTTGGACTTCAAAATACAGATCGTAAGTTTGATGACAATTATCCCCGCGTTTCAGAAGCTACAAACTTTGCTGTTGACGTATTTAATAAATTCACTTTCAAAGATCATATTTATGCAGTTTTGGGATACGCGCATCAACGTTCTTCCTTTGAGGGAGTTCCTTCCAATTCGCAAAATGATGTTTACTTAAATCTAGTTTATTTGTCCCCAGTGGGAATTAACTTTAATGGGGGGTCACGTCTTAATAATCATCAGGTTTATGGAAGTCACTTAACCTATAGTATCAATCCAAGTTTTTCTTTTCTTCTTTCCGAAGAGAACCGATTAAAAATAATTTCTTCTTTGAGTTCTGCATTTATAGCCCCAAGTTTATATCAACTTTATGATGTGTATTCAGGAAATAATGATTTGGAACCTGAAGAAAACACCACTTTTGAGTTTGGTTTTGAGTGGAGTAATAGCGATAATAAAAGAGCATCACTTTTGTTTTTTAAACGAACAGAAGATCCTACTTTGATTTATGATTATACTACTTATAAATATACCAATTCAAATGAACGTATTTCGTACAGTGGACTTGAGTTTGAATATAAGAATAAGCTTTTTGGCGCAATTGATATTCGATTGAATTATACCTACAATGAAACAACTTCAGGGAATTTAATTTACTTACCCAAACAGGTTTTTGGAACGGTTTTGGATTATGATCTAAATCCTTCTACTCATTTAGACACCAGTTTTCAACATGTTGGATCTCGATTAAGTTTGGGTGGTCCAAAATTAGAGGCTTATTCTCTGATAGATTTTAAGATCAATCACATTTTTAGGAATCAAAGATTGTCCGTTTTTTTTATTGTGGCAAACGTTCTGGATACAGAGTTTGTTGAAATTGAAAATTACAGTACTCAAGGGCGTAGTTTTAGATTGGGATTAAATTTTAGTGATTAATCAACCCTAGAGATTTATTTTGAGGCAATTCAATGAACATGTTATTGTTTGCCTCATATTCTGGATCAAACATAGGAACTAAAACTTCCCCTTCTGGAGGGCTGTATTTACTTGATGCATTGATTTGGCTTAATGCCGCAGCAAGAAGGGACTCATCGGTTGAACCCAAAACGCCTAGATTTGTTGTTCTTTCTTTGAGGATAAGATCAGGGACAAGCCCGTTCCCATAGTCAGAAAAATCTACGCTGTTTGCCGATTTTACAACTATGGGTTGCATGGCATAGGTGTGATTTGAATTTTTGATCCGATTATTTGTATCGACATAATCATAAAGCGAAATTGAACCTACATTTTTCCCATAGGTGGTATCCCCAATATGAATAACGTTTACATGAGGTGCAAGCCCATTTATTAATAGTTCAGAAGCTGATGCACTTCGACCAGTAGCTAGTACATAAACGTTGTTCAAATTTAAAGAGGGTAGGTTAACTCCATCTGCGGTCGCGCTTAGAAAATAATTATTCAATTCATAATCATCATTATCATTTGAATTGTTGTTTATTTCCTCGAAATAGGCTAAAAGCTTTGAGTTCCATACTTGTTTTGAAAAAATTTCATCGGTAAATTGTCCTGTAATCATGCTTGCAAGATATACACAGGTCTGTACAGATCCACCACCATTATATCTTAAATCCAATACTAAGTCTGTCACATTTTCTGCTGCAAATTCAGAAAAGGTATCGATTAAGTCTTGGTTAAATCCACTAAGAAATTTGTTGTACATCAGGTAAGCTACTTTTCGACTTCCTTCTTCCAAAATAATTTTTTTATGAATAGGGTTTTCTTGAAAGTTTTCAACCTTATCCAAAGTTACAGTCTCACCTGTACTGTCGAAAGATTCTGAAGCAGCGTTGTATTCTGCTAAACTTATGGTGTAGCTTAGTGAATCATCATAAAGTAAACCTTTATAATTGGCAGGACTCAAATCTTGGTCATTTACAGCGGTTATAAAATCTCCACGCTCAATTCCTTTGATTGCAGCATCAGAATCGGGAAGGACGTAGGTAACTACAGCTACTAATTCGTTGCATCCTGTACACTGCCGCGTAACATAGAATTTCATTCCGTTGGAAGATGAAATTCCTGCAAGTTGATTTTGAAGATTAACATAATCTTCATCAATCCAACTGAAACGATCATCAGGATGTTTTAAACTTTCAAAAAAATCTGAGGGATCCGTTGTTTCTTTAATATAGCTTTCGTATTCTGCTGCATTATTTTTTTTTGAATCAGCTAAGTTTTCTACCTCTTCTTGCCAAAAGTAATATTGGTTTAATCCAGTCCAAATAAAATCATTGATTTCTGTACTTGGATTTGATCCCAAATCCAATTCATTATCATCTCGATCATTTTTGGAGCAATTAGTCAATAAAGCAACAATTCCGAGGAGGCAAAACGTATTATGCTTATTCATATATTACAATTTATTAAATGTTTTCAAATTTAAGGAACTCATTCAAATAAAGGAGCATTTTAAAATATATTCCTATACTTGCAAATACAAAAACTATTCCAAATGAAAAATGCATCCCTTTTACTGTCTTTCTTATTGTATTCTTGTCTTCTTTCAGCTCAAGATATTTTTGAGGAGTTCCAAAAAGATCCAGAAGCATCTTACATAAGTGTAAGTCCCAAAATGTTTGAAATGCTAGGAAAACTCAGTATCAATAATGATGACCCAAAAATGAACGGTTTTATTGAAATGGTTCAAAGTATGAAACATTTTAAGGTTTTAAGTACTAAAAATCCATCAATTGCAAAAAAAATGGATGTTTGGTTGACAAACCAATTAGTCGAAACTGATTTGGAAACCGTATTGAATTTAACAGAACAAGAGGTTGAAGTTCAGTTTTGCGTGGTTTTTGGGGAGCAAGAATCCAAAGTAGATCAGTTGGTTATGTTTGTTAAAGGAGCACAAAAATTTGCAGATCAAGAAGGACTTGATGTTTCTAATTTAGATTTTATTCTTTTGTTTATTGAAGGGAAAATTGACTTGAATCAAGTTGCTACTCTTACTGAAATTGTAGATATCCCAGGAGGAAATTTTCTTAAAAAAATGAATTAAATTCCAGTGTAATTGAATGGAGATATCTTTTTTAACTCCACCTTAACTTTAGTGTCTATTTCAAGATTATCGATGAAGGAGTGAAAAGCTTCTTGATTGATTTCTTGATTCGTTCGTGTTAATCCTTTTAGCGCCTCGTATGGATTAGGGTAACCTTCACGCCTCAAGATGGTCTGAATTGCTTCTGCAACCACAGCCCAGTTTGAACTTAAGTCTTCCTCAATTTTTTTGGGATTCAATAAAAGTTTGTTAAGACCTTTTTGAGTCGATTGGAAAGCAATCAAGGCATGACCAAAGGGTACCCCAATATTTCTTAGAACAGTGCTGTCTGTTAGGTCTCTTTGAAGTCTCGATACAGGTAGCTTGCTAGCGAAATACTCAAAAAGTGCATTGGCAATTCCCAGATTTCCTTCTGAATTTTCAAAGTCAATAGGATTTACTTTGTGCGGCATTGCAGAGGAACCGACTTCTCCTTCAAGAATTTTTTGTTTGAAATAATCCATTGAAATATAGGTCCAAAAGTCTCGATCTAGATCTATTATTATGGTGTTGATTCTTTTAAGTGCATCACATAATGCTGCAAAATAATCGTAGTGTTCTATTTGAGTGGTAGGGTAGGAATGGTGAAGTCCTAAACCATCTTCAACAAAATGGGTCCCAAAATTTTTCCAATTTGTTTCGGGGTATGCAATATGGTGAGCATTGAAATTTCCTGTTGCACCTCCAAATTTTGCTGCGTGTGGTATGGCAAGTAAACTTTTTGTTTGATGTTCTAGACGATTTACATATACATAAATCTCTTTTCCTAATCGAGTAGGGGAAGCAGGTTGCCCATGTGTTCGAGCCAAAAGTGGAACTTCTTTATGTTCTTCTGCCAGTGTTCTTAGTACTTCAATTAAACTTTCTAATTCTGGTAAATAAACTTTTTCCAGGGCTTCCTTAATTGATATAGGGATTGCAGTATTGTTAATGTCCTGAGAAGTTAATCCAAAATGGATAAACTCTTTGTATTCTTGTAATTGAAGTTTATCAAATTCTTTTTTTATGAAATACTCAACAGCTTTTACGTCGTGATTGGTTGTTTTTTCAATCTCTTTAATTTCAAGAGCATCATCTGCTGAAAAATGTTGATAAATAGAGCGTAATTCTTCGAATAGTGAAGGATTGAATGATTTTAGCTGAGGTAAGGGAAGCTCGCAGAGTGCAATAAAGTATTCTATTTCAACCCGAACTCGGTATTTAATCAGCGCTTCCTCTGAAAAGAAAGGGGAAAGGTTTTTGGTCTTTCCTCTGTAGCGACCATCCACTGGAGAAATTGCATTTAGCGTATTGAGTTTCATAAGTTGAAATTAAAAAGCAAAGATAAGGTTCTTAGGTGAAAACAGAAATCAAATAGGCATGATTTGTCTCAGAACAGATTTAAATGCTGTTAAGCTCTTTTTAGATGTATGCATTTAGTTCTCCCGACACCCATTCATGGTGATTTTTGAAATAAACAAGTATTTTGATTACAAAAACTTTGGGTGCTACTTTTTTAGCTTTAAGAAGGGTATCGAAATATTTCTTGATAATTTGGTCCTTAGTTTTTGAGTCCATCCGTTCCCTATTTTGGAAATCTTGCTATGATGTAACAAAAGTTTTGCGAATGGACGTCTTTTATTTTCATTGGTTTTATGTTTAAAAGCTTTTATATATTTTATAAAATAGGACACAAAATCAATGCGTTTTTCTTTATCACCAAACGTCCCAGTAACCTGAGGCAACAACATTCTTTCTGTTTTGTTCTTTTGAAAAAACAAGTTCAATCAGTTCATCTATTAATTTTGGATGTTTCTTTATTAGTTGAGCCCCTTTATCTCAATCCTCTATTGAGCCATAATACGAATGCAAATCATCTTTAAGATTTGGTGTTCTAATTGAACTAGAGTTGAAGGACTTTGAATTCTTCGTAACATCCGCTAATAGCCTCTAAAATTTGTAAATCGTTAGCTTCTAGTATGAATGCTTTTGAATAATTGCAATTTCGCAAAATCTCTTCGAGATTTACTCGATTGATTCCGAGCAACTGTATCAACACTTCTCGGTCAAATTTTGAGGCTAACAGCCTTTTGATCTCATCGTCTGCCCTCATTTTTTTTAGTTTCCTCATTTGTGCTGGATTTTTACCAAATAGGTTGTATAAAAAATCTGCTGGATTGAAAAGCGCACCAACTGCTTTTGCTATAGAAGATCTATTTCTATTTCCAGCCTCATATCCTCCTGAGGGAAGTCCCTGTATGTTGTATCTACCGGCTGGGTTTAGAGGAACATTTTTTACATCAATATCCAAATAACCTGTGAGTTGATAAGGCCGTAAGACAACTTCCTCTAAAGCAAAGGCTAAGACGGTTAGTTTGAATTTTGGATTTTCAAATTTTAACATGTCAGCAGTTACAGCAACTTTGAATGGTTTGAAACCCAGATAGGAAAAGTATAGGGTGTCTTTGGCTTTTGCTTCTATTTCGAAAACTCCCTTTTCGTCGGAGGTGGTTCCTACAATTGTACTGAGGTTGAGCACATGAACCCCATTCATTGTATTTTTGGTGATTTCGTTTTCTACAATTCCTTTGAGAATTTTACGCTCATTTTCTTGGGAAACAGCAATACTTGAGTAGAGTGTTAATAGGGTGAGAATTAATCTGTAAAATTTGATGCTCATAGTACAAAAATAGCAAGAAAAAGTTTTTACCTCTGGTAAAAACTTTATTTTGTTGGAAAATTAACAAAGTCATTAAGATCTTGATCTACGACCAAATCCTAACGGTTTATTAGCTTTCGGTCCATAGGATGATTTAGCTCCCGAATGAGATCTTCTTGATGAGGATGTATTACGGTCATTTTTTTTGGAATCAGGATTGTTGTCAAAACTTCTGCGTTTGTTTTTGTCATAACTTTTTCCTGAATCTCTAGATCCTTTATGTTTCTTTTTATTACCTCTAGAACCTTCATCTTTATTGTAGCTTCTTCTTTTACTTCCGCCGTTGCCTCTTCCACCTCTACCTCTTGGTCCTTTTTCTGAAACTTCTACATTAATGAAACGTCCATTTAGCTGAAAATCAGTGAACTTTTCAAGAACTTTTTCACGAAAACTGTTGTGGGTATTAAAAAAAGAAAAACTTTCCATTACATCAACATGAAAGACATCATCTTTACCGATTTCCAGGGTTTCTTTGAGAAAGTCCTTCAGCTTTGTCCAGTTGTAGTCATCACGTTCTCCGACATTAATAAAGTAGCGGGTTGTGTCTTTTTTGTTGTGTTTTACTCCTTCCGAAGGATTGTCTTCAAACTTACTGTTAAGATCTTTTGCTTTTTTGTAATAATTATGAAAGCGGGCAAATTCAACAGATACTAGTCGTTGAATAAGCTCTTCTTTGGTCAGTTCGTTTAATTCAGATTCTACCTTTGGGAGATAATTAAAAATTTCCTCGTTTACTTCTGTGTTTTTTATTTTTTGAGCTAAGGAGTATAATTGAGTTTCACAAATTTCTATTCCAGTCGGAATTTTTTTTAACTCAATTTTTGCTTGAATAATCTTTTCAATCGTACGGATTTTTCGTGATTCACTTTGAGTAACTATTATCATGGAAACCCCTTGATTTCCAGCACGACCTGTTCGACCACTCCTATGTGTGTAGGTTTCTATTTCGTCTGGTAATTGATAATTGATTACATGAGTAATATTATCAACGTCAATTCCACGGGCGGCTACATCTGTAGCAACCAACATCTGAATTTGTTTGTTTCTGAAAGACTTCATTACCATGTCTCTTTGGTTCTGACTCAAGTCACCGTGCAAAGCCCCTGCACTGTATCCGTCTTCAATAAGTTTTTCGGCTACGTTTTGAGTATCACGTTTAGTTCTACAAAATATTACAGAAAAAATATCAGGGTGAGCATCTGCAAGGCGTCTGAGTGCGGGGTATCGATCTCTTCCACTTACTTTGTAATATTCATGACTTACGTTTTTGGTTCCTGCATTTTTTGAACCTACCGTAATTTCCTCTGGATTATACATGAATTTTTTTGCAATCACAGAAACTTCTTTTGGCATGGTTGCCGAAAAAAGCCAGGTACTTTTATCGTCAGGTGTATGCGAAAGAATTTCAGTGATGTCTTCAAAAAAGCCCATGTTGAGCATTTCATCTGCTTCGTCTAAAACACAGTATTCAATTTTAGATACATTAACAAGTTTTCTGCGAATCATGTCTTGCATTCGACCTGGAGTAGCAACTAATATTTGCGCCCCTTTTTTTACTGCTTTAGCTTGATCGGTAATACTTGCGCCGCCATAAATAGCAACTACATTTATTCCTTTCATGTGCTTAGAATAGTTTTTGAGCTCTTGGGTTATTTGCAAACAGAGTTCTCGGGTAGGAGAGAGTATCAATCCTTGAGTGGTTCTGCTTTTAAGTTCAATTTTTTGAAGCATTGGGAAACCAAACGCTGCGGTTTTACCTGTCCCTGTTTGTGCTAAAGAAACTACATCTGTTTCTTTTTTAAGGAGGATGGGAATTGTTTTTTCTTGAACTTCGGATGGGTGTTCAAATCCCATGTCTTTTGCAGCCTGTAACAAGGCTTCGTTTAGACCAAGGTCGTGGAATGTTGTCATTGCTGCAAAGGTACTGTTAATTATCGAGTATATGTTTCTTTATTTATTCTTTAATTTTTTGTTTAAACAACTGTATTTAATTTGTCTAAAAATATAGTGAATGCTTTTGCCCTATGACTAATTCTGTTTTTAATTTCTTTACCTAATTCTGCAAAAGTTTTTGAATGACCTTCTGGTATGAAAATAGGGTCATAACCAAATCCACCCTCCCCTCTTTTTTCTTTAATAATAGTCCCTCTTATTTTGCCTTCACATATAAACTCTTTTCCTTCAATATTAGCTGCAATTATGGTTCTGAATTGTGCAGTTTGATCTTTTTTATTTAAAAGATTTACCCAAACTTTTTGAATGTTTTTTTCATTGTTTTTTTCTGACCCAGCATAACGAGCTGAGTACACTCCTGGTGCTCCGTCAAGAGCGTCAACCTCTAATCCTGAATCGTCAGCAAAGCAATCAAATCCGTATTTATTTTTTATGTAGTCTACTTTTATTTTGGCATTTTCTTCCAGAGTGGTTCCTATTTCTTCTATTTCTTCTATACAATTAATGTCCTTTAAGCTAAGCAGCTCAATTTGAGGTGGAACTAATTCTTGAATCTCTTTTATTTTATTTGGGTTGTGTGTAGCGAAGACAAGTTTTTGTTTCATTTTTAGCGATGATGATAAGGTTCGTTTCTTAATATGGTATTGGCTCGATACAATTGTTCAATAAAGAACAAGCGGATCATTTGATGTGAAAATGTCATCTTGGAGAGCGAAATTTTGGCAGTGTATTTGTTAAGAACGATTTTGTTAAAACCATAGGGACCTCCTATGACAAAAACCAAACGTTTACATCCCGAACTCATTTTTTTATTCAAAAATTCTGAAAAGTTTACCGAAGAGAATTGTTTTCCTTTTTCATCCAACAAAACAACAATATCAGAAGGTTTGAGCTGTTTTTCGATTAAAAGAGCTTCTTTTGTTTTTTGTTGGTCTTGAGAAAGATTTTTGGCATCCTTTATGTCTGGGATATATAGAAAGCTAAATTTGATGTAGTGTTTTAACCTGTTTTCATAGTTAGAAATTATTTTCCGCAATTCTAAATCGTCTGTTTTTCCGATGCATATTAGCTTTATTTCCATAGATCAAAATTACAAAAACTCCTTTTGAGTTTATATTCGGAATCTCTCAAAATAGATTACTTTTTTAAAAAATAGACAGAAGCTGTTTAAAAGTTGATTGTGTATTAGTATTTTTGATGTATTGACATGAAAGAAAAATTAAAAAAAATCCCAGTAATAGGAGAGCTTGTCCAGGCACTTGAGCTTGTTAAGTTGCCAGGTACAAATGATTTTTCTTTTTACAGTCTTATTGAAATGTATATCCTTGGGATTATTCGCGGTGCATTTTCAGCTCGGGCTGGGAGTATTTCGTTTAGTTTTTTTATGGCATTATTTCCATTTCTACTTTTTGTTTTAAACTTAATACCTTTTATTCCCTTTATTAATTTTGATGGGGTTTTGTTGGAATTTATTGAAGCTTTACTTCCAAAAGAAACTCATGTGTTTTTTTCATCAATTTTTGAGGATATTCAAGGCAAACCTCGAGGTGGTTTACTTTCATCTGTATTTATTTTATCAATTTTTCTTACAGCTAATGGTGTAAATGCAATTTTTGCAAGTTTTGAAGAATCCTATCATGTTGATCTTACCCGCAATTTTTTTAAGCAATACTTTATATCTGTTGGGGTAGGAATTTTATTGGCTTTTCTTTTGCTGGTTGCGGTTGCGGTTTTTATTTTGTTTGAACTTTATTTTTTAAGGAATTTACAGGACTTGATACCCAATACAGTAAACTGGATTCGAGTTGGTCAAATTTTCTTTTTTGTACTATTGACCTATTTTTCTATTGCAGTTTTGTACTTTTTTGGAACTGTTGAAGGAAAAAAGACACGATTTTTTTCACCCGGAGCATTCATGACTACTTTTTTGCTCATTACAAGCACCTATCTTTTTGGAATATATGTTGATCGTTTTTCTAATTACAATCAATTGTACGGTTCAATTGGAGCCTTACTTTTATTCATGTTGTACATTTGGATCAATTCAACCTTGCTGCTTTTGGGCTTTGAGCTCAATGCGACCTTAAATAAATTGAAGAAACAACCCAAAGCTAATTCATCAGATACCTAAGATTCAACTCATGCAATTTTTTATTGATGTATTGATCCCTTTGCCTTTACCAAAGCCTTTCACCTATTGGGTAAGTAAAGAAGAGTTTGAATTTCTGAGCCCTGGCTTTCGAGTTGGAGTTCCTTTTGGTAAAAGTAAAATGTATACAGCTATTGTTTTTGCTTTGCATCAAGTTGCTCCCAAGACCTATGAACCCAAAACAATTGAAGTTATTTTAGATGATCATCCTGTAGTTACACAACAGCAATTAAAATTATGGGAGTGGATGTCTTCATATTATTTGTGCTCAATGGGTTCGATACTCAAAGCAGCGCTTCCTTCGGCCTTACTGTTGACCAGTGAAACCATGGTTCGGAAAGATACAGAGGTTGAAATTGCATCAGACTTGCTCTCAGATGAAGAGTATCTGGTTTTTGAAGCTTTAGAGAATAATAATATTCTGACAGTTGATGAAATTCGTAAAATAGTTGAACGTCAAAATATTTTTCCATTGATTCAATCTTTGATCGAAAAAGAGGTAGTTTATTCATATCAAGAATTAAAAGAAAAATTCAAACCTAAACGGGTTCGTTATGTTCAGATAGCGAAAAAATATCGATCAGATTCTGCTTCTTCACTTTTATTTGAAAGTTTGAATAGGGCTCCAAAACAAAGTGCATTGGTTTTGGGCATATTCAGTATGATGTCCAATTTAGAAAAATGGACTCGAGTAAGTTCTTTGTTGAAAGTTACAGGATCTTCAAGTTCCAACCTAAAAGCTCTTTTGGATAAAGGGATTTTGATAGAGTGTTTTTTTGAAGAAGACAGGGTTCCTTATGCAGCTTCAAAAAACAAAAATGATTACAAATTGACTTCAAAACAAGAAGAGGTCTTTGAAACCCTAAATTCTGAGTTTGGTAAATACGATGTCGTTCTTTTAGAGGGAGTGACCTCCTCAGGAAAAACACAGCTTTACTTTGAGATGATGGAAAATACGCTGAATGATGGAAAACAAGTTTTGTATTTGTTGCCCGAAATATCGTTAACATCTCAAATGATTCATCGATTACAGGATCGATTTGGTTCCAAGGTAGTAGTTTATCATTCTAAGTTTTCTGTTCATGAACGTGTTGAGGTTTGGAATAATATTTTGAACAAAGAATCAAAGGCTCAAATCATTCTGGGAGCTCGATCATCAGTTTTTCTTCCTTTTCAAGATTTGGGACTTATTATTGTTGATGAAGAACACGAAGGCTCTTTTAAACAATTTGATCCTGCACCACGATATCATGCACGTGATTCTGCAATAGTTTTAGGGAAATTTCAAAAAGCTAGGGTACTATTAGGTTCAGCCACACCAGCAATTGAGACTCGCTACAACGTTGCTCGAAAGAAATATGGTTATGCACAACTCACAGAACGCTTTGGGGGAATTCAAATGCCCAAGATTAATTGTATTGATTTGAAGGAGGCACATCGAAAAAAACAAATGAAGGGGTTCTTTTCTCTGGAGTTAATAAGTTCGATTCAAGAGGTTTTAGACAATAAAAAGCAAGTTATTTTATTTCAGAATAGAAGAGGATATGCTCCAGTGATGGAATGTTTTAGTTGCGGTCACATTCCTCAATGTACAAATTGTGACGTAACCTTGACTTATCATCAATATAATCAGCAATTGCGTTGCCATTATTGTGGATATAATATTGCAAAACCTACATCATGTAGTGCTTGTGGAAGTCAAAGTTTGGATGTAAAAGGTATGGGTACCCAACAAATTGAGGAACAGACCAATAAATTATTTCCAGAAGTTAAAGTTGCTCGAATGGATTGGGATAGTACTAGAGGGAAGCGTTCTTTTGACAATATTATTGAATCTTTCACTCATGGAGAAGTTCAAATTCTGGTTGGGACACAAATGTTGACCAAGGGATTAGATTTTAAGAGTGTGGCTTTGGTTGGAGTTTTAAATGCAGATTCACTTCTCAATTTTCCTGAATTCCGAGCCCATGAGAGGAGTTTTCAAATGCTTTCTCAGGTAGCAGGTAGATCAGGGCGTTCAAAAGATCAAGGAAAGGTTTTGATTCAAACTTTCACCCCTGATCATCCAGTTTTGAATCAGGTTGTTCATAATGATTATGAGGCTTTTTTTAATACTCAAATCAGAGAGCGAAAAGAATATTTATATCCACCATTTTATAGATTGATCCGTATTACATTAAAATCAAAAGATTATCATCAAGTTGATCAAGCTTCCCAATGGTTGGTAAATGCTTTGAACATAAGCATACAAGGCTCTGTTTTGGGTCCTGTTGATCCACCTATTGCACGAGTTCGCAATTTATTTCACAAGCAATTATTGATTAAACTTTTGGACAATTCGAATCGCAACAAAATAAAATATGTCGTGGTGTCTTCTTTGAAGAGCTTTTCGGCTATTGGAGCTTTCCGAAGTGTTCGTGTTTCTGTGGATGTTGATCCACATTAGTCATTTGCCCATAAGTTTTGAAATATCTTTTTCTTTGAGCGACTCAGAGGAATGGCTGTTTTGTCTAAGAAAATCATGGTTTGTGAAAAACTTTTTACCCAATCAATGTTGATGATGTATGATTTATGACATCTAAAAAAAAGCTTTTTGGGAATACGTTCTTGTATTTTTTTCATTGAAGATAGAACGATGTACTTTTTTTTGGGGGTAACAATTTTGATATAATCCCCCATAGCTTCTATCCATTGGATTGAAGAAAGGATTATTTTTTCAGTTTTAAGGTTGTGTTTTACTTCAATGCTTTGTATCGATTCTTGATTTATGTTTGTGAAGGGTAATTTTTCTTTTTTCATTCGATCTAATGCGATGTTAAATCGATTTAAGTTTAGTGGCTTGGGAATAAAATCCAATATTCCTATTTCATATCCTTTGACTGCATGTTTTGATCTTTTTGAAGTAAAAATTATTTTTTTTTGCAGTTTTTGACGCTCAATACAATTGATGATTTTTTCAATATCTAATGAAGGGTCTATAAGAATTAAATCTGCATTCTCATATTGTAAGAAATTTTTTAATTCATTGTAATTAGAGAACTCTCCGACTAGGTTTAACAACTCCAGCTCATTTAAGTGTTGTCTTGTCCGAATGCGTTCGGATTCATAGGGGTCTAGAATGACATAATTCAGTTCCATGGAGTCTAATAAGCATGAAGTTAATTCAAATTAATGATTCTATCTTGATTATGATTAAAAAAGAGTGATAAATGTTTGGTTTCCCTACCTAATTGCTTATTTTTGCACACTTAAAATTATATAAATATGAACCATTACGAAACTGTTTTCATTTTGAATCCCGTTTTATCTGATGAACAGATAAAGGAAACAGCTAAGAAATTTGAAGACCTTTTGAAAGCAAAAGGTGCCAAATTTGTTAACAAGGAAGATTGGGGGCTAAAGAAGTTAGCTTACCCCATTCAAAACAAAAAAAGTGGCTTTTACCACCTTTTTGAATTTACTGCTCCCGGAGACGCGATTGCGCCTTTAGAGGTGGAATTTAGAAGAGATGAGCGCATCATGAGATACCTCACTGTAAGTCTTGACAAGCATGCCATTGCTTGGGCAGAGAAAAGAGTAAAAAAATCTAAAGCAAAAGCCTAGTAATTATGTCAAAAATAGAAGAACAATCTAAAGGGAGAAAAGAAGGAGAAATCCGATATTTAACTCCTCTAAATATAGAAACTAACAACAAAAAGAAATATTGTCGTTTCAAAAGGTCCGGTATTAAATACATAGACTACAAAGACGGTGATTTCCTACTGAATTTTGTAAACGAGCAAGGTAAATTACTTCCACGCCGTTTAACAGGAACATCTTTGAAGTATCAAAGAAAAGTTTCTGTAGCTGTTAAACGTGCTCGTCATTTAGCTTTAATGCCCTATGTAGGCGATTTATTAAAATAAAAACTTAAATCAATGGAACTGATACTCAGAGAAGATGTACAAAACCTTGGATTTAAGGATGACATCGTAAAAGTAAAAAATGGATATGGACGTAACTTCTTAATCCCGAATGGGAAAGCAGTTATCGCAACTTCTTCTGCGCGAAAAGTACTTGCAGAGAATATAAAACAACGTACATTCAAAGAGCAAAAGCTAGTTGATGACGCGAATAAAATTGCTAAAAAGCTTCAGGCACTTGAAATTAAAATAAAGTCAAAAGTAGGGAGTGGTGACAAATTATTTGGTTCAATCGGAAGCCAAGACCTTTCTGCCGCTTTTGAACAAAATGGTCATGAAATTGAGAAGAAGTTTATTAACCTTCCAGGAAAAACGATCAAGCGTCTTGGGGCATATGAAGCAACTGTTCGTTTACATAGAGCAGTGGTTGTCCAAGTTGCTTTTGAAATTATTGCAGAATAATCATAAAAAGTTTCAACGCAATACAAATCAGCCCCACTTTATCAAGGTGGGGTTTTTTTTATGGAATATAAACGATTATCTAAAGAACAATTCGAAGCTTTACACAAAGAGTTTGCTACTTTTTTAGCTGCTTATTCTATTGACAAAAAAGAATGGGATCAACTTAAAGTTAAACATGCAGACCAGGCTGAATCTCTCTTGAATAAATTTAGTGATTTGGTCTGGAATGACGTTCTTACTAAAAATTTATTTGTAGAACACCATAATCCTAATCATTTATTTTTGTTTGAGTGTTTAGAAGAAAAAATGAATTTGATTTTAGTAAAAACAGAACAAAATTCAATTGATTTCACTACTCAAGATGGGATTAAGTGGATGGAAGTTAATATGCATTCAGATTCAGTTTCTATATTTCGATCACAAAAGAAATACAACAATCGAAAACAGGATATTTTTGATTTAATTATGAAAGGAGGACGTTTGTCAGAAGGTACCTTTTATAAAAGTATTTACTCTTTTCTTTCAAAGACTAGTTAAAAATAGGATATTTGTTTAAAGATAAACTCATATAACAGCATGAAGCCATCCATACCTAAGGGTACAAGAGATTTTTCACCCAAAGAAGTTGCCCAAAGGAGTTATTTAAAAAATATTCTTTCTTCTTCTTTTCAAAATTACGGTTTCGAGCCTATCGAAACGCCTTCCTTTGAAAAAACAACTACACTTCTTGGTAAATATGGAGAAGAAGGAGATCGTTTGATTTTTAAAATCTTAAATTCTGGTGATAAACTCAAAAAGGCTGATTTGGATGCATTAGCGAATCAAAAACTTGCTGTCTTTTCAAATTCTCTTTCTGAGAAAGCGTTACGTTATGATTTAACGGTTCCTTTTGCGCGCTATGTGGTACAACATCAAAACGACATTAGTTTTCCCTTTAAACGTTATCAGATTCAACCTGTTTGGAGAGCAGATCGTCCCCAACACGGTCGCTTTCAAGAGTTTTTTCAGTGTGATGCTGATATTGTTGGTAGTAAATCACTTTGGCAAGAGGTTGAGTTATGTGGGTTATATGACGATGTTTTTCATCGTTTACATTTAAATGGGGCTCTTTTGAAAATTAATAATCGAAAAATTTTAGCTGGAATAGCTGAGGTTTTGGGAGCTTCTGAACGTATTATTGATTTTACGGTTGCTCTTGATAAATTGGATAAAATTGGTCAAGAGGGAGTAATCAATGAACTTTTGTCAAAAGGTTTTTCAGAGGATTCTGTAAATAAAGTATTACCTCTAATGGGGTTGACAGGTGATTTTAATACAAAACTTGAGCTTTTGTCTGTTTACCTTGAAAGCTCTGAACAGGGGATTGAGGGAGTTGAGGAACTTCGTTTTGTTGTTGATACGGTTTCTCATTTAGGTTTAAAGTCCATTAAATTAGATATTGATGTTACCTTGGCACGAGGGTTAAATTACTACACAGGTTGTATTTTTGAAGTATTGGCTCCTAAAGAGATTAAGATGGGATCTATTGGTGGAGGTGGGCGTTATGATGATCTGACTGCAGGTTTTGGCCTTAAAGATACCAGCGGTGTAGGTATTTCTTTTGGTTTTGATCGAATTTATCTGGTTCTGGAAGAACTCAATTTATTCCCTAAATCTGCACAAAAAAGTACGCAAGTTCTTTTTGCAAATTTTGGTTCAGAATATGCTGTTGCTTGCCTGAAAATGATTCAAGAGTTACGATCCCATAATATCAGATCTGAATTTTATCCTGATGCTACAAAAATGAAAAAGCAGTTTTCTTATGCTAATGCAAAAGAAATACCATTTATGGTCGTTTTGGGTTCTGAAGAATTTCAAAATAAAACTTTTATTTTGAAGGATATGAATTCGGGCAATCAAACATCACATTCACTAGCAGAGTTTGAAGAAGTAATTTTAAAGGTTATTTCTTAGTAGCTAATCCGTTCGGAAGGTGTAAATTCCAGAATCACTTTTGTTTCCATTACTGTCAACGGCAATTACTTTCCAACTATAAGCAGTTTCACTTTGAACTTCAATATTGGTTTCTGAAGTTGTTGAAATTGCATCGATTTGTTTTATAAATGTAGAGGCATCTGTTTTGTCCAAGTAAAGCTCGAAATAATCTAAATCTCCATCTACATCAGATCCAGCCCAGTTTAAGATAATCTCTCCATTTAAAGGAGTTACTGTTGTTCCTGATCTTGGTGCTAATAATTCTGTAGGAAAAGGGGCATAGTTTGTAATCCCTGAACTTGCCAAATAAAACTTCCATGAAACACTACTTGCATCAGTACTACCTTCCTCTCCTTTGGCCGTAATAATCCAAGAATAAGGGTAACCATTAAGAAGTGTTACCGAAAGCGAGGTTCCACTTGTTTCAAAACTTTGATTTTGATTGTTATCCAAATTTGTTAGAGACAACACGTATCTCTCAGCATTTCGAGAACTATTCCACCTAAACTCAAGACTGCTTTGCGAGTCATTTATGGACACCCCTTCTTGACAGGTTTCATTGTTCACTGGAAAACTTAATGTCGGGATAGCTGGATCTAGAGGTGCTGGTGAACTGGAACAACTCCATAAAATTAAGGTAAATCCGATCAATGCAATAAATAATTGTATCTTTTTCATTTTCATTACTCTTTAATCACAATTTGAGATTGGCTAACGGAAGCATTTATTACTTTCACTACATAACTCCCACTTGTTAAACTTGTAGTGTTAACAAAGATGGTACGATTGTTCGTGGTTAAAAAATATTCTTCCGAAAGAACTTTTTTTCCATCACTTGTGAAAACTTCAATATTAGCATTCAATTCTTTTCCTCCAATGTAAATCCCTAGGGTTTCCTTAAACGGATTCGGAGCAAATACAACAGTTTCCGAATTGAAGTAAGATTGTTCAAATATTCCCTGACAGGCAAGGCCCGTACTTATGGATACATTATTAACTCCTTTTTCTAAGTAAAGTGTATATTCACTCTCTGTGGTTTGTTTGGTAATCCCATTGTGAGTAATAGAATAACTTTTCCCTCCGTTTAGTTGGTAACTAACACTTTCTAGACTCTTGCTAGCCATACTGTAGACTGAAAGTGGTTGAGGCTCGTTTATAGTCACATCAAAACAACGTTCAAATTCATTTGAATCAATTCCCTCTACAGTTACACAAATAGAATAGTTTCCTTGAGAAAGATTGTTAATGTTCCAAGAACCATTGCTTATGGTTTCATTGGTGGTAATTTCACCACTAACATTAATGTTGTAAGTTAGTGATGTGTCTTCCACAATTAAACTAATACTGTTTGTGTCTTTACATTTTTCAGTTTTGAAGAGTGAAAAATTTGTTGGTGGTAAATAGAATATGTTACATCCACTGTTATCTACTAGAGACCCGTAAGGTGTTTCGGCACATTTATCAAAAGGATTCCAAACTCCGTCGTGATCGGCATCATCTGTGACATCACCAACTCCATCTCCATCAGAATCGCTTTGATCTGGGTTGCTTTTTAGTGGACTATTGTCAAATATATCTGCGATTCCGTCGCCATCTGTATCATCTAATGGAGATGCTGCTACAGTTTGTAACTGAATAGCAGTTGCATTTCCTTCAGGAACAACAAGTTGTGTTTGAGTTACAACAACAGGAACATTAGTGTCTCCATCTTCAGTGTTTATGTTGATTACTTCAACTTCATAAATATTGTCTTTATTGTGATCTTTTGGGTCTTCAAAATCTGGAGGATAAATAAATTCTAAGAAATCCTCAGATTCACTACTTCCTCCTTTGTTCATGTCACCACTGGTTCCTATCTTAAATAAAGCTGCATCTTTTCCACCACTAATTTTCTTTTTGATTTTCCATTTACCAACTCCTTTATTTACGTTAGGATAGTAATACCTCTTGTGACCAACTTTGGAACCACTTGTTTCAGTTTCAACATCAAAAACACTTAAAGAATAGCTTGCAAACGCGTAGGTATTTGGAATATCTAATACCTTAAGTCTAAATACTGCAATGGAAGAAACTCCTCTACTGTTTGTTGCCTCAATCTCTACTTTCAATTTGTTTTTTTCCTCGAAATCTGTTGGTCTTGTTAGATACAAGATATCACCTCTTACAGCGAAGAAACTCGAGTCTGCACCGCTTATAACAGAATAGGTTATACTGTCGTCTCCAGAGTCCAGAGGAGGATTATTATCAAAACCAATAATCTTACCTAAAGCTATTTCTTGATACTCTTGAGTGGTGTTATCAAACGAAGTAATATTACTAAATTCTAATGTTTCAAATTCATTTCCATATATAGTAGGCGGCTTGTAGGGACAACCTCTAGGATCTACGAGAGCTCCTTCCTCTGTGTTTGGACAAAAATCATCTTCATTTAAAACTCCATCGTTATCACTGTCCTGATCTAATTGTTCTGTGGAACAGCCATCTTCATTTACTTCTGCATTTAAAGGAGTTTCTGGACAGCGATCTAGTTCATTAGGAACACCATCCTCATCATCATCCAACTGATTCTCGTTACACCCAAATTCATCAACCTCTAAACCACGTTTAGTATCCAAACATTTGTCATTGATATCGAGCACACCATCAAGATCAGTATCTAAATCAATTTGAGATTTTGTACAACCGTTTTCATCTACCTCTTCTCCATAAGGTGTGTTCTCGCAAAGATCATCTTCATTTAAAACTCCGTCAAGATCCAAATCATTTTCTAACTGATTGATGGAGCAACCATATTCATTTACTATTTCTCCAATAGTAGTATTTGGACAAAGGTCTTTGTCATCCATGACCTTATCCTTATCACTATCTACTTGATTTAAGGAACATCCAAATTCGTTTACTTCTTGTCCTTTATTTGTTTCGGGACAAGAATCTCTGGTATCGGGGATACCATCAAAGTCTTTATCAACCTCTGCAATTATTACCAGTTCTTGACTTGTACAGCCTGTTTGATCAACGATCGCTCCAGGTAAAGTATCTTTACATAAATCCAATTTATTGGGTACTCCGTCTTCATCATCATCTTTCGAATCTTGGATTTCACTTAATTCTTTTTCAGAACATCCAGTTTCAGGATCAACGATTGCTCCAAGCGGAGATTCTGGACATTGATCATTTTCATCCTTAACGCCATCCAAGTCAGAGTCGTCATTAGTTTCTTTTTGTAAAATTGAACATCCAAATTCATCAACACTTTCGGGACCACCCTCTGTCCCAGGACAAAGATCATCTTCATTTAA
>JAURBD010000101.1 GCA_030829155.1 Flavobacteriaceae bacterium
CTGATCGCTCATTATTTAAAAATAATTAAAATTATCTAATACTTTGTGTATTTTTTAAATTCTTTAAGTCTATTATTAGCTGTTTCTTTATCTAAATTTTCCATAACAGATGTTCCAAAACCCTCAACACAAAAGGACGCCATTACTGTCCCGTTCACAACCGCTAGTTTCATGCCCTCGAAATCTATTTTGTCAATTTGTGACAAATAGCCTGCAAACCCTCCAGCGAAAGTGTCTCCAGCGCCAGTTGGATCTTTAACTTTTTCAACTGGAAATGCTGGAACTGTAAAAAATTCTCCCTCTTCAAAAAGCATTGCACCATGTTCTCCTTTTTTTATTACAATTTGCTTAGGGCCAAATGATAAAATTTCTTTTGCAGCGGCAAATAGTGTGTCTTTTCCCGAAAGCTGAATGGCCTCTTCGTCATTAATTATAATTATGTCAACTCTGCGAATCACTTTCATAAGCTCTTCAAGCGCATTATCCATCCAAAAATTCATGGTGTCCAATATTACGCATTTTTCGTTAACATTAACTTGGTCTAAAACTGTATTTTGAACTATTGGATGTAAGTTTCCTAAAACTACAATTTCAGCTTCTTTGTTTTCGTCTGAAACAATTGGATTAAAATCAGCCAACACGTTAAGCTGAGTGCTTAAAGTATCTCTTTTGTTCCAGTCGCTATGATACTTTCCTTTCCAGTAAAACGTCTTTCCTTTTGGAACAATTTCGATTGAGTCAGTGTTAATTCCTTTTGAATTTAATAACTCTAGATTTTCTTTTTCAAAATCACCTCCAACGATTGAAATTATTGAAGGCTGTGCGTCAAACAAAGAAGCGCTCAAGCCGATATATGTTCCTGCACCTCCTAAAATTTTTCCAGATGATTCTGTTGGGGTTTCTATTTCGTCATAGGCAACTGTGCCAACTATAAGTGTTTTTTTCAAAATAATGTATTTAGGTTGTTATTTTCATAACCTGTATCAGAAAAAAGGTTTTCCCTGCTAGCTGCATTGAAAGCAAGCTTATCACATCTCTCGTTTTGAGGATGATCATTGTGTCCTTTTATCCAATAAAATTTTATGCTATTTTTTTTATACAAGCTCAAAAAATCAAGCCACAAATCTACGTTTTTTTTGTTTTTAAAATTTATTTTTTCCCATTTAAATAACCATTTTTTTTCAACGGAATCAACAACATATTTTGAGTCTGTATAAACAATTATTTTAAGATTTGTTTGTTTTAATTTTTTTAAAGCTTCGTTTACCGCAAGAAGCTCCATCCTGTTGTTGGTTGTAAGTTTAAATCCTTTTGAATATTCTTTAACATACCCTGATTTACAGTGCTCCATAACAATTCCATAGCCACCGGGGCCAGGGTTTCCTCTAGAAGACCCGTCAGTATATATTATTACATCGCTATCATTCATCTTTTAATAACTTTTCTATCATACGAGGGTAATGTAAATGTTCTAATTTTAGAATTTTTTTAGACAGAGTTTCTGCAGTCTCATTTTTTGACAGCTCTACTTTTTCTTGAAAAATAATAGCGCCTTTGTCATAGTCTTTATTGACATAATGGATTGTTAGGCCTGAAAAAAGTTCGCTGTTTTCAACAACGCTTCTGTGTATGTTTATACCATACATTCCTTTCCCTCCATATGAGGGTAAAAGGGCTGGGTGAATATTTATTATTCTATTTTTAAAATTACTGATTATTTCTTCGGGCATTTTTAATAGAAATCCTGCCAAAATTATTAGGCTTGGGTTTAGGTTTAAAAGAGTTTTTAAAACACCTCCGTCTTGCAGCTTGTTTTTTTCGAAAACAATTGTTTTGATTCCAATATTTTGAAATTTTTGAATAACTGGAGCGGATTTTTTGTTACAATAAAGAGCCTCTATGTTAACGCTCTGATTCTTTTGAAAATATTCATAAATTTTAATAGCATTTGAACCAGATCCTGAAGCAAAAACTACAATATTTTTAATTGTTTTTTTCAATATTTAAATTTTTTTTTAACAAAATAAAGCTTTTCTCTCCCATAAATCAACGATTTGACTGAGTCTTTTTTTTAATTTTAATAAAAATAAGGCTATATAATGTAAAGTTTTTTATTTTTGTCGCAACTTTAAAAAATAATTATGTCTGATATTACATCTAGAGTTAATGCAATTATTGTCGACAAATTAGGTGTTGACGAAAATGAGGTTGTGCCATCTGCAAGTTTTACTAATGACTTAGGCGCTGATTCCCTCGATACAGTTGAACTAATCATGGAGTTTGAAAGAGAATTTGATATTCAAATCCCTGATGATCAAGCTGAGAAAATTGCTACTGTTGGTCAAGCCGTTCAGTATATAGAAAGTTCAAAATAATTTCATGGAACTAAAGCGTGTTGTTGTTACCGGGCTAGGTGCACTGACACCCATTGGTAATACTGTTTCAGAATATTGGGATGGATTAGTTTCAGGTAAAAGTGGAGCTAAGAATATTACTTATTTTGATGCTTCAAATTTTAAAACCCAATTTGCTTGTGAGCTTAAAGGTTTTAATGCTGAAGATTTTATGGACAGAAAACTTGCCCGAAAAATGGACAGGTTTGCACAATATGCTATAGTCTCGTCTGAGGAGGCTATTGCGGATTCTCGTCTAATTGAAGACGGTGTAGACAAAGACCGTATTGGTGTTATTTGGGGGGCAGGTATTGGTGGGCTTGAAACTTTTCAAAATGAGGTTTTAGGTTTTGCTGCAGGAAACGGCACCCCCAGGTTTAACCCTTTCATGATACCTAAAATGATCCCTGATATTGCTCCTGGAATTATTTCGATAAGAAATGGGTTCCGCGGACCTAATTTCGCTACCGTTTCTGCGTGTGCTTCGTCGGCTAATGCCTTAATTGACGGTTTAAATTATATTCGTTTAGGCCATGCAGATGTTGTTGTTTCTGGCGGGTCTGAAGCAGGGGTTTCCATTTCTGGGATTGGAGGATTCAACGCATTACACGCTCTATCTACAAGAAATGATAGTCCTGAGACTGCATCAAGACCATTTGATAAAGAACGAGATGGTTTTGTTCTTGGAGAAGGAGGGGGTTGTTTAATATTAGAAGAATATGAACATGCAAAAAAACGTGGTGCAAAAATTTACGCTGAACTCATTGGTGGAGGGCTTTCTGCTGATGCACACCATATGACGGCTCCACATCCAGAGGGAATCGGAGCAATTAAAGTTATGGAGAATTGTCTAAGAGATGCCAATGTTGACCTCAAAAAAATCGATACTGTAAACATGCATGGTACTTCTACTCCTTTGGGGGATGTTGCAGAATCAAAGGCGTTATACGATGTTTTTGGCGAGCATTTATATTCAATGAACATCAACTCCACTAAATCTATGACGGGGCACTTATTGGGTGCTGCCGGTGCTGTTGAGGCAATTTCATCTATATTGTCAATCAATAATGGGGTCATTCCGCCAACAATTAATCATTCTACAAACGACGAATCTATTGACCAAAAAATAAACTTCACCTTTAACAAGGCTCAAAACCGTGAGGTTACATATGCTATGAGCAACACGTTTGGCTTTGGCGGTCACAACGCTTGTGTTTTGTTTAAAAAATTCGAAGAATAGTCTTTTGTTTGAGTTCATCTCTTAATTGTACCTTTGGTTTATGGCTAATCATGTTTTAAAGCATACTGAACCCGAATCAAATACATATCACTATGCCATTCATTCAGGTGAAGAGTTTTATATTTTAATTCTTTTATTAAATTCCTCAACTGGTATGAAGCTTAAAAGAAACAGAGAAGACTTAACCTTTAGGTCAACTAAAGCTTCTTTCATGGCGTATAGTTATTTTGATAAAAAAAATGATTTTAGTGTCTGGGTTTATAACAATGTTTCTAAGAGCTCTGGGTTTAAACAAAAAAATAATACGCTTTTCGAAAATGACTATGAAGACTTTTTGTTATTGCCTGAAATCGGTTCAGTAGATTATATTTTGAAATTTAGCGGAGATGAACCTATATTTACACTACTTTTAACCAAAATCTCTTCAATTAAAGAGATTGTCTCTATTTATGAGATCCCAATAAAAAGACTAAAATCTAAAGAGAATTTAATTTTTGAATATTAATGACTTTAAACAAAACCAAAATAATCGCTACCCTCGGGCCAAGCTCAACTCATAAAACAAAGCTGAAATCATTAATGCTTGCTGGAGTAAATGTTTTTAGGATAAATTTTTCACACGCACTTCACGATGATGTAAAAAACACAATTGCTAACATTAGAGAAATTAGCTCTGCTTTAAATATTCATGTTTCAATCCTCGGAGACTTGCAGGGCCCTAAGATAAGACTGGGTTTAATTAAGGAAAATGTTTCCGTTAAAAAAGGTGACACACTCTCAATTACAACTAATGAAATTGAATGTGGTGACAATTCGTTAGTATCAATTAACTATTCTCATTTTCCAAAAGATGTCTCAGAAGGTGAAAAAGTTTTGGTAGATGATGGGAAGTTAATTTTTAAAATCTTGAAAACAAATAGAAAAGACTTGGTTGAGGTTAAGGTTGTTCAAGGGGGGGCTTTGAAATCAAAAAAAGGAGTTAACCTTCCTAACACTAATATTTCCCTGCCTGCTCTTACAAAAAAAGACGAAGAAGACGCGCTGTTTGCTATTGAAAATCATTTGGATTGGATTGCTTTGTCCTTTGTTAGAACAAAAAAAGACGTCAAGCAATTGCAAAAATTAATTGAAAAGCATTCTGAACACAAAATCCCGATAATAGCTAAAATTGAAAAGCCTGAGGCTATTGAAAACATGAACGGAATTATAAAGGTTGCGGATGGAATAATGGTTGCAAGGGGAGATTTAGGCTTGGAAATTCCAGCAGAGGAAGTTCCTCTTAAGCAAAAGCTTCTTGTTAAAAGAGCTAAACAGGCAAGAAAGCCTGTTATTATTGCTACACAAATGATGGAATCGATGATTGATAGTCTAACCCCGTCAAGGGCAGAGGTCAACGATGTTGCAAACTCTGTAATGGATGGGGCTGATGCCGTAATGCTTTCTGGGGAAACGTCAGTGGGTAAGTTTCCTGTAGAGGTTGTAAAAACCATGGGTAAAATTATTAGTGGGGTTGAAAACTCTCCTTTAATCAAAGTCCCAAATACTCTTCCAGAAATTAAATCAAAAAGAGTTATCACTAAGGCTGTTTGTTTTCATGCTTGCAATATTGCTAATGAGTTAAGCGCTTCGGCAATATGTACCTTAACCAATAGCGGATATACCGCTTGGCAAATTTCCTCTTGGAGACCTAACTCAATAATACTGGTATTTACTTCTAACAAAAGAATTTTATCACAACTCGCTCTTCTTTGGGGTGTTAAGTGTGTTTACTATGACAATTTTGTCAGCACAGATAAAACCGTTGAAGAGGTTAATCAACTTGCTCTGGATAAGGGGTTTGTGAAAAAAAACGACCTTGTTATTAACCTTGCCGCTATGCCTGTAAAAGACAGGGGGCAGGTCAATACGCTCAGAATTTCAAGATTATAGTTAAAGTTTCTGTATTTTAGTAATATGGAGTCCACTCGTCAAAAAAAAATTGGTGTTACCCTTCAAAAA
>JAURBD010000147.1 GCA_030829155.1 Flavobacteriaceae bacterium
AATAGAAGTTCCTTGGGCTTTTCAAAAAGCTGAACCTGATCTTTAATCCGTTCAATTGTCATATTAATCATTCGCTTATTTAAGGCTGAAGAATTGGAAGCATAGGTTTGGTATTCTTTCACAGTAAATTGTCCCAAAATCATTCCTTTTACAGAATTTCGAAATTTCTGGTCTTTAATCAACGCCATTTCTATGTACGTCAGCTTTTTAGGAACACTCAAATCATAGAAAACACCCTTTCTTTTTTCGATATAATTCTGGAAAACACTTATAAACAAAGGGTTTTGGAGTTTAAGTATAGGGCGAAGGGTTTCATTCTGAAAGATTTCCTCAGTTCCCATTGATAAGAATTGTTTAGTTTTTTTTAGCTTTGGACGAATACGGAGTAAATTCTTGGGTCTATCGTTCATAATGTATTTGTTTAAATAAATTTAGTGTCTTTTGAAGTTGAAAAACCCTCAATCAAAAAGGAATTATCCGATTTTTATTAACAGAATTATCAGTTTTCAGTGTTTGAAAAAGAACTCTAAAACACTATTTTTTGAATGAAAGGTTACTGTTTCTCACTATTAGTTCATATAAAATCAAAATTATTTGTTTTCAACTATAATTAACATTATGTAAAATAGAATATTTTGAAACAATACTCCACCACTGTAAGGCTCTTTGTATTATATTTGAAAAAAAACACACAATTTTGAAAAAAAACACACAATGAAAAAATTAAAAATCTTTGGATCATCGATTATTGTTATGGTGGTCCTTGTATCTTCTTATTTAATTTATGGGGTATATCTGAACCCAAAGAGCCCTAGAGACACCGTGACTCTGAATAAAGAAGAGCTTATGCTCGAAATAGATTATAGTCGTCCCTACAAAAAAGATCGACTTATATTTGGATCCGAAGAAGATGGTGCCCTGGTACCATACTCCAATTATTGGCGTTTGGGAGCTAATTTTGCCACTACTTTCGAAACCAACCAAGAAATTAGTTTTGCAGGCCGTCCTCTTCAACCTGGTAAATACCGTGTTTATGCAGTTCCAGAAGAAGATCATTGGGTTGTAAGTTTGAATTCTGAATTTGGAAGTTTTGGTTATTCAGAGCCCGATTATGAAAAAGATATGATGAGTGTAAACATTGCTACAGCAAAATTAATGAACTCTATAGAACAGTTTACTATTGATTTTGTTGAAACGGACGACAGCCTTTCTTTACGTTTTCGTTGGGATACAACCTCAGTTTCCTTACCCATCAATTGATGATTTTTTCTTTCAAAAACCTTGTCAAGGGGATTTTTTTTGTTTCTGTCTTGGGTAGTTTCATCTATTACGTAGTTGATAAAATCCAGTACAAAAATAATCTGATGGATGTAGAAGAATACAGTCCAGTTTCAACCCTGATATCCCCTGTAAATGAGGTTAAACGTTCCAAATATCCTTTTGTAGACATTCATAATCATCAATTCGATATGCCTGTAAAAGACTTGTCTAAATTGGTTGAAGAAATGGATAGCCTTAACATGGGCTTTATGGTAAATTTGAGTGGTTTTCGGGGAATTTACCTCAAAGAAACCATTCAAAACGTCAAAGAAAGTGCTCCTTCTCGCTTTGGAATCTTTGTGAATTTGGATTTTGAACAAATTAACGCACCTGATTTTATTGCCTCCAATCTTGAGCTTCTCAAAAAAGCAAAACAAGACGGTGCTATTGGTTTGAAGGTATATAAATCTTTAGGCCTAACAGATAAAGATGCCCAAGGCAATCGAATTGCAGTAAATGATCAAAGATTAAATCCAATTTGGAATCAATGTGGTAAATTGGGTTTCCCGGTATTAATTCATTCTGCTGAACCCGCCTCTTTTTGGAAACCTAAAGACAAGTACAATGAACGTTGGCTCGAATTAAAACAAAAACCAAGTCGTTATCGAGATCCAGAAAAAATCCCTTCTTTTGAGTCAATTATTGCAGAACAACATGATGTATTCAGGAAACACCCCAACACTATCTTCATCAATGCTCATATGGGCTGGATGGCAAATGATTTGAAGCGTTTAGCAACTCATTTAGATACCTATCCAAATGTTGTAACTGAAATCGGAGCTGTCCTTGCCGAGTTAGGAAGGCAACCCCGACAAGCTCGTAAATTCATGATTGAATATCAAGATAGAATTTTGTTTGGAAAAGACAGTTACAAGGTTTCTGAATACTACACTTATTTTAGAGTTTTAGAGACTGATGACGAGTACTTTGATTATTATCGTAAAAGGCATGCACATTGGAAAATGTATGGGTTAGCCCTACCCGATTCGGTACTTCAAAAGCTTTACTATAAAAATGCTTTACGCATACTTCCTGTTATTGATAAAAACTTATTCCCTAAACCATGATTATTGTAAACACTCCCACCGTACCCAATAAAGAAATCACAGAAGTCCATGGAATTGCACGTGGAAGTACCGTTAGAGCCCGAAATGTTGGTAGGGATCTATTTGCAGGCCTCAAAAATATTATCGGAGGCGAGATCAGTGAATACACGAAATTACAGGCTGATTCACGTGATCAGGCACTACAACGCTTAGAACAAGACGCCTCTAGATTTGGAGCTAATGCTGTGGTCAACCTTCGTTTTACAACAACTATGGTTATGCAGGGATGTTCTGAAATGCTTGCCTATGGAACCGCTGTTACCGTCAAGTAACAAAAGGCTATTGCAACTCTCTTCATTGTTGATAGAAATTAT
>JAURBD010000118.1 GCA_030829155.1 Flavobacteriaceae bacterium
CTAATGAAGAACCTCCAGCTACTGAAGAATCTCCAGCTAATGAAGAATCTCCAGCTAATGAAGAATCTCCAGCTACTGAAGAATCTCCAGCTAATGAAGAATCTCCAGCTACTGAAGAAGAAACACCAGAAGCTGAGAAGTCTGACGATTCAGCTGAAGCATAAACTTCTTGACGATGACCAAAGAAGAATGCTTCTATCTGGGAACCATCGTTTCAAAATTTAGTTTTAAGGGAGAGGTTTTAGCCAAGCTGGATACTGATAACCCTGAAGATTATATAAATTTGAAATCTGTTTTTGTCCTACAAGGCAATAAATTGGTTCCTTTTTTTATTGAAAACGCTCAATTACAAAAATCAAGTTTATTACGAATTCAATTTGAAGATATTGATACTGAAACCGATGCAGACTTATTAATCAAAAAAGAACTTTATCTTCCTCTGGAACAACTCCCTGAGTTAAAAGAAAATCAATTTTATTACCATGAATTAATCGATTTTAGAGTAAAACAACAGTCGGGAAAAATTATTGGTCGCCTTCGTTCGGTTAACGATCAAACAGCACAAGCTTTATTCGAAATTATAGATGAAAAATATCGTCTTATTTTAGTTCCAGTTCACGATGATTTTATCAAGAAAGTCGATCGTAAAAACTCCCTTTTAACATTGGATTTACCGGATGGATTATTGGACATATATAAGCAGTGAAAAACAGCATATTTCGATTCAAGCAATTTAAAATAAACCAATCTAAGTCTGCGATGAAAATAGGGACTGATGGGGTTTTGTTAGGAGCTTGGACACCGATTGCTAAACACCCTTTAAGCGTATTAGACGTTGGCTCAGGAACCGGTTTAATAGCACTTATGCTTGCCCAAAGACTTCCAAATGCAAATGTTGTTGGAGTTGAAATTGATGATAATGCGGCAAATGAAGCAGCTGATAACTTTAAAAATTCACCTTGGACGTCGCGTTTGAAATTAATACATAATCGATTTCAAGTTTTTGCTGAAAAGAGTGATGAAACTTTTGATCTTATTGTTTCAAACCCTCCTTTTTTTAAAACATCAATTAAGCAGTCCAAAAGCTCCAGAGCTACTGCTCGAAACAACCATTATCTACCTTATGAAGATTTATTTGCTGGAGTAAAAAAACTGTTGAGTAATCAAGGAGAATTTACTCTGATATGTCCTTTTGAATATCGAGATGATCTTATTGAACTTGGATTGAGTAACGTTTTGTATTTGAATCAAGAACTTTGTGTCAAAGGATCACATACCAGTTCTTTTAAAAGAATATTAATGTGTTTTTCAAAAGTAAAAACTAATTTGAAAACTCAAGAATTGGTTCTCGAAAAAAAGAGACTTTTGCGAACTGTAGCATATCAAAATTTGGTTAGCGACTACTATCTTTAAAAGTCAAAAACAAAACCAAAGGAGGGAAAGGGTGTATTACTTTGATCTGTATCAATTTTAACTAGAGTTTTTGGAGTAATTAATGATCCGTCATCATTTCTAGCCAAACCATATTCATCGGGCCTAGGGTTCTCTTGTCCCAAGAAATTTTGTAATTCCAAATAGAAGTTGAAAGATAATTTTTTAAAGTTCCATTTTTTATCAATACGGATATCCCCTTGACTAAAAGCAGTTAGTTTTTCTTCTCCTAGACGACTGTAATTAAGAACGATCCTGGGATAGGCAGCCAAACTTTCTTCTGTATCTGTTGGAACGTATGGTGTCTCCCCGGCATATCGATAACGAACACTTACCTCCCAGTTTTTTCGGAGTTTATAGCCTCCTGTAAAAGAAATAAGATTGCGACTGTCCCAAACCGACGGTAATTTGATGTTTTGAGCTCCACTAAATTCACTTTTGAAGTAAGTGTATGCTAAGATTCCATAAAAGTTTTTCGATAGCTTTTGTTGGAAGAGTAATTCAAATCCTGAACTTTTTCCACTACCTAAATCCGAAACAGGCTCGTTTCCTAAAACTTCAAAACCTCCTCCTTTATTTGCCAATGAAACACCGTCGATAATCGAAACTGGATATTGGCTGTAGTTTTTGTTAAAAGCTTCTAAAGTAAAACGAGCAGAGGGACTTGGGTTGAACTCCAATCCGATTACATAGTGATCGCTTTGAGTATATCGATTTACCTTGTTGATAAAGACACCATTATTATCTTGAAAACCAAGCATGGTGTAGGTTGGTATTTTAAAATACCGTCCAATTGATGCGTTTAGCTTCCAAAGGTTATCATCTTTAAGTGCGTAGGAGGCAGATATACGTGGTGAAATGTTATCCTTCAAATCAGAACCCTGAGTAAAACTATCAGCATCGGATCGTAAACCAAGGGCTAAACTCAGTCTTTCATTTAAAAAAGAACGGCTTATTTTTCCAAAAAAACCGAATTTTATAAAATCAATTTTAGTTTCGTAAAGAAAATTGTCTAGAAGATTAACGGTATTGTTAGTGTAAACAGAATTTTGAAGGTTAGCCCCATAGGATAACTTCCAATTTCTTATGTAATTTGTTACATGAACTCTTAGTTTTGTTTCTTGTTCTTTCGAATCGTTTCTAAAAAGCACACCTGTTTTGTTTTGGTTATCATCATATCGACTAAAAATATTTTTCAGCCGATTGCTACTCAGGATTGTATTTATTTGCCCTTTTCCATTTTTTAATTTATGTTTCCAGGTTAAACCTAAAGTCAAGGTTTTTTGCTCGATGATGGGTACTTGCTCAAGAGTTGCTTGTTGTTCAGCATCGAATTCATTAGGTGCTACAACCGAGAAATCATCAATAGATCCCAACCCGATGAATGTTAGAGTATTTTGCTCATCAATTTTATGATTCAATTTCCATTGAAAATCCCAGTAATCTGGTCTAATGGGAAGTCCAACCAAAGCAAATACGAATTGCAAATAACTCCTTCTGGCAGAAAACATTAATGTAGTGTTTGACCGTTCATTTTGCCCCTTAAACAAAGGACCGTTGAAGGTTGCTCCGGCCTCGCTTGCTCCAATCCGAACATTCCCCGTAAATTTTTGGTCGTCTCCTTCTCTTTGTTCAAAAGCCAAAACACCCGAAAGAGGATTGTCGTATTCAGCTCCAAATGCAGAGGAAGATAAAGTTACTTCTCTTATAAATGAAACATTTAGCATTCCTACGGGTCCTCCGGCGCTTCCTTGAGTGCTAAAATGATTAATGTTAGGAATTTCAACTCCGTCAAGATAATAAACACTTTCGTTTGGTGCTCCTCCTCGGATGATAAAGTCGTTTCTAAAACCACCAATAGACGGAGAAATTCCAGGTAAACTTTGAGCTACCTTGGTAATGTCATTATTCCCTCCTGGATAAGTTTCAATTTCAACAGCAGAAAATGATTGAGTAGACAGTGGGGTTTCTTTTGAGGTTCTAAATGGACTTTTAGAAACAACAACTTCGTTTAAAGTCTCCAATCTTTCATTTAGTTTAAACAGAAGCTTGGGGGTTCCAACAGATTTTACGATAACATTGTAAAGTGTCTGAGAATCGTACCCCAGATAACTTGCTTTGATATTGTATGATTGGGTTGGAATATTTTCAAACATAAAATAACCATTTACATCTGTAATGACTCCGATATTAGTTCCCTCTAGAAGAACTGTTGATCCTTCCAAGGGATTTTGTGTTTTTTCGTCAATAACTTGCCCTGAAAAAGTTCCAGTATTTTGAGAATAAATAATTGATGAAACTGTAATTAAAACAGTTAATAAGCATTTGCGCATGATGTAATTTTTAAGCTAAATTAAGTTTTGAAATTTAAAGCTCAAATATTTTGTTTAACTTTTATATAAAATATATAAACAATTTAATTTTTCCGTCGTTTGTTCTTCCTTTTCGCTTTTTTGTTTTGTTCTTTTATTTTTTTTTGCTCTCTTTCTTTTTCTTGTAAGTCATATTCTTGTCTAAACTGCTCCAATTCTTCGCTTTTGAATATTTCTTGATCACTTGCTTGAATAGCGATATCATCCACACCAAAGGAACCTTTCTCGGTTTGTTTACGCATGATTTCTTTGGAAGCCTTGAGACTGTAATAGATCCCTGGATCTATCATTTTATTAGCGATATAATTTTCTTTCTTTTTTTTGTCCCAGCGAACAAAAACAAAACCTCCTTCGTTCGCTGAATCTAACTTTACTCGAAATACTTTTGCATTATTAGGAAGATTCTGATAAACCTCAATGCTTTTGAGAATATAGCCTGAAATATCAAGTAATTCCTCAACAAATAGTGTTTGTCCCCCCAAGCTTTTATCATTTAGAGGGGAGAAATATTCAACTTCTTCATATTCCTCGTCATAATCATAATCTTCCTGAGCATAATTGATGTTCCAAAAGAGCAGGAGTCCGGAGATGAGCGTAAATTTGAATGTATTAGAATTCATGAGATGGGTTTAAAATTAAGTGTTCTAAAGTAATTGCAAATTAAAAATTGAGCTGGAATGTATGTCGCCATAACCCAAAAGCCAAAAATATTTTCCTCAAAATAAAAGGTATTGAGTGCAATCATGCTATCCGATACAATGAACAAAATAACTCC
>JAURBD010000092.1 GCA_030829155.1 Flavobacteriaceae bacterium
AAATCCAACAGAAGAATTGAGTTTAGGAATGACGATTTGTCGGATATTAAAGAGCAATTTCCTTTTTTTTTAGAATACATAACTCCAAGAATTTCTAGAATAGCAACAGTCAAATACAAAAACGATTTTGACAATTATACTTCTCGTGCAGTTGGTCCTGCTCATCAATTTGCTGAAAAAACAATATTGATGAAAGGGAGGTTTATAAATCAAGACGATATCAAGAATAAAACTAAATATGCTGTCATTGGTCGACTGGTGGCACAAGATCTATTTAATCAAGAAGATCCACTAGGTAAATTTATAGACATAGGAAATAGTGTTTTTAAAGTTATTGGAGTTTTTCAAGACGATGGGGGAGACAGAGAGGAACGCTACATATACATTCCATATACAACCAGACAACTTCTTGAAAAAAGTAATGATAAATTAGATCAAATTGTATTGGCTTTCAAACCTCAAATTGGTCATTCTGGTTCTGTTTTATTTGAAAGAAAATTGCGCGAATTCTTAAAAAAGAAAAAATCGATCGACCCATCTGATCCAAATGGGATCTATATCAGAAATATTGCAGACCAATTGAAACAAAACCAACAATTTGCAAACGTACTCCAGTTAATCGTAACTTTTGTAGGACTAGGGACTTTGATTGCTGGCATCATAGGGATATCAAACATCATGGTATTTGTGGTGAAAGAAAGAACTAAAGAATTAGGGATTAGAAAAGCATTAGGAGCTACTCCAAAATCAGTAATTCGAATGATCCTTCAAGAATCTATTTTTATTACTACAATTTCAGGGTATATGGGATTGTTTACAGGAATTTTTGTTCTTAAAAACATTGGTGTTTCCTTACAAGATTATTTTATTAAAAACCCATACATAGACACATCAACTGCTTTATTTTCAACCTTGATACTTATTTTATTTGGAGGTATCGCAGGCTATATTCCAGCCAAACGTGCTGCACAAATCAAACCTATAATAGCATTAAGAGATGAATAGTTTTAAAATAATTTTCGATCGAGATACTTGGCAAGAAATTTTTGGATCAATTCAAAAAAATAAAGTTCGAACTATAATTACGGTGGTTGGAGTATTGTGGGGGATTTTTATTTATATCGCCTTATCTGGTGCAGCAAAAGGATTGGACAATGGTTTTGAACGTCAATTTGAAAACGTTGCTATGAACTCTATGTTTGTATGGGCACAAAGTACAAGCATTCCGTACGATGGTTTTAAAACGGGTAGAAATCCACAGCTTAAAATTCAAGATGTTCAAACTCTACGCAACAATGTACCTGAAATTCAATTTATTGCACCCAGAAATGCTAAAGGAGTATTTGATGGTTCTGTGGGTTCTCAAATAGTTCGCGGAGCTAAATCAGGAACTTATGCTATCTATGGAGATTTCCCGGAGTATACCAAAATTGCAACGAAAAAAATATATGATGGTGGGCGATTCATCAATCAGGCTGATATTGATAACGAAAGAAAAGTTTGTGTAATAGGAGAACGTACCCAAAAAGAATTGTTTGAAAAAGATGAAAAACCCATTGGGAAATTTGTTCGTATCGATAATATCTATTTTCAAGTAATAGGTGTTCATAAATTTATACAAGGTGGAGGTTTTGAGAGTGACGGTGATATATTTATTCCTTTTTCTACTTTTAAAAAATTATATAATACAGGTGATAATGTAGATTGGTTCACTATTGCTGCATATGATGATGCGGACGTAATAGAAGTGGAGGAGAGAGTAAAACAAACTTTAAAACGAATACATCGTGTATCTCCAGAAGATGAACGCGCTTTTGGATCGTTTAATTTAGGAGAACTTTTTGGAAAGATTATGGGTTTTGCCAAAGGGATGACCTTTCTGTCCCTCGTCGTAGGAATTGCGACAATCATCGCAGGAGTAATAGGAATTGGTAACATCTTATTGATCTCGGTCAAAGAACGAACCAAAGAGCTTGGTATACGACGGGCATTAGGTGCTACTCCAGGTGAAGTTAAAGCTCAAATAATTTTAGAATCCGTATTTCTAACATTTTTAGCAGGAGTTTTTGGAATTATACTAGGTGCATTTGTTTTGTCAGGAATTGATATGGCAACAGCTAACTTAGACGATTTTCCATATACCAACCCGACCGTCCCCATTTCATTTGTACTAGGGGCTTTATTAATTATGATAACCCTTGGAACTTTGATTGGACTAATTCCAGCGCAACGAGCTGTAAGCATAAAACCCATAGACGCATTACGAGAAGAATAATAACACCCACTATTAATAAATTACTATCCATGAAAAAAATCTTTAAATACATAATTACTGGAGCCATATTGTTTGGAGTTCTTTTTGCAGCAGCTTTTTTTATAAAGTCCAATAGCAAAGGTTCCATTCAATATGAGACCCAAAATCCCATAATTACATCTATCGAAATGAAATCTGTAGCTACTGGAAAAGTAATTCCAGAAGACGAAGTAGAAATTAAGCCTCAAATTTCTGGAATCATCGAAAAACTTTATGTAGAAGAAGGCGATAATGTGAATACAGGTGATCTTTTGGCAAGAGTAAAAGTAGTTCCGGACGAACAATCACTCAACAGTGCAAAAGGTAGATTGGCAAACACCAAAATCTTATTAGGAAATGCTAAGGTCGAGTATAACAGAAATAAAAGTCTTTTTGAAAAAGAAATTATTTCTCAACAAGACTTTCAAAATGCCGAACTCAACTACAGTAGAGCTAAACAGGATGTTGCTAATGCAGATAGTGATTTACAAATAATAAAACTTGGATCTGCTGGTGGATCTGCAACAGCAAATACAAATATCAGAGCAACTGTTGCTGGAACCGTTTTAGAAATGCCAATAAAAGAAGGTGATCAAGTTGTTGAGAGCAATACGTTTAATAACGGAACAACTATTGCAGTCATTGCTGATTTAAATAAAATGATCTTCGAAGGAAAAGTGGATGAAGCAGAAGTAGGAAAATTGAAAATAGGGATGCCTCTTATAGTTAACCTAGGGGCAATTGAAGATAAAGAATTTGAGGCCAATCTAAAGTTTATTGCTCCAAAAGGAAATGAAGAACAAGGTGCAGTTCAGTTCAAAATTGAAGGTGATGTATACTTGGATAATGACTTTTTTATTCGAGCAGGCTATAGTGCTAATGCCTCATTCATACTTGAAAGTAAGGATAGTGTTTTAGCAATACCTGAGGCTTTATTGCAGTTTGACAAAAAAAATGATAAGCCCTATGTTCAAGTTCTAATTAAAGAACAGGAATTTGAACGCAAAGACATTGAAACAGGTATTTCTGATGGAATTAATGTTGAAATACTTTCAGGGATAACCATTGAGGATAATATCAAGGTTTGGAACAAAACGGAAGAAGAGAAGAAAGAAGACGAAGAAACTTTAAACGATAACTAAGCCTAATTCCTACTTTATTATGAGATTAAAATATACTTCATTAGTTGCCTTATTCTGTGTTTCTTTTTATGCCCAAAGTCAAATACTCACCTTACAGGATTGTATAGAATTAGCCATAGAAAAAAATATAAGTATTAAGCAATCTGAATTGGATTTAGCTAACGCTGAAATAGATAAAAAAAATGCATTTGGTAGCTTTTTGCCGAGTGTCAATGCAAATAGCAGTCACTCTTGGAATATTGGTTTGAACCAAAATATTACTACCGGATTACTAGAGAATGTTACCACACAATTCTCCTCTTTAGGGTTTAATATGGGAGTCGATATTTATAAAGGATTACAGAATGTTAAACGACTTCACAGGTCAAATCTTGCTATAATTGCACAACAGTATAACATTGCAAACATAACTGAGAACACATCTATCTTGATTGCAAACTCTTATCTCCAAGTGATGTTTAACAAAGAATTTTTAGAGGTTCAAAAAAGTCAACTTGAAGTTTCTGAAAAAGAATTGGAGCGAACCAATGTTTTAATAAGCGCTGGAGTTTTAACTATTGCAAATGTTTTTGAACTTGAAGCCACTATCGCTTCACAAGAACAAGCAGTAATTCAAGCTGAAAATAATTTACGTATTGCAAAGATTAACCTTGCTCAACTTTTACTAATAACCGACTATGACAATTTTGACGTTGCCGTTGAAAATTTTGATATCCCTTTTCCTTTGATATTAGAGGAAACTCCTAAAGAAATTTTTGAAAAATCTTTGACTCACAGAAACGACATCAAGTTTTCTTTAACCAATTTGGAAATTTCAAAGACAGATATTGAAATCGCAAAGGCTGCCCTTCAACCCTCTCTTTCCGCATTTTATAGCTACAGTACAAGGATTTCATACAGCGATGGTATTGAAAGAACAGGTGTGTTTGAAGAAACTCCGATTGGTTATGTAGCTGCAACAGGTGAGGCAGTTAATACAAACGTTGAGCAAAGAAGAGTAGTTGGACCAGATTCTTTTTGGAATCAATTTCAAATGAATGAAGGACATAATTTTGGAGTTCAATTGAGAATACCAATTCTAAATGGACTTTTGTCTAAGAACAATCTAAAACGTAGTAAAGTTAACTTGTTGCGTTCCCAAAACACATTTGAGCAACAAAAATTAAACTTAGAGAGTGACGTAAATCAAGCATATAATGATGCGTTAGGAGCATACAACTTTTATAAAGCTGCTCAAAAAACTGTTATTGCTAGAGGAGATGCTTATAATAATGCTACTAAAAGATTTGATGCTGGAGTTATGAATTCTTTTGAATTCACTCAAATAAAGCAAAGGTATGAAGCATCAGTATCAGACGAATTACGTTCAAAATTTGATTACATCTTTAAACTTAAAATTCTTGAATTTTATTTTGGACTAAAACTTGAAATTTAGAAGTCAGTTCTTCTTAATTTTGTTACATGGCTTATCTTCTTCATATTGAAACTGCTACAACAAATTGTTCGGTAGCTTTATCGGAAAATGGAAATCTTCTTCACTGTATCGAGAATAATGAAGCAGATTTTCGCCACAGTGATCATTTGCATTGTTTCATAAATCAGCTACTTGATCAAGCTAGTATCAAACCTTTTCAATTGTCTGGAGTTTCAGTGAGTAAGGGTCCAGGTTCATATACAGGACTTAGAATTGGAGTTTCTTCAGCAAAAGGATTATGTTATGCTCATAGTATTCCATTAATCTCGATAAACAGCTTAGAAGTTCTTGCAGCCGCTTACACTCCAGAAACTTCCGATTTATTAATTCCAATGTTTGATGCCAGAAGAATGGAAGTTTTTACCATGGTGTTGAATACAAAAAAAGAAGTGATATATCCTACGCGGGCAGAAATAATAACCAGTGACTCTTTTAAAGAGGTTCGAAATCAAGGTCGTTTGGTTTTATTTGGTAATGGTTCAAATAAGTGTAAAGGTATTATCCCAGAAGAAAACACATATTTTGTTGATTCATTAAAAGAACCTTCTGCCCAGCATATGGTTGTCATAGCTACCGATAAATTCGGAGCAAAACAATTTGAGGATATAGCATATTTTGAACCATTTTACCTGAAAGACTTTTACACAAATCCTCGAAAATCTTAATTTAAAAGCCTAAGCTTTTCTTTTACTTCTTCAATAGATTCTAATGGTAGTTCACAATGATTATTTTTACACAAATAATATAAGGTCTTTTTTTTTGATATTCTATTTTGAAAGAGTGGTAAGTCAGATTCCTCAGCTGCCGCCCAACTGCAATTCAGAGAGAACTGAGTGTTTCTAATCTCTCTGAGATTATTTTTTGAATTTGGTCCAACAGCAACAACTTCATAACCTGGGTTTAATAATCTTAAAGCTACTGTCAACCAATAACTGTAATTTCCTGGATAGGATTGGATCTCAGATTTACATGAAGCCAACATTGCTCTGGATCTGCTTATGTATTCAGGTTTAATCAAGTGGTTTGATAAACGAATCAGATTTTCTGCCATAATTGCATTGGAAGAAGGTATGACATTATCAGAAGTTTCTTTTGTTCTAAGGACCAAATCTGAAGTTGAACTGAAAAATAAAAGTGGACTATTTTGGTCTTCAAACTCAGTCAAACAGACCGTTGCTAATTTATCTGCTTGGTTGAGGTAATGTTCATCAAACAAGATTTCATAGGCATCAATGTACATTTTTATAACATCTGAATAATCCTCCAAAAAAGCATCTATTTTATTTACCCCTTTTTTGGAAATTCTTTTTAAAGTTCCTGAATTAGAAATAAAATTC
>JAURBD010000156.1 GCA_030829155.1 Flavobacteriaceae bacterium
AAACATCAAAGCTATAACTTCTCTTCGCCCAACTCCAAGGCTCTAAAAGAACCGCTTTACTATTTAGAGGTTTATGACCACGACTCATCAGCAGAGGAATGTGATATTCTTTAACGACACCACTTACAAACTCTACCTCTACGTCGTTAGAAATAGCCATCTCTCCATTTCTGTTCATCGTAATAGTAACAGAATCACAGCCTTCAGAACTACTTTTTACAATACTTTTTACAGCGTAATCTATTTTTTTTGTGGTTTGCCCCCAGTCCATTAAATACCAATCAAGCTCTTGTCCGCTTACTTTCTCAGCTATCCTTATAAAATCTTCTGGATTAGGATGGGAAAACATATAAGTAGAGTAATATTTTTTTAAAACTTTTGAAAGCGCTTCCTCCCCAATAACATAACTTAGTTGAGATAAAAATATAGAACCTTTATCGTAGGAAGACATGCCATATCCCCTGCTACTTGAAAAACGATCAGCATGAGTTGTCAAAGGCTCTTCGTTTCCTGTACGAACAAAGTTAAAATAATCAACATAAGCTCGGCGGTTAGCAAGCGCAAGTCCTTTTTTTAAAATTACATTTTCTGCATTATCACTTATGTAGCTTGTAAACCCTTCATCCATCCAAGCATGCTTAGACTCGTTTGTGGCCAACAAAAACTGAAACCAAGTATGTGCAATTTCGTGAGATATAACTCCTGCCAGACTATTAAAATCACGAACCCCACCAACAAAAGTACACATTGCATACTCCATTCCACCATCACCAGCTAGAATAACAGAATATTGTTTATAAGGATAGGGACCAATGTTTTCTATGAAATATTGCATAAACATTACAGAGTAGGGTTGAACAATTTTCCAGTTTTCAGAATATTTATCGTCTTCTTTATAAAAAAAATGCATTTTTGGTCCGCCAGGCACATCTACTACGTCGTGAACATACTCTGTGTCTGCGGCCCAACTGAAATCATGAACATTAGGCGCCAAAAAGCGCCAAGAAATTTTGTCTGATTCATAAGGCTTTTTAAGTTCAGCATACCCGTGCCCAACTTCTTCAGGGTTTTGTAGATAGCCCGACCCAGCGACAGTATATTTATTGTCTATATTAATTGTAACATCAAAGTCACCCCACACCCCATAAAACTCACGACCCAAATAAGCATTAGCATGCCAGCCTTGACTATCATATTCACACAGTTTTGGATACCACTGAGCCATAGAAAAGTCAATACCATCATCGCTGTCTTTTCCAGCTCTTCTAACCTGCTTAGGGACATCAACTTCAAAACGCATGCTTAGTGTTGTCTTTTCACCAGGCAAAAGAGGGTTTTTTAAAGCGGCCTCTAAAATTGTTTCTTGATTTTTTAACTCAAGCAAAAAACCATCTTGTAAAAGCTCTAGAACGCGAACATCTCCAAAATCTTTCTTTTTTAATGAAAGTATTTTTTTGGAAATCGTCCTGTCATCGTCGCTAATTTCAGAAGCCCTTACTTGCATTTCGCTTCCGGGCTTAAAAGCATTAAAATATAAATGATAAAAAACTCTTGATATTGTGTCAGAAGAATTGTTGGTATAAACAAGCTCTTGTGTTCCTGAATAGCTTCTGTTTTCAGCATCAACGTCAATTACCATTTTATAAGACACATGTTGTTGCCACCTGCCGTTGTCTTTGTTAGAGCAAGAACAAACCAAAAAAATCAAAAAGGCGGTTCTAAAAAATTTCATCACATTTTAAAGTTTGGTTAACACGCACGCCTTTTTCTGTCCTTTTTAATGAAATAGCCTCATTAACACTATCGTGCTCAAGAAGCAAAAGAACATTGTTATCTGCTGCGTAATTTAAAAATAAATCTTTTTCTTTAAGTGTTGTCAAAGGCCTAACATCGTAACCCATCACATAAGGTAAAGGAACATGGCCAGCAGTAGGAATAAGGTCTCCGGCAAAAGCAATTTTTTGACCCTTATATGAAATGATAGGCAGCATTTGCTTCTCAGTATGTCCGTCTGCGTAAAAAACCTCAAAGCCAAGCTCATCGACAAAAGAGAACTGGTTGTCTGATTTAGGAATAAAATTTAATCCTCCTGTTTCTTCAATTGGCAAAAGGTTTTCTTTTAAAAAAGAAGCAACCTCTCGTTTGTTTGGATTAATAGCCCAGTCCCAATGTTTTTTATTAGTCCAATAAATTGC
>JAURBD010000154.1 GCA_030829155.1 Flavobacteriaceae bacterium
GGTACTGTAATCGCGGAAAGAATGGTAGACCTTATCATGTTATTTATTGTTATCGGTATTGCCTTATTACTTCAATTTGAATTTATTGTATCGTTCTTAGAAAAGCAATATTTTAATCCAACTACTTTAATTTTTTCCATTATACTTCTCGGCTTTTCCCTCTGGATTTTAATTAAAAAACTAAAAAAATCAAATTCTGTTTTTGCGAAAAAAATACTTGGCTTGATTGAAGGGCTCATCGAGGGGATTCTAACTCTAGTAAAAATGCCAAAAAAATGGGCTTATTTATTCCATACCTTTCTAATCTGGGGCTTATATATTTTGATGTTTTATGTTGTTAAATTGGCTTTACCTGAAACCCTTGACCTTCCTTTTGAAGCCTTATTGATTGGCTTTATTGTTGGTGCTATTACAATTTCAGCTACAAACGGAGGAATAGGGATTTATCCTTTTTCGGTTTCTCTAGTATTAATAAGTTATGGGATTTCAAAAGAATCTAGTCTTGCTTTTGGATGGATTATGTGGACTGCTCAAACAGTAATGGTTATTGTTTTTGGAAGTCTTTCATTTTTCATTTTACCTCTAATAAACAGAAAAAAGTAAGTATATTACACACCTACACTGATTATTCTTTCTTTATGAAAAATCTATTTTTAATTTTGACGGTCTTTTTTTGTTTTGATGTCAAAGCTCAAATTACAACAGAAAACATTGAATCTACTTTTCTTGGAAAAGTAAGAACAATTGACTTATATGTCCCAGAATTAGGTAGCGAATCGATTGATCCTATGCCTTTAATCGTAGTTTTAGAAGGTAATGATTTATTTAACCTTACGGTAAGTAATGTTAAATTCCTTTCTAAAATTGGATATATGCCAAAATCGATTGTTGTTGGAATACACCAAGAGGGTTCTACTCAAGTTAAAAGAGATTCAGAAATCAATAAAAATTCAGGTCAACTAAGTTCCCGCGGCTCAAATTTTAAGCAATTTATTACATCTGACATCGTACAACGTCTTCAAACGCAATACAATATTTCCAACTTAAAAGTGATCATTGGAAAAAATAAATTGGGTAATTTCATAAATTTCTTTTTGCTTGATAATAACCCTATATTTTCAGCATATATAGCCATAACACCAGAATTAACAGGTTCAATAATCGATCCTATAATTGCAAAAACAACAACGGTCAAAAAGGATATAAGCTATTATCTTTCAAATTCAGAAAACCTTCCAAAAAGACAAAAAAACAATACTTCTATTTTAAGTGATGAATTAAAAAAAATAGAAAATCCAAAGTTTCATCTAACCAATAATTTGTTTGCAGATCCAGATGAATTTTCTTCACCTATATATTCTATTCCTGTTGCATTGGAAAATATTTTTAGAGTTTACCAACCTATAAGTCCAAAAGTGTACAAAGAAAAAATTTTAAAAGAAAGCCAACCTCCTCACGTCTTCTTGATAAATAAATACCAGAGAATATATCGTGAGCTTGGAATTCAAAAAAAATATATTCTTAATGATGTAATGGCTGTTTTTGCTGCTGCTCAAAAAAAAGCTGATGCAGAATCGCTTTTTGTCCTAGGAGAATTAGCACTTCAAGATTATCCAACAACTATGATGGGTTACTACTTTAATGGTTTGGGTTATGAAATTTTGGAAAACTATAAAAAAGCACTTAAAAATTATGAAAGTGCATACACCTTAGAACCAATTGATTTCATAACAAAAGAACTAGTTTTAAATAAAATTGAATTACTTAAATAATTCTCTATAATGACTAAAGTAAAAACAACTTTTTTTTGTCAAAAGTGTGGAACTCCACATTCCAAATGGCAAGGTCAGTGCAACGGATGCAAAGAATGGAATACCCTTGTTGAAGAGGTCATAGAAAAAAAAGAGAGAAAAGGATGGGTAGATACAAAATCCAATAATACAAAAGGAACTCATCCTTTAAGAATCCAAGAAATTGACACCGATAAAGAATCTAGAATTTCGACAAATGACTCTGAGTTAAACAGAGTGATGGGAGGGGGTCTTGTTCCTGGGTCAATAACACTTTTAGGAGGTGAACCAGGAATAGGAAAATCTACATTATTACTACAAATTTCACTTCAAATAAAAGGAAAAGTACTTTATGTTTCGGGAGAAGAAAGTCAAAAACAAATCAAATTAAGAGCTGAACGAATCGATTTACAAAACGCAAATTGTTATGTTTTGAGCGAAACTGTAACACAAAAAATA
>JAURBD010000023.1 GCA_030829155.1 Flavobacteriaceae bacterium
AATAAACCACAAAGATAAGCATCTGTATCCTAAAATAAAGTACTAACTTATGTAATTCCAAATGTTTTTATGAGTTGTAATCTTTGAATAGGTGGTTCTAACTTTCTGGTGTTTAATATCAGAAAGTTCAGGATCCTCTGAAATAATTTTTTTTGCATAAATCCGAGCGGTTTTCAGAAGTTCCTGATCCCGTAATAGGTCAGCAATTTTAAGTTGAAGAATCCCACTTTGTTGTGTCCCCATCAAGTCACCAGGACCACGTAAGCGTAAGTCAACTTCCGCAATTTCAAAACCATCGTTGGTTTGAACCATTGTTTGTAATCGAGTATTAGCCTCTTTTGATTTTTTATGGCTACTCATTAAAATGCAATAGCTTTGATCATTTCCTCTACCAACACGACCACGAAGCTGATGTAATTGAGACAAGCCAAAACGTTCTGCACTTTCAATAACCATGACCGAAGCATTGGGTACGTTTACTCCAACCTCAATTACAGTAGTAGCCACCATAAGCTGGGTTTTTCCTTCAACAAAGCGCTGCATTTCAAAGTCTTTTTCCTTGGGTTTCATTTTCCCATGAACAATACTTATGCGGTATTTGGGAAGGGGAAATTCTCGCACCAAACTTTCGTATCCATCCATGAGGTCTTTGTAATCCATCTTTTCCGATTCTTGAATTAAAGGGTAGACCACATAAATTTGTTTTTCTTGTTTGATTTCCTCACGAATAAATTGAAATACTTGCAATCGATTGGAGTCATTTCTTAAGACAGTTTTAACTGATTTTCTACCGGGTGGAAGTTCGTCAATTACCGAAATATCCAAGTCTCCATAAACACTCATTGCAAGTGTTCTTGGTATTGGTGTAGCTGTCATTACTAAGATATGAGGAGGGAGTTTGTTTTTTCTCCAAAGCTTGGCACGTTGGGCCACACCAAAACGATGTTGTTCATCAATAATAGCAATTCCTAAATTTTTGAAACGCACTTTATCTTCGATTAGCGCATGAGTTCCTATTAAAATATTTAAGCTTCCTTTTTCTAGCGCCTCGTGAATTTCTTTTCGTTTGGCAGCTTTTACAGACCCAGTTAGTAAAGCAATATTCAATTCCATTTTACCCAACCCTTCTTTTAGGGATTGAAAATGTTGTTGGGCTAAGATTTCGGTTGGAGCCATTAAACAGGCCTGAAAGCCGTTGTCTAAACCAATAAGCATACTCAAAAGTGCAACCATAGTTTTACCAGATCCAACATCTCCTTGAAGCAAACGATTCATTTGTTTTCCCGTGCCCATATCGTTTCTAATTTCTCGAACTACACGTTGTTGCGCCTGGGTTAGTTGGAAGGGCAAATGATTACTAAAAAACTCGTTAAAAAGAGTCCCTACGTGCTCAAAAACATACCCTTTTACTTTTTGTTTTTGTAATCGATTTTTTTGAAGCAATTGCATTTGAATGTAAAACAGTTCTTCAAATTTTAAGCGAAATTGAGCTCGAGTCAATTGATTTTGATTTGCGGGAAAATGGATTTGAATAATCGCTTCTTTTTTGGGTATGAGTTTGAGTTCCTCCAAAATAAATTCAGGTAAGGTTTCAACAAATTCTTTGTGTACCTGACGAAACAAGTGTTCCATTGATTGCTTGACTACCCGCTGGCTAATTCCTTTATTTATTAGCTTTTCGGTCGAAGGGTAAACAGGATGAAAAGCCCCTAAATTCCGTTGTTTGTAATCTTCCACTAAAGTAAGTTCGGGGTGGGCAATAGAGACTTTGTTACCGTACCAGTTTAGTCTCCCAAAAACTACATAGGGAGTATTGCTTTTCAAACTCTCTTGAATCCACCTATAACCTCTAAACCAGACTAATTCTAGGGTAGATGTTCCATCGGAGAAAACAGCAGCCAAGCGTTTGCCCTTTGCTTGAGGGATTATTTTATGCGAAACTATGCTTCCTTTAAGTTGAACTTCTGAGTTGTTCTTAGGAAGTTGATTAATGGCATAGAATGTAGTTCGATCAATGTATCGGTTTGGGAAAAAATGCAGCAGATCTTGATAGGTCTTGATTCCCAGTTCCTCTTTGAGTAAACTAGCCCTGTTTGGGCCAATCCCTTTGAGATATTCAATTGGAGTTTGAAGTATGTCCATACGATCTCACGAAGTTACTCGTTTTTAAGATTTTTAAAATTCATTTTAATTAAAAACATTGTAAATTTAAATAACCAATTCTTAAAACTAAAAAATGTCAAAATCAGCATTAGTAATTTCTGGAGGAGGAAGTAAGGGTGCATTTGCGGGAGGAGTTGCACAATATTTAATCGAAAATGACAAACAAGAATACGATATCTTTATGGGAACTTCTACTGGGAGTTTGTTGATTTCACACCTTGCTTCCAATAAAATCAATGCAATTAAGCAGGCATTTACCCATGTAACACAGGCATCGATATTTTCCAATAATCCTTTTGTAATCAAGCAAAAAGGAAAAATCGTTAAAACAAAGATTAATCATTTTAATGTGATTAAAAATTTTATTCGAGGAAAAAAAACTTTTGGAGAAAGCTTAAATTTAAGACAACTCCTTTCAAAGGAAATCTCACCATCACTTTTTGAATCAATAAAAACAACTTCTTCTGAGGTTGTTGTTTGTGTTTCAAACCTCACTCTAAATAAAATTGAGTTTAAATCAATTTCAGATTGCTCTTATGATGATTTTATTGATTGGATTTGGATTTCTTGTAACTACTTGCCTTTCATGAGTTTGGTTGTAAAAAACCGTTATGAATATGCTGATGGAGGTTTTGGGTGCATAATTGCAATTGAAGAAGCAATCAAACGAGGCGCAACTCATGTAGATGCAATTGTTTTAACAACTGAGGAACAACAATTGAATCGAATGCGCTCGCGAAATGCCTTTGATTTGTTGTTATCTACCTTTGACTTTATGGGTGATCAGATTTACTTGGACAACCTCAAGGTCGGAGAATTGTTAGCAAAAAAACACAACGTAAAACTCCGATTATTTTACACCCCACGTGTTTTGACCACAAACAGTCTTGTATTCAATCAGCAAGAAATGGAGCAGTGGTGGTCCGAGGGCTGGGAACACACCCGAAATATGTTAAAAAACAACCGGCAATAAAAATTAAATATTCTATCTAGTTTGGTTTTATTGGTTTAAATAGTCAATTGCTAATTGGGTTAGTGCTTTTACTCCATGGATCATTCCCTCATCTTGAACTACAAAATCAGGTGTATGATGGGAGGGAGCCTCGTTCGGATTCATCGCTGGATCCATTCCACCCAAGAAAAAGTACAAACCAGGAACTTGTTGTTGGAAGTAAGAGAAATCCTCAGCACCAGTTATGGCTTGCATTTCATGAACATTAGAAGCTCCTACTGCACGTTCTAGACTGGGCACCATTTGTTTTGTTAGGGTTTCATCGTTGTAGGTCAAAGCTGCTGTTTTCTTGACAGTAACTGTTGCAGTGCCTCCATAAGCCTCTGCAATTTGGGGAATCATTTCATACATCCTTTGGTGGATTACTTCTTGCATGTCTGTATTCAAAGTTCGGATAGTACCAATCATTTCCGCCGACTCTGGAATAATGTTGGATCGAATTCCTGCATGTATGGCTCCTACAGATACCACAGCTCCTTCTTTGGTAAGTTCGGAGTTTCTGCTGATAAGCGTTTGAAGACCATTGATGATCTGCGATGAAATCATAATAGGATCAACACTTTTCCAAGGGGTAGATCCATGGGACTGTTTCCCTCCAATAACAATTTTGTATGAATCTGCTGCTGCCATGATTCCCTTTGTTTTGTAGGTAATATGACCTACTGGTGTTTCAGAATTGATGTGCAATCCAAAAATAGCATCAACATCTGGGTTTTTGAGAACACCCTCCTTAACCATTAGTAAGGCTCCACCCTCCTCACCAGATGGGGGTCCTTCTTCTGCAGGTTGAAAAATAAACTTTACAGTACCAGGGAAATTTCTATTTTTTGATAATATTTCAGCAACACCCATAAGTATTGCAACATGAGTATCATGACCACATGCATGCATAACCCCTGTTTTTTGTCCGTTAAAAACTGCTGTAGCTTTTGATTTATATGGTAAATCGTTTCTTTCATTGACAGGAAGACCATCCATGTCCGCTCGAAGAGCAACAACTTTTCCAGGTTTATTTCCCTTTAAAATCCCTACAACACCAGTGTAAGCAACCCCAGTTTCAACTTCAATATCCAGAGATTCAAGATGTGTAGCTATGAATTTTGCTGTTTTGAATTCCCGGTTTGAAAGTTCGGGGTTTTGATGAATATAATGACGCCACTCAATTACTTTGGGTTCAATAGAATTTATTGTAGACTCAGTAATTTGTGCCGACAACCAAAAACTACTTAATATTCCAAAGATGTAGACAAATTTGAATTTATTGATCATATTGACTTTATTTAATTTCATTTTTCAACAACTTAAAAGTAAACAAATAATGCATATAATTACCTTGGAGTAGTTAGATAACTTTTTTAGTAGATTTATTTTTAAAGTTTTAATCCAACAAAAGACTCAAAAAAATAAAATTATTTAATGTCTTTTTTGAAGTTAATTTGAAGAAAAAAAATAAGTCCACAACGGTTCATAATTTATTATATAAAATGAGTTATTTATGCATTTATACGTTTTCAAAGTATTATTTTAGTAACCGATGAAAAAAGATTTATTTGCCTACATAAACACGCTTAATGAAGCTCAAAAAAATCCCACATTACATAAAGATGGACCTTTAATAGTGATAGCTGGCGCAGGTTCAGGTAAGACTCGTGTATTAACTTATAGAATCGCATATTTGATGAGCCAGGGGATTGACTCTTTTTCAATTTTAGCACTAACATTTACTAACAAAGCTGCACGAGAAATGAAAAGTCGTATTGCCGATTTGGTTGGAGATGGGGAAGCAAAAAATCTTTGGATGGGAACTTTTCACTCTATTTTTGCCCGTATATTAAGAAGTGAGGCAGACAAATTGGGATATCCAAGTAATTTTACAATTTATGATACTCAAGATTCTGATCGACTTATATCTTCTATCATCAAGGAAATGGGACTCGAAAAAGATGTTTATAAAACAAAACAAGTGCGGAGTAGAATTTCTACCTTTAAAAATAGCTTGATAACGGTTCGAGCATATTACAATGATTCAAATTTACAAGAATCTGACTCAATGTCAAGAAGGCCAAAAATGGGGGAGATTTATAAAGAGTATGTGGATCGATGTTTTAAAGCTGGAGCCATGGATTTTGATGATTTACTCCTTCGTACTAATGAATTACTAAATAGATTTCCAGATGTTTTAGCAAAGTATCAGGATCGTTTTCGATATATTTTAGTGGATGAGTATCAAGATACAAATCATTCACAATATCTTATTGTGCGTGCACTTTCTGATAAATTTCAAAATATTTGTGTCGTAGGAGATGATGCACAGAGTATTTATGCTTTTCGTGGAGCCAATATCAATAATATTTTGAATTTTCAAAAAGATTATGACAATGTAGCCATGTATCGTTTGGAACAAAATTACCGTTCTACTCAGAACATCGTCAATGCTGCTAACTCGATTATCAATCACAATGAGACAAAATTGGATAAAAAGGTTTGGACTGCCAATGGAGTTGGCAGTAAAATTAAAGTCCAACGTTGTCCTACAGATTCTGATGAAGGACGCCATGTAGCGGCTAGTATTTTTGATTTTAATCTCACAGATCAACGAATGTACACTGATTTTGCAATTCTTTATCGAACAAATGCTCAGTCTCGAGCAATGGAAGATGCTTTGAGAAAGCGAAATATTCCTTATAAAATTTTTGGAGGATTATCTTTTTATCAGAGAAAAGAAATAAAAGATGTTTTAGCCTATTTGAGAGTCATTGTCAACCCCAAAGATGAAGAAAGTTTAAAACGTATCATTAACTATCCAGCCAGAGGAATCGGGCAAACAACTATTAATAAACTGGTAGTTGGTGCAAAACAAAATGAGTTAAGCTTGTTCCAGACTGCAGAGAGAGCGGCAAGTTTGGATATTGGCATTAATTCAGGAACTGCAAGTAAATTAGAACAGTTTGTGATTTTAATCAAAAGTCTTCAAATTTTTAACGAAACTGCCAATGCTTTTGAAATTGCAGATGAAGTAACTAAGAAGACAAAAATTGTTTCTGCTTTAAAAAAGGATGGAACTCCCGAAGGTGTTAGTAAGATTGAAAATATAGAGGAGTTATTAAATGGAATACAAGATTTTACTGAAGGACAAAAAGAAATCGCAGATATGACTGGGGCTCTTACTGAATTTTTAGAAGATGTAGCTCTTGCAACAGATTTTGATAATGAAAATAAAAGTGAGGATATAAATCGGGTATCTTTAATGACTATTCATTTAGCTAAAGGTTTAGAATTTCCTTACGTATACATCGTAGGGATGGAAGAAGATTTGTTTCCATCACCCATGAATCTCGATTCTCGAAGTGGGTTGGAGGAGGAGCGACGCTTATTATATGTAGCAATTACTAGGGCCGAAGAAAGGGCGTTTTTGTCGTATACTCAATCTCGATATCGATGGGGTAAGCTTAATAGTTCAGAACCTAGTCGATTTATTGAAGAAATTGATGAACAGTATTTGGATCATCAAATTCCTAAATCTGATTACGAATTTAAACCTTTGATTAATAAATCAATTTTTGGAAATGTTGATCAACCAAAAAAACAATCTAAAAAGCCAAACTCATGGGACGGGAAAACCAACAAAAGCCCAACTCCAACCCAATTGAAAAAACTAAGGAAAATTGAATCTGAAAATAAAGTAACTTCTTCAAGTCCTGAAAGTTTAATTGCTTTACCGATTGGAACTCAAGTTGAACATCAACGTTTTGGCAAAGGAGTTGTGACTGAGGTTGATGGTGTAGGAAATGATAAAAAAGCTACTATAAATTTTAAAGAAAGCGGCGAAAAAAAATTATTACTCCGTTTTGCAAAACTTAAAATTATTGAGTGATGGCTATTTTGCATGCTCTTTATTCCTCCAGTCCAAATACCAAAATCATCAATGAAGTTGCTCAAGCGTTAACTCATGGAGCTATCGTAATTTATCCTACCGATACAGTATATGCAATGGGATGTTTAAGTAGTCACACCAAGGCACTTGATCGTTTGAGTAAGATAAAAGGAATCAAAGTAGCGCAAGCACCTTTTAGTTTTTTATTTAGCGACTTAAGTGAATTGTCATCATATGTTCAACATTTTGATTCCTCAACTTTCCGCTTATTAAAATACACTTTACCGGGTCCCTACACCTATATTATGAAAGGTTCAAGAAAACTTCCAAAACCTTTTGATAAACGAAAATCAATTGGAATTCGAATTTCAGATGATCCTATTTTAAAAATACTTCTCCCACTTTTACCAGCACCATTGATAACAACATCTCTTCATGACCAAGATTCGATAATAGACTATACTACAGATCCTGCTTTGATTTTTGAAGAATGGTCTTCGTTGATTGATTTTATGATTGATACAGGTATTGGAGGAAATATTCCCTCCACTGTAATTGATTTAACAAAAGGAAAACCTCAGATTATTAGATATGGCAAGGGTTCTGTAGATTTTTTATAAAAAAAAACGCCCAAAATGAGGCGTTTTTATATACTATAAGAAATGCAGTTTATTGCGCTGCTTCCATCCCTTTATTAATTAAATCATAGAATTGATCTAATTTTGGAAGAACCACAATTCGAGTTCTTCTGTTTTTAGAACGATTTGATGGAGAGTCATTTTCCAACAGAGGTGCATACGAACTTCTTCCAGCTGCAGTCATACGCTGAGGCGGTATGTTAAAGTCATTTTGAAGTACACGAACAACTGAAGTAGCTCTTTTTACACTCAAGTCCCAGTTGTCAGTAACACAGTCGTTGCTGATTGGTACGTTATCGGTATGACCTTCAACCATAAACTCAAGTTCTGGTTTGTCCAATACTACTTTCGCAACTTTTCCGAGTACTTCCTTTGCTCTCTTGGTTACTGTTGAACTTCCACTTTTGAATAGTAATTTATCAGAAATTGAAATGAATACTACTCCCTTTTCAACATTTACCTCGATGTCTTCATCTCCTAGGTTTCCAAGAACACCTTTAAGACTTGTAACCAAGGCAAGTGTAACAGAATCTTTTTTGGTAACAGCGTCTCTAAGGCTAGAAATACGAGTGTCTTTTTCTTTTAAACTCTCTAAAGATTTTTCAAGATTTTCAGCTCCTTTTTGAGAAAGGGTAGTAAGGTTTCCTAGGTTATCAATCAAATCAGAGTTATTTTCTTTCAAGAAACGAATCTGTTCTTGAAGAGAGGCAACAGATGCTAGTGCTGCAGCCTTTTCTTCATCACATGTATTAAGTTTCACAGTAGCGGAATTCAATTGGTCAACCGTAGTGTCTTGTAAAGCTTGAAGCTCCGTGAATTTTTTTTGAGACACGCAAGATGCTAAAAGAATTGTGATTAGAGGGGTGTAAAGAAATAATTTTTTCATTTATATTTAATTTAAATTTTGGAGAATAAAGTTAATGTAATTTAGGACTTGGGGAATTTTAATTCAGAATATTTACACTTTTTTAAGATAAAAAATTGAAATAGGATGCTATTAAGGGAAAAATAGGGTCTATTAACAATTAATTCACTTCTTTTTTGCAATATTTTAATCAAATTAAAATATACAAAAAAATGAGCCTTAATAATACTTAAGCAATTTTTCATTTCACCTTTTAAGAGAAAACGTATTCCGGCAATACCATCTAGGATTAAACGGGCAATGAAAATAAATAACAAAGGGAATAAGGGAACATTTTTTAAAATCATATACATGGAATTCCTGAAATTGTAAAAAACTTTTTTAGGAGAATCCGGAAGACTTCCGCCTCCAAGATGATAAACTTTTGATTCCCCAATACTATAAATCTCTTTTCCTTGATTGTAAATCCTCCAACAAAGATCAATTTCTTCCTGATGCATAAAAAAATCTTTATCAAAACCTCCAACAGATTTGAATGCTTCATTTCGTATGAAGAAGCAAGCACCAGAAGCCCAAAAAATTGATTTGTTTTTATCATATTGACCGTTATCCTTTTCTAAATGATTAAAGATTCGTCCTCTACAAAATGGATAACCCAAACGATCAATATAGCCACCAGCAGCTCCTGCATACTCAAATTTTTGTGGATCTTTCTCATCAAGTATATGGGGCTGAGTAATTACTGTGTTTGGATTTTGCTTGAAAAAATCAATTATTGGGAGTAACCAGTTTTTAGAAACTCTAATATCGTTATTGATTAAACATAAAATATCTTCATTAATTTCTTGTAAACCAATATTATAACCTTCTGCATATCCAAGATTATTTTGGTTTAGTATAACGTTTATTTCAGAGAATTTCTTTTTAATAAAAGGGACTGAATCATCGTCTGAACCATTATCAATAAGGTATATTCTTGCTTCTTTACTGTATCGAATAAGATCAGGGATGAATTGTTGAAGAAGATTTTTCCCATTCCAATTTAAAATAACTACGGCAATATTCATATTTGATACTTTGGAAGTTTTCGGATAAACCGATAGGCTTTATTTTTAAAATCTATTTCACAAAAGTAGTGTTCTTTTCCGTTTGTTAACATCAAAAAGCGACTATTCAAAGTCAAATTGTATCGAGCAATTTGATCGAAAGTATTTTGGGAGATTTTAATTGAAGGGGCTTTACACTCAACCAAAATTTCAACATTCCCATCATTACTATACACAACAAGGTCATAACGTTTTGCTCGACCGTTGATGAAAAGTTGTTTTTCTAAATTGATAAGACTTTTGGGATACCCTAATTCATTAATCAAAAAATGTACACAATGTTGCCGAACCCATTCCTCGGGAGATAATAGCACATTCTTTTTGCGGATTAAATCGAAAATATACACCTTATTTTCCCTACTTTTGAAGGTAAATGAGTAGTTGGGAAAATTAAGTTGTTCCATACTATAAAAGTGAACAATTTTTAGCTTTGAAAGACATATATCAAATATTAAGTTCTATAAAAAAAGGGAGTTTTGCTCCAATCTATCTTTTGATGGGAACTGAACCATTTTTTATTGATCAAGTTACGAATTTGCTTTTGAATTGCGTGGTAGATGAACATGCGCGTGATTTTGATTCTACAATCTTATATGGAAAGGAAACGCTCCCAGAGCAAATTATTGAAACTGCCAAGCGTTTCCCGATGATGGGGTCTCATCAATTGGTTGTTGTTAGAGAAGCTCAATATTTGGACCGGTCAATGGACTCATTGCTTCCTTATCTGGAGAATCCCCAGGCTCAAACGGTATTGATTTTTTGTTATAAACACAAAAAATTAGATAAGCGTAAAAAATCATATAAATCAATTGCGAAGTCTGGAGTAATTTTAGAAACAAAACCTTTATACCAAGATCAAGTAGAGACTTGGATTAAGGATCGCGGTTTGAAATATAATTTTAATTTTCATCCAGATGCTATTCCACTGCTTGTTTCATTTCTGGGAACAAATTTAGGTAAAATAGACAAGGAATTACAAAAACTATGCAATCAGGTTACCCAAGGTCAAGAAATTACTCCTTCAATTATAGAAAAGTATATTGGATATAGTAAAGATTTTAATGGTTTTGAACTTCAAAAAGCTCTAGGTAAAAGAGATCTTGAGCATTCTTTCAGGATTATTCGTTATATGGCTTCCAATTTTAAGAAACATCCCATAACGCTTACTTTAACAATTTTGTTTAATTTTTTTCAGAAGCTTTTATTGTTTCAAGGATTGCCTTCACCTTCAAAGGCACCAGCGGTTCTCGGAGTTTCTCCTTATTTTGTGAAAGATTATCAGGCAGCTGCTAGCTTTTATTCAATGAAGCAGATTGCTCAAGTAATTGGACACATCAAAGAGGCAGATATGAAAAGTAAAGGAGTAGGGGCACAAAATATTTCAACCGAAGAACTTTTAAAAGAATTAATTATTAAAATTATTTCTAGCTAGATTTTTGGAAATGCTACTGGGTTTGATTCATGCATAATTCCATATACTTTTTCAAAAATATCATCTTCCGAGGGCTTAGAAAAATAATCCCCATCACTTCCATATGCTGGACGATGAGCTTTTGCAGTCAATGTTTGCGGACTACTATCTAAAAAGGGATATATATCTTGAATATCAATTAATTGCTGTAAAATGTATGCACTAGCGCCCCCTGGAACATCTTCATCAATAATTAATAATCGATTTGTTTTTTTTATGCTTGTTAAAATATCTTGATTCAAATCAAAAGGCAATAAAGTTTGAATATCAATTACCTCTGCATCAATATTATATTGATTAAGTTCTTTAGCTATTGACTTAACCATCCGCAAAGTAGATCCATAAGACACTAAAGTAATATCTGAGCCTTCTATTAAAACTTCTACTTTTCCAAGAGGAACTCTAAATTCCCCAAGATTAGATGGTTTTTTTTCTTTTAATCTATATCCGTTTAAAGATTCTATTACGATTGCAGGTTCATCACCTTCGAGTAAGGTGTTGTACATCCCTGCCGCTTGAGTCATGTTTCTAGGAACGGCAACGTTGATACCTCTCAATAAACTTACAATACCTCCCATTGGTGATCCACTGTGCCAAATACCCTCTAGACGATGCCCTCGGGTACGAATGATCAAGGGAACAGATTGTTTACCAACTGTTCTGTAATGATATGAGGCTAAATCATCACTTAAAGTTTGAAGGCAATAGAGTATGTAATCTAAATATTGAATTTCTGCAATTGGACGTAAACCCCTAAGTGACATTCCAATTCCTTGACCAATAATAGTTGTCTCTCTTATTCCAGTATCAGCAACTCGAATTTTCCCATATTTGGATTGCATACCTTCAAGACCTTGATTAACATCTCCAATAACTCCTACATCTTCTCCGAAGATTAGAAGTTTGTCGTTACTTTCAAGTAATGCATCAAAATTATCTCTTATAATTATTCTACCATCTACTAATTCTGCATCATCAGAGTATTTGGCAGGAATAGGAACAATTTTATCTAACCGATATTGGGATTCGCTGTAAAGATGAGAACTAAATTTTGGATTGAGTTTTTTAGTTAATTCCTCTTTCCAGTTTCTGATTTCATCTTTAACAGGGTGATTAAATTGAGTTAAAATTCTTAATGCCTTACGAGAATTATGCAGTAAGTCTTTATAAGTCGGTTCTTCAATCTGATTAATTTGGGTAGAAATTATTTGAAAATTAGAATCATTGTTTGTAGCTAAAATTGCTTTTTTTATGAGTCTTTGAAGTTCTTTTTTTTCTTCTGTTATTGGGTTTTGATAAGTATTCCATGCATCAATTTTAGCTTGGCGGACTTCTTTTTTAGATTTTTCTTCAATATTTTGGAGTTCATCTTCATCAGCAAAACCATTACTCAAAATCCAGTTTCGTGTTTTTAGATTACAATCAAATTCTTTTTCCCAATTTAGACGGTCTTCAGATTTGTATCTTTGATGAGATCCTGAACTTGAATGACCAAGAGGTTGTGTTAGTTCTTGAACATGAATTAACACAGGAACATGTTCGTTTCTCGCTAATTTTTCGGCATATTGATAAGTTTCTACTAATGCAGTATAATCCCAGCCTTTTACAGTTATAATTTCAAAACCTTTTTCTTGCTCGTTTCTTTGCAACCCTTCTAGTGCCTTTGAAATGCTTCCTTTGGTAGTTTGTTGATCATTATGAACGGATATTCCATAATCATCATCCCAAACGCTAATTACCATTGGGATTTGTAATACTCCTGCTGCGTTAATTGCTTCAAGGAAAAGACCCTCACTAGTACTTGCATTTCCAATAGTACCCCATGCAATTTCATGTCCTTTATTAGAAAAGCGTTCGCTTCCTTCTATGTTTAATGCTCTGTATACTTTTGAAGCTTGGGCTAGCCCAACAAGCCTTGGTATTTGACCCGCAGTAGGGGAGATATCCGAGCTGTGGTTTTTTTGGTCCATTAATGTTTTCCAAGCCCCATTTGAATTATGACTTTCAGTCACAAAATGTCCTCCCATTTGACGACCACCAGACATAGGTTCTATATCTATATCGGGATGCGCGTACAAAGCAGCAAAGATTTCTTGAGGACTCAAAAACCCTTGTTCCATAAGAATGGTCTGATCTCGATAATAGCCCGATCGAAAATCTCCTTTTTTAAAAAATTTACTCAGTATCAGTTGAGGAAGTTCTTTTCCATCACCAAAAATACCAAATTTAGCCTTTCCTGTCAAAACCTCTCTTCTTCCAAGTTCAGAGCAGGCTCTACTGATGCACAGTAACCTGTAATCTGAAAGGATTTCCGCTTTGAAATCTTTAAAAGAAATAGGAGTTTCTTCAACAAGGCTTTTTTGAGACATTCTTTGAATTTAGCTTTGCAAATTTACAAAATTTTAAGCAGAGTAACTCAATGCAATAATTCCTCTATCAATTCTCTAAAACACAATAATCTAAAACCATTTTCGAGTAAATAGTTGTTTAAGGTTATTGATGTCGATTGTCAATACAAATCGGACATTAGAAAAATAATTTTGATCATTGAGTACATAATTTTCTGAATTTTGAATTGGAAAGTAAAATTCTAAATAATCAGGAACTAAATTTAATCTTAAACCGGTATCATAAAAATAATTTTCTTTCATGTTTTTATTTTTTGCAATACCAAAATCAGTGTAAACTTCAATCCATTTCCATAGACTATACCCCAGGTTTGTAGCTAGAATGTAGTCATTTGCATTAGGATTTGCAAACTTAGATTTAAAACCACCTTCTGACATAATAAACTGTTGACTATAAATCCCAGTATCGTCTGAACGTCCTAAATAATTATAATTAAAAAGATAATCGGATGAACGATTCAAACTGAAATCAAAATAAGTAGTGTTTTGCGTGTTGTTCCACAGAAACTTACCTCCATAAAAACGAAATGAAAATGTTCTGCCGTTATGAAAAAGATGTCGAAAATCTAGGTTTATACTGAGTTTACCCAATAAATCAGAAAATTCTAATCTACCTCCTGTACTGAACACTCTAATTGCTTCTTTGTTCGAATACAAATACCGAAGATTTCCAATACTGTAATTTGGAGTTATGTTGATATTTGTTCCGTATTCTTGATTCACTTGAACCAGATTTATTGAGAAAAATTCTCTTTTATTTAATCTAAAATCACTTGGGCGTTTTGCAAAAGTTATTGAAGGAATAAAAGTTTGATATCTCAAATTTTCATCGTAATGGTAATTACTTCCATAAAACCCTATATTGGTCAGATAAAAAGATGATTTTTCTTTGTAAATCAAATAATTAAATTTAACCGAACCGACAATTTCATTGAGCTTTAAGCTATACATAGGAGTTATTTCATAAATAATTGGTTTACGCTCAAATGATTTGTTGGAAAGTCTAGTTCCAAAAGTTAGACCTTCATATGCGTTAAAATCGGTTATTGGGTTGAAGAAAATTTGATTTCTTTTTGGATCTTCAAAATCTTTTATAAAAGTAAACTTCAAAGGTTTTATGGATGTTTTACTTACTCTTTTGTAATTGTTGAGTTGATTAAATTCCGGTATTTTAACTTTAGGATTAATTACTAAATAATCCGACTGCAAGTTTTTTAACTTAAAGTAATGTGTTTTTTTGTAGTCTTTAATAGCGATAGATTGAATAATCGAATCTTCTTTTATTTGTGCTATGGTAAATGGAATTAATCCTTTTTGTTTTTGGGTTACCTTGAAAGTCAGGGAATCTGGTTTAACGTTTAAATTACTGATTTTAAGATCAATAAAATCTCTACTTTTTAAATAATCTCCAAAAAACCATGGGATTTCTAATTCTTTTTCTAGTGAATGAATCAATTGATCTTGAGATTGAATGATTCCAATTTGATTTTTTATTGCACGATTAATTTTTTCTTTACCATGAAACCAATAGGCATATCGAATTCCATGAGCTACTTGACTTGGAGTGGCAACACGCTCATTAAATTTAATTAATTTATCTTTAGGGGTAAGGGCAGCTTGTTGAATGTTATTTCTAATGATGTATTCAGAAGAATATAAATAACCGTGATTAAAAGCTACACTACCTAAGCTGTATTTTTTTATGAGAGGCTTTATAAAACGTTTTTCTGAAATTTTACCCAATAATTTTTGATTGGGATAATAACGATCTACGTATTCCATTAACATCATGGCGTGAAGCCCACCTGTAAGCCAATGAACCTCTCTTGGGTTCATTAAAAAAATTTCATTTAAATGGTGATTTAGGTAAACACTTAAGGCTTTTATTTCAAATTTAAATTGGTTTGAAAAGACAGAAAAAACTGAGGGAAAAATAGAAAGACTATAATAAGGTCTCTTTTTATAATTATACTTTGAAATTTGCATTTTTCTGTGAGGATATTTACCTAGATATTCATCGACAAAAGATTTAATTTGAATCAGACTTGGAATAGGATTAAATAGGCTGTCAATAGCCCCTTTTAAGTCAGTTTCAATGATAAGTTCATTAATAATGAATGATTGATGCTTTTGCTCATTGATATGAAATTGAATAGCTCTGGTGTCTGCAGCTGATAGGGATAATATTTTTCGATTTCCTTTTTTTATTTCTTTAAGCTGAGTCAAATTAGAATTTAAAAATAAATTTATTGGAATATTCCATTCCATTAAATAATCAGAAATTAAATTACTGGTTTCTTCGAGATCTAAATTGCTGTTTTTTATCCATTCTCCATTTATGTAAGGAGCCAATTGAATAAAACAGTTTTTTAAAAAATATTCATTTTCTGAAATTTTACCATATCCAGTGTAACGAGCATCTGGAAGTTCTAAACTGTATTGAAGAAAGATTTCAATGGTTTCTCAGATTTGAAGTGTTTTATCTAAACTAATTTTTATAATATCAATTTGATTATCAATTCTTTTCCATTCAATCTCTTTTCGGTTAATTGAAATTTTCAGTCCGAATGTTTTTCCTCTTTTGGATTTAATTCCTAAGTAAAATCTTCGATCATATTCCTCTGCAAGCCTTTGTGATAAGGGCGATTTTGAGGAACTGTATGCATGTGACCAGTCGTTAAAAAAAAAATCAATTAAACCCTCAGAAGAGTTGTTTGTTAGTTTGATTTTTTGAGAAACTACTAATGTTTTTTTATCAGTTTTCAGATTTACTGAAAATTGATTTTTAACATTCAAACCCTGACTCAAAACTAGTTTAGGGAGGTTAAGGATTAATAATAAAGAAATCTTCCAATAAAAATTCAATGGTTTTAAAAATTTGGGTTATATACACCTTTAATATGAAATTTTTCTAAACAATTAAGTACTTCTTCTTGGGTGTCAACAACTGAAAATAAATCAAGATCTTCTTTACTTATCATTTTATTTTTTATGAGAACAGATTTCATCCAGTCTACAAGTCCTTCCCAAAAATTTGTTCCAACAAGAATAATAGGTACCCGTTTTATTTTTTTTGTTTGAATAAGTGTAAGCGATTCAAATAATTCATCTAATGTTCCCAGTCCACCGGGCAATACAACAAAAGCTTGGGCGTATTTAACGAACATTACTTTGCGAATAAAAAAATACTCAAAGGATAAGTTTTTATCCTTGTCTATATATGGGTTTGACGTTTGTTCGAAGGGGAGCACAATATTTAGGCCAACCGAAATTCCATTTACTTCTTGAGATCCTTTATTGGCAGCCTCCATGATTCCTGGACCAGCTCCTGTAATAATTCCGTATCCTGCCATTGCTATTGAATTAGCAATACTTGTAGCTAATTTATAAAAAGGACGATCAGGTTGTGTTCTAGCCGAACCAAAAATTGAAATACAAGGTCCAATACTATCCATTTTTTCATAGCCATGAACAAATTCGCCCATGATCTTGAAAAGAGACCATGAATCGTTTGTTTTAGTAGTATTCCAGCTTTTATTCTTTACTTTTTTCATTAATTAAGTTACAATTCTTTTGCCAAATAATGAGCTGTATGGCTTTTTGCTATCTTGATAAGTTCCTCTGGGCTTCCTTCAGCTATGATTTGACCTCCATTTTTACCCCCTTCATAACCTATGTCAATGATGTGGTCAACTTGCTTTATTACATCCAAATTATGCTCTATAATTACAACAGTATTTCCTTTGTTAACTAAGTGATTTAATACTTCTAAAAGTACTCTTATGTCTTCAAAATGTAAACCTGTGGTAGGTTCATCTAGTATGAATAGTGTATTTCCTGTGTCTCGTTTTGATAACTCAGTGGCTAGTTTGATTCTTTGAGCCTCTCCTCCAGAAAGTGTAGTTGATGATTGTCCAAGAGTAACATAACCTAAACCTACGTCCTGCAATGTTTTTAGTTTTCTGTAAATTTTTGGTATAGACTCAAAAAACATACAAGCTCGATCAATGGTCATTTTCAATACATCCGAAATTGATTTTCCTTTGTATCTTATTTCAAGAGTTTCCCTGTTGAATCTTTTTCCTTGACAGGATTCACATTCAACCAATACATCAGGTAGAAAGTTCATTTCAATTACTTTCATCCCACCACCTTTACAAGTTTCACATCTCCCTCCGCTGACATTAAAACTAAATCGACCTGGCTTGTACCCTCTAATTTGAGCCTCTGGAGTTAGTGTGAATAAAGATCTTATTTCACTAAATACTCCGGTGTAAGTTGCTGGATTACTTCTGGGAGTTCGACCAATTGGGCTTTGATTTACATCAACAACTTTGTCTAAATGTTTTAATCCCGAAATACTTTTATGAGCTAATGGTTTTTTTACTCCATTAAAAAAATATGCGTTTAAGATTGGATATAAAGTTCCATTAATTAAAGAAGATTTACCACTTCCAGAAACACCTGTGATACCAACCATCATTCCCAAGGGAAGGGTTAGGGTAACATTTTTTAAGTTATTACCCGTACAATTTGATAACACGAGAGATTTGCCATTTCCAAGCCTTCTTTTTTCGGGAACTTCAATTTTTTTAATTCCAGTTAAGTATTGAGAAGTTAGAGAGTTTCGATTTAAAATATCTTTTAGTTTACCTTCAGAAATAATTTCCCCTCCATTTTTTCCTGCAAATGGACCGATATCAATAACATAATCAGCTTTTACAATCATTTCTTTGTCGTGTTCTACAACCAAGACAGAGTTTCCAATGTCTCTGAGTGAGAAGAGAGAATCGATTAAACGCGCATTATCACGTTGATGAAGACCAATACTTGGTTCGTCTAAAATATACAGCACACCGACCAGCTGGGATCCTATTTGAGTAGCTAAACGTATTCTTTGTGCCTCACCACCCGATAATGATTTTGAAGAGCGATTGAGAGTCAAATAATTTAAACCAACATTCAACAAAAATTGAAGCCGTGATTTTATTTCTTTAATAATTTCCTCTCCAATAATCATTTCATTTTCAGACAAAAATTTTGGGAGATTTTCGAACCAAGAATAAAGTTCATCCAAATCCAACTCTGCTAATTCAGCAATGTTAAGGCCGTTGATTTTAAAAAAACGAGCTTCTTTTCTTAAGCGAGAGCTATTACAAGATAAACATTCGTTTTGATCCATAAAATCATTTGCCCATCGTTTTATATTGGTTGAATTTGCATCTTCATATTGGTTTTTTATGAAGTTTTCAATTCCTTCATAATCGATTTTATAATTACGTGTAATTCCAAGAGTTTTTGACTCAACAGAAAAAGATTCTGCGCCACCTTTTAGAATAACCTCCAATGCAGCAGCAGGGATTTTGTTTATGGGATCAGATAAATTAAAATTGTAACGCTGGGCAATGACTTCCATCTGCTTGAAACTCCATGACTTTTTTTGAGTTCCTAGAGGTATGATTCCACCTGAATTAATAGAAATAGAATCATCGGGGATAATTTTATTTCGATTGACAATTTGCTGATTCCCAAGTCCTTTACAATCTGGACACATTCCTTTTGGAGAGTTAAATGAGAAAGTGTTGGGTTCAGGCTTTGGATAAGCAATTCCTGAACTCGGACACATCAAATTTCTACTAAAGTATCTAATTTTACGGCTACCTTCATTAAATATAAGCAAGGTTTCATCTCCTTGGTACATTGCAGTAATTAAGGATTCTTGAAGCCTCTTTAAACCTGAAACACTATTAGTAATTCGAAGTCGATCAATAACCAACTCAATGTCATGAGTTTTATACCGATCTAATTTCATACCATTGGTGAGTTCTACAATAACTCCATCAATTCTTACTTTTAAAAACCCTTGACGAGCTAGATTTTCAAAAAGGTCTCGATAATGCCCTTTTCTAGATTTGATTATTGGAGCTAAAATAACAACACTTTGATCAG
>JAURBD010000124.1 GCA_030829155.1 Flavobacteriaceae bacterium
CTTGAAAAGGTATTTAAACGAAGGGTTATTGAGTCATCATCATAACAAAGACCACCAGCACCTGTGTTGTTCCATGTTCTTACCCTAACAACGTGACCATCGATAGTTATCGAAGCAGTACCCAAAGAAAATGTCGCTTGAGTAGAACTTGATTGTACTGAAATATTATCCAAGAAAAATTCATACCGGGGACTTACCGCTGCAGCTCCAGTCGCCAATGCTGTAAATAATACATCTTCTCCCGGACAAACAACATCATTACTTTTATCAGAAATCAAAGTTCCCACTGGAACAGGATGGACTAAAGCCCTTATTGGATTTCCAGTCACACCACAGTTGCTAGTGTTGTATGTGGTAACATTAATTAGTTGATTGGTAACAAGTGCTGAAGTTGCATAAGTGTTTACGTTAACAAGGTTTTGAACAACAACTCCAGCTATATCAAATTCATGTCGAAGTCCAACGGTGTTTGGCAAAACCGTAAATGTTACAAGAGCTCCTTGACAAAGATTAATAGTACCATCTCCGTATGATCCAGCTGATAAAACAGGAGTAATTGGATTTGGAACTATATCGACTACATAATCTGTTGTGTTGTTAGCTGGTGTTGTGTCAGAGGCAACTCCTGTTGCAATTTCAATATTAATATTCGCCTGAATAGAATTTGAAAAAATAATTGGTTTAGAAGCAGGCCAATCGAACGTAGCAAAGCCCCCAGTGGCCTCTAAAGTATTTGGTGGGCTACCACCTTTAACTGAGGGAGCTGAACTATACGAGTGGACCTTGGTTGTTAATCCTGAGGGAGAAAAAGTATTACCTCCCGAAAGGGTTAAGGTAACTGTTATACTACTTGCGTTAGTTACAGTGTAATCCAGATTACCTATATTATCAATTCTAAATTGAAGTGGAGAGGTCTCTGTGGTACAAATTTGAGGAGGTGTTCCTTGAGCAGGAATAATTACTTGACTTCTATTTATTTCCAAATCAACCTGACCAACAACGTTCCCAAATGAGAGCATCAAAATAACACCTAAAAATAGGTGTTTATGGTATGTCAGTGTTTTATTAATCAAATCTAAATATAGTATATCAACATTTTAACGTTTAATTTACATAAATATTGTGAATAAATTTCTTCAAATCCACCACAATATTTTTTAATGAGCTTGAGCTCAATCTATAAACTTTTTATCACGCATCCAATCATCATTATAAACTTTACCGATATATCGGCTACCTGAATCATGAAGTAAAACAACAACCACATCTTCACTGCTGAAATTATCTTTCAACTGAATCAATCCCTTAATTGCTGCTCCACAGGAATTTCCTGCAAAAATACCTTCTTCTAAGGCCATTTTTCGAGTATAAACTGCGGCATCTTTATCGGTTACTTTTTCAAAAGCATCAATCACAGAAAAATCAACATTTTCAGGAAGTATATCTTCTCCAATTCCTTCGGTCACATAGGGGTATATTTCATTTTCATCAAAAATACCAGTTTCATGATATTTTTTAAAAACAGAACCATAAGTATCTATTCCCCAAATTTTAATTTCAGGGTTTTTTTCTTTTAAAAATCTTCCAACACCCGATATTGTTCCTCCAGTCCCTACTCCAACCACAAAATGAGTGATTTTTCCATCAGTTTGATTCCATATCTCAGGTCCAGTTTGTTCGTAATGTGCCAAAGAGTTGGATGGATTATCGTATTGGTTTACATACCAAGAATTAGGGGTTTCTTTAGCAATACGCTTTGATGTTGAGTAGTACGACCTCGGGTCTTCAGGAGCAACATCCGTCGGGCAAACAACTACTTCAGCACCTACTCCTTTGAGAACATCAAATTTCTCTTTGGACTGCTTGTCGGTTGAAACACAAATTAACTTATATCCTTTTACAATTGCTGCTAAAGCCAATCCCATTCCAGTGTTTCCTGATGTTCCCTCAACAATAGTAAAACCTGGTTTCAATCGTCCATCAGTTTCTGCATCCTCAATCATTTTAACCGCCATACGGTCTTTGGTTGAGTTTCCTGGATTGAAACTCTCAACTTTAGCCAAAACCAAAGCATCAACCTCAATTGTTATTTTATTTAACTTTACCAATGGAGTATTACCAATTGTTTGCAGGATGTTTTCTGCGTATTTCATACAATAAAAATATTATCTCAAATTTACGTTAATTCTATGGGTTTTAATTAAGAAAAACAATAAATTTTTATTGTATTCGCATAACCTTTGAGGGGTCTATTTTGGTAACAATGAAAGAAGGAATATATAAAACTAAAGTGCAAATAAAAACCACACCAACATTCAAGGCCAAGAAGTTAGTGAAAGAGAATAGAATTGGCACATCAGAAACATAATAAGTCGCGGGATCTAATTGAATAAAATTGAATTTTTGTTGACCAAAAAGAAAAATTAAAGCAATAACATTTCCGATCAACAAACCTTTAAAAATTATGTATAATGAATTCCACAAAAACACACTTTGAATCATACTGTTTTTTGCTCCCATCGCCTTCAATAAACCAATCATTTTTGAGCGCTCTAAAATTAAAACCAAAAGAGCAGTTGCCATATTCAGGGTTCCCACCAAAATCATTAAAGTTAAAATAATCAACACATTAAAATCAAACAAAGAAATCCATTCAAACAAACTTGGAAACATCTTATCAACAGTGACTGCATCAATATAGGGTGGGATTTGATTGTAAATTTGAATATTTTTTTGATCTAAATCTACATTTTGTTTTAAAAACACTTCGAATCCTCCTACCTCATCAGAATTCCATTTATTAATTCTTTGAATATGACGAATATCTGCAAAAAGATAAGTGGTGTCAAAATCTGGGAATCCAGTTTCATAAATACCAACAACCATAAAGTAGCGGGTATTTGGGGTTCCCGTATTAGATTCGTTTTGAAAATATGCCGTTATTCGATGACCTATTCCTACACGAAGTCGATCTGCTATAGTTTGAGACAACAATACTTCATTATTCAACTTTGATCTCGTATCAGGATAAACACCTGATACTAAATATGAATTTAAGTTTTCCCACCGATAGTCAGAACCAACTCCTTTAACCACCAAACCCTCGAAATCTGTTTTTGATTTTACCAATGCCGCTTTACTAGCAACGCTTTGATAATGTTCAATATCGGTGGAAGTGTTCCAGCTCTCTTGATTTAATTGAGAAAATTGAATGGGTTTTGTTGATACTTTTGAATTATTATTTTCAAAAGGTGCAATAAAAAGTTCTCCGCTAAAAGCAACTATTTTTTTTTTAATTTCTTGCTGAAGACCTAAACTTGTTGCAACTGCAATCAACATCATAATTAGACCAATAGCAATAGCTGAAATAGCGATTTTTATAATACGACTCGATGCACTACTTTTATCAATATTTTGGTTGCGCATTCGATGCGCTAAAAATAATCCAAAATTCAAATTACTTATCTTATGGTTATTGCTTTCAAAAATACACTTTTATTATGGTTTTTGCTGTGTCTTTTTGGCATAAGCAATGCACAAGATTATATAAAAGTTGGAGCCGACCAAACCGGAACCTATTTACCTCTTTTAAAAAATAAAAAAATAGGAGTAGTTGCTCATGCTTCAAGTTTAATCAAAACCCCAAAAGGCCTTGTTCATTTAATAGACACTTTACAGGCTTGTAAGGTTGAAATTACAAAAGTTTTTGCTCCTGAACATGGTTTTAGAAGTAAAGCAGATAATGGAGAAAATGTTGAAAATACCATTGATCCCAGGACACAAATCCCCATTATTTCTTTACACGGTAAAAACAAAAAACCTCAAGTTAAAGACCTTAAAGAAATTGAACTTATGGTCTTTGACATTCAGGATGTTGGTGTACGCTTCTACACCTATTTATCAACCCTTCATCTGGTTATGGAAGCTTGTGCGGAAAACAACATTCCCCTGTTAATTTTAGATCGGCCAAATCCTAATGCTCATTATATCGACGGTCCAGTTTTGGAAGATGAATTCAAGAGTTTTTTGGGCAAACATAACGTCCCTATAGTTTATGGAATGACTCTAGGTGAGTATGCGCAGATGATCAACAACGAAGGATGGTTAAAAAATAAAGTTCGTTGTGAGTTATCTGTGGTTCCTATAAAAAACTACAATCACCTAAGTCCATATTCACTGGAAGTCAGACCCTCCCCCAATCTTCCGAATGATCAATCTATAAACCTATATCCTAGCCTTTGTTTGCTCGAGCA
>JAURBD010000077.1 GCA_030829155.1 Flavobacteriaceae bacterium
AGCGCTTATTTTTTTCATTATTTTATTTTAAGAATTAGGGCGTCTGAAAAACCTTTGTTTATTGTAATATTTCCATCAGAACTGTTGCTTTCTCCAACGGCAATGATTGTTTTATCGTTCAATTCAATAGCATCATATAAAAAGTCAATTTCTGATCCTCCAACTGTTTGTTGCCATTCCAACACTCCTTCAGCATCGATTTTAAGAACCAAAGCATCATTTTGTCCCTGGTTGGTAAACCCATAATCGGAACTCCTTGAACTTCCAGCAATGACAAACCCATGATCTTGTGTCATAGAAATTGAACGTGCAACGTCAAAACTGGCACCCCCAATGGTTTGTTCCCAAATGAGATTTCCTTCTGAAGAGATTTTTAAGATCCAAACATCTGCTCCGCCATGATTGATCGTAATATCTGAATCAGAACTTCGTGTGTCGCCAACCACCATAAAATTACCATCATGAGTAGAACATATGGCTCTCGCTTCATCAATTTCTGAGCCTCCAAAGCTTTTGTCCCAAACAAGAGTTCCGTCTGAGGAAATTTTAATCACCCAAAAATCATAAGACCCTTTGTTGTCTGTAATGTCTACATCGTTACTGTCTGAAGAACCTACCACAATAAATCCATTGTCAGCGGTAGCAACAACTCCTAGAGGGGTATCTGTAAACGACCCTCCGTAATAGTTGCTCCATTCTACTATTCCTGCAGCATCGATTTTTAAGGCCCAAAAATCTCCTCCTGCATGAGTTACCATCTTATTTTTCGCAATTCCTTGTCCGTTAGAAGCAGAAACATCTATAACACCTGTAATAAGAAAACCACCATCTTCAGTTTCTAAAAGTGTTGTGCCATAATCTCTCCCAGAAAATCCAAAGGTTTTTTGCCAATTGATTTCTCCCTCTGGAGATAGTTTTAGGATCCAAAAATCTTGAGATCCTGCATTTGAAGTGAGGTTGTTGTCTGAGCTATTGCTATAGCCTAAGAGTGCAAATCCCCCATCAGAGGTATTGATAAGGTCTGCTCCTCGATCATCTTTTGAACCCCCAAAAGTTCGTTGCCAAATAAGATTGTTATTCACACCAAATTTTAATATCCAAAAATCGAAGTTTTCCATTTCTTTCATACTGATATCTCCGTCATTACTTTGAGTATAACCTAAAATAGCATACCCTCCATCGTCGGTTTTTATGATTGATTTTAAAACGTCATTTTTTGAACCGCCCACTGTTTGCGTATAGTCTAGTTCGCCGGTAATTATAATTTCAGGAGGGGTTAACTCTTCTTTTTTAGAGCAATTCCATAAAAAGATAAGACAAAAAACATGCGTGAGCATAATTATAAAATATCTTTGTCGCATCGATTATTATTTCTGAATTATTAATTTTTGTGTGAATTGATCGTTTATTTTAATCAGATATATTCCTGTTTTCAAAGAACCTGTTTTCAGAACGTATTTCAGTTCATTAAGATTCTTTTTTTCAAAAACTTTTTGACCGAGTATCGAAAAGAGTTTGATATTTTGAATAACAAGATTATTACTAGCGTTGATTGTTGTTGTATTTGTTGCTGGATTTGGAAACATTGAAAAGCTAGGAGATCTTTTTATTGTATGTATATCTAGAGTCCCACTTTTTCGGACAATAAATAAACCTTTTTCTATGTCATTGATGATAATGTTCCCACTACCAAAGTAGGGGTATACGCTCCATGCTCCATTTAAAGCAGTATTGTTGTTTTCTGGATAAGTATCAAAGTAACCCACTTCTGTCACCGAATTTGTGGGATTTGAAATGTTGGTAAGATCCAATACACGAAATCCTGCTCTGTAGCTTGCCATAAAGTAGTGGTTGTCTTTTACATACCCATTATGATCTATGGCACTTGAAGAGCCATAATAGGTAGAGGATAATACAGGATTGTTTAGATCTGAAAAATCAAAGATCAATGTTCTTGTATTCAATCCAAGGTCTCTTTCATCCAACTCGTCTCCTACAATAAAATAACGATGATCCTCTGTAAACCAACCCTGATGTGTGTAACCAAGTTGATCATACACTATTTCTGCGATTAAGATTACATTATTTTTATCGGTAACATCTAAGATGGATATTTTTGTTTCGTTGCTACCTACATATATTTCTTTATTGGTATAAGCTGTATCGGGTCCAATATAATTTACCACTTGTGCATCATGTGAATAACCGGCTGCGGCGTAATGATTTATCTTTCTTGGATTTTTAGGATCTGAAATATCAACAAAAATAGGGCCACCACTGTGTAAACTGCCATTTAATGGGCCTTTACAGCCGACCAGGTAGGCAATCCCCGTATCTTCGTTTATAAAAATATTATGACAACTACCCAAGTCGTCGGTAGTGTAAATTGCGTCTGATGTAAAGGTTTGTTCGGAAGTTAGGCCTCTTAATTTTGTTAAATCGAACACTTGCATACCGTGTGCTCCAACATTATCAGCCACAATAAAAGCATGATTGTCATATACCTTCACATCTCTCCAGTAGTTGTTTCCTGCATTAGAATCTAATCTTCCTAGAAAAATAGGGTTGACAGGATCTGTAATATCTACAAAAGCAGTACTATTTGTCGTGGCCGCAATAGCATATTCTTTTCCTGTTGTGGGATCTGTCCATCCCCAAACATCACTTCCTTCTGGGTTGCCGTTTGTATTTGCAAGAGTTTCTACGGGAATTCGAGACATTAAATCATAGTCATTACAGGGGTACTCTCCAGCAAAACCATTTGAACAAGGAGTTTGCGCTCCAATAGCTTGAAAAACGAATATAAAAAAGATCATCAGTTTTTTCATCACGTATAAAAATACTGAAAATAAACAAATATAGGCTTTAAAGGAGTTCTTTCCTTTTTCAGAATGTTCCTATCTTTGCAAGATGTTAGAAGATAAGAATACACAAAAGACATCCTTAGCTGAACTTGGAGAGTTTGGTTTAATTAAGCATATTACAAAATATTTTAAGGTAGAAAACTCCACATCAGTGAAAGCAATTGGAGATGATGCTGCTGTTCTGGATGCTTCTGAAAAACAAACACTGGTTAGCACAGATTTGTTGATTGAAGGAGTGCATTTTGATTTAAGTTATATGCCGCTTAAACATTTAGGGTACAAAGCGGTAATGGTCAATCTTTCAGATGTATATGCAATGAACGGTACAGCAGAACAAATTACGGTTTCTATTGCGGTATCTAATAGATTTCCCCTGGAAGCAATAGAGGAATTGTATGCTGGAATTCAATTGGCATGTGAAACGTATAAAATTGATTTAGTTGGTGGAGATACTACGTCTTCTACCAAAGGAATCTTGATTTCTGTGACCGCAATAGGGAAAGCTGAGAAAGAAGAAATTGTATATAGAGATGGCGCAAAAGAAACCGATTTAATTGTTGTTTCTGGAGATTTGGGCGCAGCATATCTTGGCTTACAGGTCTTAGAAAGAGAAAAACAAGTGTTTAAAGTAGACCCTAATAATCAACCCGATTTAGATAATTATACCTATTTAATCGAACGTCAGTTAAAACCTGAAGCGCGCAAAGACATTTCAGGCTTGTTAAAAAAATTGGAAATACAACCCACTTCAATGATTGATATTTCTGATGGATTATCTTCAGAGTTGTTTCATATTTGTACTCAAAGTAAAGTGGGTTGTAAGATCTATGAAGACAAGTTGCCTCTAGACCCACAGGTAATTTCTGCCTGTGAAGAATTTGAGTTAGATTCTACCATGGTTGCCTTAAGTGGAGGGGAAGACTACGAACTTTTATTTACCGTACCCATCGCTAATTTTGATCAACTCAAAGGAAATCCAAATTTTTCTATTATTGGTCATATTACAGCAGAAAATCAAGGCTTACAATTAGTTACTAGGGCAAATCAAGACATTCCATTAAAAGCGCAAGGCTGGAACGCAATGAACGATCATTAAATTTTACAAAACCAGTAAGTTACAACCTCTTATATCCGAGTTGTCAAAACGGCCAATAATTTCAAAAGTTCCGTTTTGGTGTACTTTTCCTAAATCTTGGGTGGCAATAAAAGCGCAAGAATTATAGTTGGCCAAATCAATAATGTTGATTCCTCCAGTTTTTCCATTTTTTTGAATGCTAAGGGCATCTTCTGGATCTCTGGTTATAACTTTCATCCAAGGAGGAGTCTCAAAAACGCCATTTCCATTTGAATATCCTTGGCTCAGCAATTCGGTCATTCCATATTCTGAGTGAATGTTTTTTACTCCAAAGCCCTGTTGCAAAAGAGCATGCAATTCGTTTCTAACCAATTCTTTTCTTCTTCCCTTCATTCCGCCAGTTTCCATAATAATGGTGTTTTTTAACTCAAATTGGCATTTTTCTATGAGGCCCATCAAAGCAAAAGAAACTCCAATTAAGAGTGTTTTTTGCCCTTTTTGGTCAATTTTTATCAGTTTTTTAGCCAATTCTTCTATATTATTGAGATAAAAGCCACTTTTTTTGTTTTTAGATCTTTGTATTAAATCAGCCACCATATACACCAAAGAAGAACCTTTTCTTTCCAAATAATTGGGCAATAAAGCGAGAACAGCATAGTCTTCTATATTTCCATAAAAATGAGCAAATCCTTTTAAGTAACTTTCTTTATAGAATTCAATATCTGTTACATAATGCTTGCTTGTGACGCTTCCTGTCGTTCCTGAACTTGTAAAAACTTCTTGCACTTCCTCTAGTGAGGAGATGATTTTTTTACTCTTAAAAAATTCAATGGGTAAAAAAGGGATGTCTTCAAGGGTATGAACATCTGAAGGGTGAATGTATAATAAATCACAAAAAGAACGGTATACTTTATTGTTTTCAAACTGATGTCTAAAAACACTGAAAGCCACTTGCTTAAAATCTTCAGGGGTTTGTATGTTAAAAATCTTGTTGTGCATTCTCTATGCAAAAATAAGAGTATTACACGCAACCTTTTTAATTTATTTCATAACTTTATGATTCAAATTTTTTAAAACTAAAAAAAATGAAAAAATGGTGGTGGCTTTTCACTGGATTACTTGTTTTTTATTCTTGTTTAGATAATGACCAAGAAGGTCCAAACTATTTTTTAAATAAAGTCTCCGATGATCCAAACTATCGTTATGAGTACCTGCCAATAGACTCAGCAATCACTCCTGAAAGTTTTACTTTTGGTGAAACAGATACGATTACAATGACTTATTTTTTGTTAAATGGCTGCTATTCATTTGATCAAATTTATAAGGAGGTGAAAGGGACTACAAGTACAGTTGCAGTTTCAGCAATTGTCGAATTAGATTTGTTTTGTACTGAGGCACTTATTGAGGAACAAACTAAATTTACCGTAAAAGCCACTCAAAAGGAAGACTATGTTTTTAAATTTTATAAAGGACTAGATAGCACAGGTTCAGAAATTTTTGAAGAAGTAGTTGTTCCTGTAAAATAGTTCTATTAGGTCAGCTACCTTTTTAAATGATATAAAATAGTATTATTGTTAAATTTTAAACAATAATACTATTTTTTGTTTAATTTATAAACTATCAAAATTATTTGTAAATTCGTTTTTTGAATTTTAACAAAAATAGTATTGTAAAATGACAGACTTTGGAATAAAAGAGGCCTTACAAAAATTAGGGGTTCAAGACATAAATGAAGGGACCTCTACAGGGGCCATTCATTTTTCAAATGGAGCCCTCATCGCAAGTTATTCTCCTGTTGACGGGAAATTGATTGGGAAGGTAAAAGCAACTACAAGAGAAGATTATGAAAAGGTACTTGAAACTGCTACCGCAGCGTTTCAGACTTTTAGAGAAGTGCCAGCCCCTCAGAGAGGAGAAATTGTACGTCAGTTTGGAAATAAATTACGAGAACTAAAAGAGCCGTTAGGAAAGTTGGTTTCTTATGAAATGGGAAAATCTTTACAAGAAGGCTATGGCGAGGTGCAAGAAATGATAGACATCTGTGACTTTGCCGTTGGATTGTCTAGACAATTAAACGGGCAAACCATCCCTTCTGAACGCCCGGGTCATGTAATGAGAGAGCAATGGCATCCTATCGGAGTTGTTGGTATTATTTCGGCATTTAATTTTCCTGTAGCTGTTTGGGCTTGGAATACTGCCTTGGCATGGATTTGTGGAGATGTTTGTGTGTGGAAAGGATCTGAAAAAGCTCCTTTATGTGCTGTGGCTTGTCAGAATATCATTGCAGATGTTTTACAACAACACGATTTACCTGAAGGGATTTCTTGTATCATTAGTGGAGATTATACCGTGGGTGAAATGATGACTACCGATACCCGTATTCCCTTAATATCTGCAACTGGTTCTACTCGAATGGGAAGAATTGTTGGGGCTACGGTTGCCCAACGTTTTGGAAAATCCTTATTAGAATTAGGAGGAAACAATGCCATTATTATTACGCCAACAGCAGATTTGAAAGTGGTAGTCCCAGGAGCTGTTTTTGGAGCTGTTGGAACTTGTGGACAACGTTGTACCTCTACCCGAAGATTGATTATACATGAATCTGTATATGATAAGGTACGAGATGCGATTGTAGGAGCTTATGGGCAATTAACGATTGGAAACCCTTTAGACGAAAAGAATCATATGGGGCCTTTGATAGATCATGATGCGGTAAATACTTATTTAGCGGCCATAGAAAAAGCCAAAGCAGAAGGCGGTCATGTATTGGTTGATGGGGGTGTATTGGAAGGCGAAGGATATGAAAGTGGCTGTTATGTAAAACCCGCGATTATTGAAGCCGAAAACCATTTTGAAATTGTACAGCACGAAACCTTTGCACCAGTCTTATATCTAATGAAATATACAGGGGGTGTAGAAAATGCCATCAAAAAACAAAACGCTGTTGCCCAAGGCTTGTCTTCGGCCATCATGACCAATGAATTAAAAGAGGCCGAAAAGTTCTTGTCTTATGCAGGGTCTGACTGTGGGATTGCCAATGTAAACATTGGAACTTCTGGTGCCGAAATTGGGGGTGCTTTTGGAGGAGAAAAAGAAACTGGTGGCGGTCGCGAGTCTGGATCTGATGCCTGGAAAGTGTACATGCGTAGACAAACAAATACCATTAACTATTCAGATGAATTGCCTCTAGCGCAAGGAATCAAATTTGATCTATAATTTTTGATTCAACGTATAATTAAAACGCTTTCACTAAAAACCATCTGTATTCAGGTGGTTTTTTTGTTTTTACCTCATTTTTTTTTATCTTTTAATCACTTCAAACCCCTAAAACTTCCATGATTTACACATGTGTTGCAAAAGAGAGATTTGCTAGATGTGTTCAGAGCCCGTTGATACCATTTATTAAATTTGAATAAAAACGTTAAACAAGAATAAAAGCTCCTGTTATCCGGAAATAGAAACCTATAAACAGGACGTTTGTTCTCCATATAACAAGTTGCCCACAATATAAAAAAGAACAGAGAAAAAAATGAAGAATAATATAGATAGTTCATTGATTTTTAATAGAAAAGTAATAATTGAATTACGTTTCATTCCAGCACCTCGTTTTCTTGATTTAAAAGGAACAATATTAGACAAAATAAACTCGCTAAATATAATCAAAGGAGCTGATTGGAGTATTGGAGATTCTGCGTTAAAAGTTTCTGACAACAAAAATGAAGAATTAATTAAAAATATTGTTCAAATAGAAATCAATCGTATTTCATTAATTAGCTCTAAGGTAGATTCAATTGAAAAATTAGTCTCTGATTTTTCAAAACTATACGATACAATGAACGAAATTTTAGGGGAATTAACTATTTCAAGAATTGGATGCAGAATCCAAGGAACATATAAAACTAAGTCAACTGAATTTGATAAAATCCTTAAAAACTTTAAAAACTCTTTTCCTTCACAAATTTTTCTTGAAAATTTCCCGACAAATGATTTAAGATTGCAGGTTAATTATCAAAATGGAATGTATCATCTTGGTCCAGTAAAAAAAGATGACCCTTTTTTAATTAAAGAATTTAAAAATCC
>JAURBD010000006.1 GCA_030829155.1 Flavobacteriaceae bacterium
AAAACCTCAGCTAAAGGAACTTCTGCTTGTAAACCATAAATATTGATTTCGGATAACAAACTTACTTGATCACTAAGTGTAGCTGTGATTCTCTTTCCATCGGTCAATGAATGTGCAATAAACCCCGTACGGGTTTGAACTTCAACTTCATAAAGGCCTGGGCGACCTGATATTGCTATTATTTTATCTAATTCCATATGGGTATTTATCTTTTTTTGGAAGCTAATGGGAAACGCATTTTATAATCTACTTGAATATTTCCTTTTGCAATATTATTTAATTTTCCTTTAATTAATCTTTTTTTGAGCGGGGATAGTTTGTCAGTAAACAATATGCCCTCAATATGGTCGTATTCATGTTGAATTACTCGGGCTGGCAATCCTGTAAAGGTTTCTTGGTATTCTTTGAAGTTTTCATCAAAATAAGTGATGTGGATTTTCTCTTGACGATAAATATCTTCGCGGACTTCTGGAATACTTAAACAGCCTTCATTGAACGCCCACTCTTCTCCAGATTCTTCAAGTTTGGGGTTGATGAAGACTTTTTTAAATCCACTCAGTTGTTCTTTTTCTTCTTGGCTCAATTCTTCGTCCTCAGCAAAGGGTGATGCATCCACAACAAAAAGGCGAATCCCTACTCCTACTTGAGGAGCTGCTAATCCTACTCCACTAGCCTTATACATTGTTTCCCACATATTGTAGATGAACTGATCAAGTTCTGGATAATCTTGTGTTATGTTTTTTGCTTTTTTTTTCAATACGGGATTACCGTAAGCTACTATGGGTAATATCATGAACAATTCTTGTTTTGTGCTTCTAAATAGGACTGCAAGATAAGGGTTGCGCTGATTTTATCAATCAATCCTTTCTCTTGTCTGGTTTTCTTTTTTACTCCTGATTCAATTAGGGTTTGAAAAGCAATTTTTGATGTAAAACGCTCGTCAAAACGTTTCACTTCTAGTGAAGGTATTTTGGTTTTTAAATTTTGTATGAACTTTTTGATTTCAGTTTCTACCTCCGAAAAAGTACCGTCGTGTCTTTTGGGTTGACCCACAACACAAGTTTCAACCTCATGGCTTTCAACATAGTTTATTAAATAGGAAATTACCTCTTGAGTTGGAAGTGTTGCCAATCCTGATGCAACGATTTGTAAAGGATCAGTAGCGGCTAATCCGGTGCGTTTGGTTCCAAAATCAATTGCTAAAATTTCTGCCATGTGCAAATATACATCTCCTTGTTGGCTTAGTATAAAAAAACCAAAATAAAGTCGAGCAAAAGGTGTAAATTTGTGCAGAATTTAAGATCATTTTCATGAGAGCAATCATAGAAGCGGCTTGGGAAGACCGAAGTCTACTAGAACAAAAAAAAACACAAAACGCAATCCGTTCGATCATTACCCAATTGGATGAGGGAGATCTTCGTGTTGCCGAACCAACTTCAGAAGGTTGGCAAGTTAACGAATGGGTGAAAAAAGCTGTTGTGCTTTACTTCCCAATCCAAAAAATGGAAACCTTGCATGCCGGACCGATGGAGTTTCACGATAAAATGCCCCTCAAAAAAGATTATGCTACTAAAGGAATTCGTGTTGTGCCTCATGCTGTTGCAAGACAAGGAGCCTATATAGCATCAGGTGTAATTATGATGCCCAGTTATGTGAATATTGGGGCTTATGTTGATTCGGGCTCTATGGTAGATACTTGGGCAACCGTAGGGAGTTGCGCACAAATCGGAAAAAATGTTCACCTCAGTGGTGGAGTAGGAATTGGTGGAGTTTTAGAACCGCTTCAAGCTGCTCCCGTCATTATTGAAGACGATGCCTTTGTTGGGTCTCGTTGTATTGTTGTTGAGGGGGTTCGTGTTGAACGTGAAGCTGTTTTGGGAGCTAATGTTGTTCTTACTGCCTCCACAAAAATAATTGATGTAAGTAGTCATGAAGCTGAAGAGTATAGAGGAAGAGTCCCAGCAAGATCTGTTGTGATTCCCGGTACTTATACTAAGCAGTTTAGTGCTGGTGAATATCAAGTCCCTTGTGCTTTAATTATTGGAAAACGCAAAGAAAGTACCAATAAAAAAACTTCTTTAAACGATGCTTTAAGAGAGCACAATGTAGCCGTATAGTTTATTCGAAACGAATGGAAACTTTTGTAAACAAAGGTTGCGAAGTACTCACCAAAGGAAATACACTCCTCTACCCTACGGATACCATATGGGGTATCGGCTGTGATGCCACAAATTCTGAAGCAATCAAGAAAGTATATGGCTTAAAAAAAAGAGAAGACCGTAAGGCTTTGATCTGCCTTGTTTCGGATCTTAAAATGCTTGAACTGCTTACTGGAAAACTTGGGGATAACATCAAAAGAATTGCATTAGCCAGTAAGCCAACCACTATAATTTATCCCAATGTAAATGAAGTGGCAGCCAATTTAAAAGCTAAAAATGGAAGTGTTGGTATTCGAATTGTTCAAGATGAATTTTGTAGAAAACTCCTTGAAAGATTTGGTAAACCTATTGTTTCAACTTCTGCAAACATGAGCGGCTCGCCAAGTCCAAAGAAATTTAAAGAAATTGATCAAGTCATTTTGGAGGGAGTTGACCATATTGTAACTTTAAAAACAAAAGAAACCAGAACTCGTCCATCGACTATAGTATTGATTGATGCTGACGGGAATCTCAAAACCCTAAGAGCCTGATTATGTTGAAGAAAAACTTTAACGATATCTTAAACACAATGCTTTTCAAAACTGTTAAAGAAACTGCGGATGAACTTCAGTTGGAGACCTATGTGATTGGTGGTTTTGTTCGGGATCATCTACTCAATCGGCAAATAGATTATACCGATATTGACTTTGTCGTTATTGGATCGGGAATTGAACTTGCTCAAGCACTTCAAAAAAAGCAAAAAAAGTCCTCAAAAGTTCAAGTTTTTAAAACCTATGGAACTGCAATGCTCAAATGGGAAGGCATTACTTTGGAATTTGTTGGAGCAAGAAAGGAATCTTATGCTCCAGAAACTCGCAACCCTAAAATAACTGAAGGGAGTTTAGAAGACGATCAAAAAAGAAGAGATTTTACCATCAATGCTATGGCAATTAGTTTGAATAAGAAAACCTATGGAAACTTACTGGATCCCTTCAATGGAATTGCTGACTTAGAAAACGGCATTCTTAGAACGCCATTAGAACCAGGAATCACCTATTCGGATGATCCTTTAAGAATGCTTCGTGCTGTTCGTTTTGCTTCTCAATTAAATTTTATTATTGAAAAAAAATCACTAGACGCTATTCAAGAACACGCTGAACGACTCTCCATAATCACCAAAGAAAGATGTGTCGATGAGCTTCATAAAATAATGATGTGCGATACTCCATCCCTAGGACTTCTTTTACTAGACAAGGTAAAACTTCTCCCCCTTTTACTTCCAGAATTAATTGATTTAAAAGGAATTGAAGAGGTAGAAGGACAGATCCATAAAGACAACTTTTTTCACACTTTTGAAGTAGTAGATAATATTTGTCCAAACACTGATAATTTATGGCTTCGTTGGGCTGCATTGCTCCACGACATAGGGAAAGCACCAACCAAGCGGTTTAATAAGAAAAACGGTTGGACATTTCACAGTCATGAATTTGTTGGGGCTAAAATGGTTTACAAACTATTTAAACGCTTAAAAATGCCATTGAACGACAAAATGAAATTCGTTCAAAAAATGGTACTTATGAGCTCAAGACCTATTGTTATTGCGGAAGATTTAGTTACAGATTCTGCAATAAGAAGACTTATTTTTGATGCTGGAGATCACATTGACGATTTGATTACACTTTGTGAAGCAGACATTACAACCAAAAACCCAAGACGATTCAAACAGTATCACAATAACTTTAAAGTTGTACGTAAAAAAATTGAAGAAGTAGAAGAACGGGATCAAATTAGAAATTTTCAGCCTCCTGTTTCTGGAGAACTCATCATGAAGTCATTTGATTTACAACCATCTAAAGCCATTGGACAAATAAAAGAAGCGATAAAGGAAGCTATCTTGGAAGGAGAAATCACCAATGAATTTAGTGCTGCCTTTGAGTTAATGAAAAAAGAGGGGGAAAAACTGGGATTGAAATTTATTGAAAATTAATGCTTATGAAAAAAAAGTTTCGTTTTGGGGTTGTGATTTCATTGGTGTTGGTTTACCTAGTTATTACTGCTGGAGCTATTGTTAGAGTAACTGGAAGTGGAATGGGATGCCCAGACTGGCCAAAGTGTTTTGGATACTTGATTCCACCTACTGAAAGAGAACAACTAGATTGGATTTCTGAACACAGCTACAAATCTGGAGAAGTAATCATTGTTAATGAAAGTTTACAAGTAGCCAAAAAAGACTTTACCAGCACAAATGAATATTCGGAATCCAATTGGGAGCCTTACACCAAACATGATTATGCATATTTCAATGCTTTTCATACCTGGGTTGAATTCATCAATAGATTGGTAGGGGCACTTGCTGGAATTGCAACTTTGATTATAGGCATATTATCTTTCAGTTATTGGAAACAGAAAAAAAGAATTGTAATTTTTTCTATTCTTGTAAACATGGGGATGGGGTTCCAGGCATGGCTGGGCAAGACTGTTGTTGATTCGAACTTGCTTCCAACAAAAATCAGTCTCCACATGATTATGGCTTTATTGATTGTTGCTTTTTTGATATATTTATATGCGCTGACAGCTGCTGATTCATCACAAAAAACGGACACAACAACAATTAAAAAAATAGGGATTGCAGCATTTATTTTGACTTTAATTCAAATCGGTATAGGAACACAAGTAAGGCAGTTTATTGATATTCAGATTAATTTTCACGGGACGGAAGAGGCTGAAAAATGGTTAAATCCTGCTCCAATAAAGTTTTATATTCATCGAAGTTTTTCTTTAATCGTGGTTCTGATCAATGTCTACCTTTTTTTAAGTATTCGAAAAATGAACCTAATTTTCCCAATTTACAACTGGGTTTTAATAATTTTAGGTGTAGAAATTTTAACTGGTATTTTAATGTATTATTTTGAATTCCCAGCAGCTTCACAACCCTTACATTTACTTTTAGCCTCCCTCTTGTTTGGGGCACAACTATATTTTTTATTTCAACTTTTCAATCAAAAACAAAATACCCTTAGTCATGATATATAGATTCAGAATCATTCTCGACGCTAAAGATGATATCTTAAGAGATATCGAAATTGAAGGATCAGCCACCTTAGAGGATTTTCACTATTCAATAGCACAATCTTTTGGGTTTGGAGGAAGAGAAATGGCTTCTTTCTACAAAACAAATGAAGCTTGGGAACAGGGTGAAGAAATACCGTTATTGGATATGGATGAAGGAATTGAACCTATGGGTCAAGCTGCTATTGAGAGCATTTTTAATGCAGATAATCATCATCTAATTTATGTCTATGATTTTCTTGATTTATGGACTTTCTTTGTTGAGTTGATGGAAATTGGAGAACAAGATCCCTCTACGCTTTACCCCAATTTGATTTTTGCTCAAGGGGATGTACCAGAAGAGGCTCCTCAAAAAGATTTTCTATCGGAAAAAAACAATTCGGAGTTCTCAAATGATATTAATGAAGGTGATTTAAATGAAGACGAGTGCAGTGACGCTGATTTTTACTAGATCAGGAGTTGATTAAATTGGCCATGTTTAGGTTTTCATAATTTCGCCTTACATAAGCAAAAGACGCCTTCATTACCTCCCCCATATTTTTACTTTTTTTGAAAGCGACGTCTTTTGTGAATTTAAAAATCTCAGAAGATAAATTCTTTAAGTTTTCGCGTTTTGTTAGAGTGTCTAGGGTCATAATATCCAACAACCAATCCAATCGGTTTCCGGAACTAAGAATACGTTTGGCAAGAATGGAGCGTTCCTCGATTTTATATTGGACGATTGAATCAGGCGAAAGCTTTTCTTTTACTATGGAAATCATGGGGAAATTTTCTTTAAAAAACTGGGGACGATAAACCATAAACTTTCCTTCAAAACTTTGTTGATCAAAATCAATTGCTCGAATTTTATAAATTACTTGATCAAAATCGTGTGTAGGAATAACCACGTAGTTGTAAGCACGCATATCACCTAACAAACGAATCATGGATCTTTCATTGAACTTTACATACTCTTTAGCTATTTGAGCTTGTTCAGATGGGGAACATTGATCCAAATATTTTTCAATAAACACATCCCCTGGAATACCAGCAATATGCTCTTCTATCAAAGTAGAGTCATTGATTAAAAAATTCAGGTTATGAGGAGAAAGCATATGTTCAAATTCCAAACCATATACCCTTGATGCGTCTGTTTTCTTGATATAGAAATAAGTAAAATTATCATTTAAAATATTTCTAACCTTAACTCTGAAAGGTTTTGAATTTCCAAAAGTGCAATAATCAATGGCATCAATACTCAAAAATGGCATGGAGGTTTCGTTACCGTCAGAATGCAAAAGGGCATATACTTTTTTGAGATTATAATCAATTTCAACCCGTTCACTATCAGAATAATAAACCCTAATCCACAAAGTATCGTTCTCATTTTCATCATAAACCACTACAGAACCCGAAAAACGCAATAAATCTTCATAATATACAGGAGTGTATACCCAACGATTATAATGTTTTAGATAGTCGTTTAATTCTTTTATTATTGGATAAAATGGTTTTTTCTGAGAAATCAATTTTTCTTCCATAAATCAAGATTTATTCAAAGGTACTAACTTTATTTCATTGATTTTATTCTGCAAATGAAGTGGTAAAGGTTGGTTTTCTTATGCTGTAAATGCTTAAATTTAAAGTTTGAAAAACAAACTATGGCTTTTAAAATAGTATCTGAGTTTTCACCTACAGGAGACCAACCCATTGCAATCAAAGAAATTGTGGATGGATTTTCACAGTCGGAAAAATACATGACCCTCCAAGGGGTAACCGGTTCTGGGAAAACATTTACGGTTGCAAATGTTGTTCAAGAATTGAATCGTCCTACTCTTGTATTAGCACATAACAAAACTTTAGCTGCTCAATTGTATTCTGAATTCAAACAATTTTTTCCAGATAATGCGGTAGAATACTTTGTTTCTTATTACGACTATTATCAGCCTGAAGCATATATTCCCGTTACGGGTACTTACATAGAAAAAGACTTGTCGATTAATGAAGAAATAGAAAAACTTCGTTTGAGTACCACTTCCTCTCTGCTTTCTGGAAGAAGAGATGTAATTGTAGTTGCATCGGTTTCTTGTTTATATGGAATTGGAAACCCTGCTGAATTCCAAAAAAATGTAATCTCTATTAAAAGAGACCAAGTCCTCTCTAGAACAAAATTTTTACACCAACTGGTTCAAAGCTTGTATTCTAGAACCATGGCAGAATTTCAACACGGTAACTTTAGAGTAAAAGGAGATGTGATTGATATTTATCCCAGCTACGCAGATACCGCCTTTCGAGTTCATTTTTTTGGGGATGAAATCGAAGAAATTGAAGCTTTCGATCCGATAACAAATGAACGAATCGAACAATACGAACAATTGAATATTTATCCAGCCAATATGTTTGTGACCTCACCAGATGTTTTACAGAACGCAATTCACAGTATTCAAGATGACTTAGTTAAACAACTGGACTTTTTTAGAGAAGTAGGAAAGCACTTGGAAGCAAAACGCTTGGAAGAACGAACCAATTTTGACCTTGAAATGATTCGAGAACTTGGCTATTGTTCTGGAATTGAGAATTACTCTCGATATTTAGATGGAAGAAATCCAGGATCTCGTCCTTTCTGTTTGTTGGATTATTTTCCTGAGGATTTTTTGATGATTATTGACGAAAGTCACGTTACTGTTTCTCAAGTACATGCGATGTATGGAGGAGATCGAAGCCGAAAAGAAAATTTAGTGGAATATGGTTTTAGACTGCCAGCTGCAATGGACAATCGTCCTCTTAAATTTGAAGAGTTTGAGCAGCTTCAAAATCAAGTTTTGTTTGTTAGTGCAACACCAGCCGATTATGAGTTAGAGAAAACCGAAGGGGTTTTTGTAGAACAAATCATTAGACCTACTGGCTTACTTGACCCAATAATAGAGGTGCGTCCCAGTAAAAATCAAATTGATGACTTGATCGAAGAAATTCAAAAACGCAATGAAAAAGACGAACGTACACTAGTCACTACCCTTACCAAACGTATGGCTGAAGAATTGACAAAATACATGAGTCGAATTCAAATTCGATGCCGATACATCCACAGTGATGTAGACACGCTAGAGAGAGTAGAAATAATGCAAGATCTCCGAAAAGGGATATTCGATGTTTTAATTGGGGTAAACCTCTTACGTGAAGGTTTGGATTTACCTGAGGTTTCTTTGGTTGCAATTTTGGATGCCGACAAAGAAGGGTTCTTGCGCTCGAACAGATCCCTAACTCAAACGGTAGGTCGGGCTGCAAGAAACGTAAATGGTCTCGCTATTTTTTATGCAGATAAAGTAACTAGAAGCATGCAGTTTACCATGGATCAAACCCTAAACAGGCGTGAAAAACAAATGGCATATAACAAACTTCATAATAAAATTCCTGCCTCTTTGAATAAATCATTAAACAGTGCCTTATCTAAAAACTCTGTCGCAACTTATGCTTCGGAAAAAGAATTGAAAAAAGCTGCTGAGGAAGCATCACGCTATTTAACCAAGCCGCAGATCGAACAAAAAATCAGAGATACACGAAAGCTCATGGAAAAAGCTGCCAAAGATTTAGATTTTATCGAGGCCGCCCGGTTTCGTGATGAAATCAAAAACCTTAAAGAACAATTGGCTTAAAAATAAACAGCATGTCATCAACTAGCTATTGGGAAGATAAATGGTTTAAAAATTATGACTTTACGGTCATTGGTGGAGGAATAGTTGGCTGTTTTACAGCTTTGAAATTGATTCAAGAAAAACCAAATGCACGTATTGCAATTTTTGAACGTGGTCTATTTCCATCGGGTGCCAGCACAAAAAATGCAGGCTTTGCTTGTCTTGGCTCCTTGACTGAATTGGAAAATGATCGAATACACCTAAGTGATGATGAAGTAAAATTCTTAGTGAAATTAAGATCTGATGGCTTGCATATTTTAAGAAATACCTTGGGAGACGAAAAAATCTCTTATCAAGAAGATGGAGGGTATGAGTTGTTCATGAAGGCTACAGATAAAATTGAAACTCGAATTAACGAAATTAATACATTACTTTATCCTATTTTCAATCAGAACATATTTTCACAAGAAAATAAACATATTAAAAGCAATGGCTTTGCCAATGATAAAGTAAATACATTATTAAAAAACAAATTAGAAGGTACTATTGACACCGGTAAAATGATGTGGTATTTGCATGAGAAAGTTCGTGAAAAAGGGATTGCTCTATTCACCTCTTCAAATATTAAAAACTTCAAAGAACAAAGTGATGGCATAGTGCTTCAAGTTCAAAATGGTGGGAATCAAACAGAAATTAAAACTCAAAAGCTTGCGATTTGTAACAATGCATTCAGTAAAAATTGGTTTCCAAAAGAAGATATTAATCCTGGAAGAGGAATGGTTTTGATAACAAAACCCATTTCAAATTTAAAAATTAAAGGATCTTTTCATTACCACAAAGGGTATCATTATTTCCGAAATGTCGACAACCGTATTCTTATTGGCGGAGGAAGGCAGTTGGATTTAAAAAAAGAAAATACTTCAATTTTTGGTGTCAATGCTGAAATAAAAAAAGTACTAATCGAAGATTTGAAAAAATACATTTTACCCAACTCTCCTTTTGAAATAGAAAAAGAATGGTCTGGAATAATGGCTTTTGGACCAAATAAACTTCCACTAATCAAACGCCATTCCGCAAGAATTGCTGTAGGTGTGCGTTTGGGTGGAATGGGAATTGCCATAGGTTCTGTAATCGGAAATAAAACAGCAGCAATCCTTCTGGAATAATCATAGAAATTTTATTTTTATTGAATGAATTTATTGCTTGAAATATTTTCAGTAGGATTGAGTATTATTTTTTTGATTTTATTGATTAAGGAAAATATTAATTGTTGGTTTTTTGGGATTTTAGGATCACTATTAAGTATTTTTTTATTCTACAGAATCGGACTCTATGCAGAGTCTATTCTGTATTTATATTATGTCATCATAGGAATATACGGTTATCAACTATGGACTACTAAAAAAAAATCAATTGAACTTCCTGTAATTGATGTTTCCAAAAATAATCACCTAACTTATTTTTTGATCGGAACTATTTGTGCTCTTTGTTTAGGTTACGTTTTAAATACTTATACGGATGCCAGTAATCCCTATTTGGACGCATTTACAACCATATTCAGTTTTATTGCAAGTTATTTGGAAGCAAAGAAAATATTGAGTGGATGGTATTATTGGATAATAATCAATGGGGTTACTTTAGGTTTGTATCTTAACAAGGAGCTTTACATATATTTTGTGCTTACCTTGCTTTACTTCACTCTATCTTTTTATGGTTTAAAAACCTGGAAACAAAGAGTTAATGAATCTATCTAATATTTAGTAGCTTTCCTATTTACGGAAGATTTTCAGTTGTTTTTTATTGGTTAAAAGAAAAAGTATACATTAAAATCTGTAGCTTTAAAGAACATAAATAACTACTAATGATCCAATCCTATAAAAAACCTCACCAACTCGAAAAACAATACGACGCAGTAATCATTGGAACTGGAATGGGAAGTTTAACTAGTGCCGCATTTTTGGCTAAAGAAGGAAAAAAGGTCTTACTTCTTGAACGACATTATACTGCTGGGGGTTTCACTCATGTTTTCAAGAGAAAAGGCTATGAATGGGATGTTGGAATTCATTATATCGGTGAAGTTCAAAAAGAGAACAGTGCCCTAAGAAAAATGTTTGATTACATCTCTAACGGGAAATTGTTGTGGGCAGATATGGGCGAGGTATACGATCAAATTATTATAGGAGATAAAAAATTTAATTTTGTAAAAGGAGTTGATGCCTTCAAAGATCAATTAACCCAATACTTTCCCAGGGAAAAAAAAGCAATTGAAGATTATATTAATTTGGTATTTAAGGCCAATAAAGCCATGGGGAAGTTTTACATCAACAAAGCACTCCCTAAATTCATCGGAAATATTGTCGGAGGCATGCTAAAAAAACCCTACCAAGAATTTTCCAACAGAACAACTTATGAAGTTTTGCGGTCTTTAACTGAAAATGAGGAACTCATAAAAGTTTTATGCGGTCAATATGGAGATTATGGACTTCCACCAAAACAAAGCAGTTTTGCAATGCACGCATCGGTAGTAAAACATTATTTTGGTGGAGGAAGTTTCCCTGTTGGAGGGTCATCACAAATAGTAAAAACGATAGCCCCTGTCATCGAATCGGCAAAAGGAACCATCTTAATTAATGCTGAAGTGAAAGAGATTATTACTAAAAAAGAAAGAGCAATTGGAGTGAAAATGAGTGATGATAAATGTTTTTATGCTCCTATAATCATTAGTGGTGTTGGAGTAATTAATACCTTCAAAAAATTAATTTCAAAAGAAAATAAGTTTAGTAAAATCTTATCTGAACAACTTACAAAAGTAAAACCATCTGTAGCCCATGGTTGTTTATATATTGGTTTAAATGGAACTCCAGAGGAATTAAAGTTACCCAAAAAGAATTTATGGATTTATCCTGATGATCTCGATCACGATGATTGTGTAAGTCGATTTTTAAAAGACCACAATGAACCTTTTCCCGTTGTTTATATTTCTTTTCCGTCTTCTAAAGATCCAAGTTGGTCAGAAAGATACCCCAACAAAAGTACGATAGACATCATCACATTACTTCCATTCAAAAGTTTTCATCAATGGGAAGGCAGCAAATGGATGAAAAGAGGAAAGAGCTATGAAGCCTTTAAAGAAAAATTTGCTCAACGATTACTCGAACATTTGTTTGAATTATTTCCGCACCTCAGGAATCAAATAGACTGTTATGAATTATCCACTCCTCTAACAACAAAACATTTTGTAAACTATGAAAAAGGAGAACTTTATGGTTTGGATCACAGTCCAGAAAGATATCAACAAAGTTTTTTAAGCCCAAGGACACCTATAAAAGGTTTATATTTGACAGGACAGGATATTGTTACTGCTGGGATTGGAGGTGCACTTTTTTCGGGATTCATTACAGCTACTACCATTGAAAAGAAAAATTTCTGGAAGAAAATATATGCCTAAACCTTTTAAATTTAAAAACTAGAAAGATGTTACAGGTGTTGATTGTAAATAGCAACTTAAATTATATCTTGCGAGTAAACTATAATTATATCTAATGAAAAATTTAATTAAACTATTTGCAATTGCTCTCGTATTGAGTTCTTGCACAACAACATCAACAACTGAAGTTAAAGAGCGTATGATTGGGTTTCATCCAAACCCAGAAATACAAGACTTAAAGTGGCATTTAGGAACTCAAGAGGCTATCGATCACGTTATCGCTGTAGACAAACTGTGGGCTGCAAAAGACTACGAATCAATGAGAAGTCATTTCGTTGATACAGTAAAAGTAACTGATTGGAATGGGAAATTATCCTCAAGTTTCAATGAGTTTAAAGCTTCTATGGAAGCTGATGATTCAGATGTAAGCTGGACTTTTGACTATGCATACTCTGTGGACATCGATCCATCAAGGGGAGGAGAACATGTGCAAGCGGGTTTTAGTATCAGTTCACCAAAAAAAGATGGATCTGTTGAAAAATATTATATTCATGAGAGTTACTACATCATCAACCAGAAGATTGTAACACTCAGTCAATATAAACAAGCATCTGCTCCATTGAAAGAGTAGACTTCCAATAATTTATGACACAAAAAACGGCTCCAGAAAGAGCCGTTTTTTATTAAAAAAATGTTTGAAATTATTTTACTTTAATCCATTTTTTTGGTTGTGGTAAACTTTCTTTCTTTTTGGGAAGAACTAATTTCAAAACACCATCGGTGTAACGTGCATCTATTTGATCAACAGCAACGCTATCAGGCAAAGTAAATGACCTTTGAAATGAGGAATAATCGAATTCCTTTTTGTAATACAGAGGGTCATTTTCAGCAATCTCATTCTCGCTTTCAAGACCAATTGTAAGTATTTCTTTATTTATCTCAATTTTAAAATCACTTTTAGATTTCCCTGGTACTGCTATTTCTAATAAAAATTGGGTCTCGCTTTCTGAAATATTAGTAGCGGGCTGTTTCTCCATTGAATCTTTTTGACGTCCCAATTCATTATAAATTAACTGATCAAAAAAAGATGGGGTAATTCGGTAGTTTCTTTTAACTAAATTCATATCATATTATTTTTAAGGTTAATATTCAAACTGTTCTGTTCAAATAAAATACCAATTCAAAATAAATGACATAATGTCGTTAAAATTCAATAAAAAGATGACATATTGTCTTACTTAATAGCTTCTTGGACCTTATCAGCTGCTTCTTGGAAGGCGGTTGCTGAAAGAACATTAAGCCCAGAGCTATCGATCAATTCTTTTGCGATATCTGCATTAGTACCTTGAAGACGAACAATAATCGGGACATTAATAGCATCACCCAGATTCTTATAGGCATCAACAATCCCTTGAGCTACTCGATCGCATCGAACTATACCTCCAAAAATATTAATCAAAATAGCCTTTACGTTTGGATCTTTTAAAATTAGACGAAACGCAGTTTCAACTCGAGCAGCATCTGCAGTCCCTCCAACATCAAGAAAGTTTGCGGGATCTCCACCAGCTTGTTTAATCAAATCCATAGTTGCCATGGCTAACCCTGCTCCATTGACCATACAACCGACGTTTCCATCTAAGTCAACATAATTTAATCCTACTTCTCCAGCTTCAACCTCAATCGGGTTTTCTTCTCTGATATCTCGTAGTGCTGTGTAATCTTTGTGACGAAATAATGCATTATCGTCAATAGAAACTTTAGCATCAACGGCTAAAATTTTATCATCTGAAGTTTTTAAAACTGGATTAATTTCAAATAAAGAAGAATCTGATTTAACATATGCTGTATATAAAGATGAAATAAATTTGGTCATTTCTTTAAAAGATTGACCACTTAATCCTAGATTGAATGCAATTTTACGAGCTTGAAAAGGCATCATTCCAGTGGCTGGATCAATTTCTTCTGTAAAAATCAAATGTGGAGTTTCTTCAGCTACAGTTTCAATATCCATTCCCCCCTCTGTTGAATACATAATCATGTTTTTCCCAGTTGCACGGTTTAATAATACTGAAACATAAAATTCACTGATTTCGCTTGCACCGGGATAATAAACATCTTCAGCTATTAAAACTTGATGAACAGGTTTCCCTTCTGGAGGTGTTTGAGGAGTAATTAATTGCATTCCTATAATTTGATTGGCTATTGAAGAAACTTCTTCAAGATTTTTAGCAATTTTTACACCACCACCTTTACCACGACCACCAGCGTGAATTTGAGCTTTAATAACATGCCATCCTGAACCCGTTTCGTTAGTAATTTTTTTGGCGGCGGCTACAGCTTCTTCAGGGGTTTGAGCAACAACACCTCTTTGTATCGCTACACCATAGCTCGATAAAATCTCTTTTCCTTGATATTCGTGTAAATTCATTATTCTAATAATTTATGAGCACAAAAATAGAGAAGTTAAATCAATTAAATTGAATCCAGTTAAAAAGTATTTTGTTGTATATGCAACATTATTTTATATTTTTAATCAATTTTTCTAAAGCATACAAAAGAATAGAAATAGTTCTTACTTTTGATGAAAATTGTACCGTATGAACCAGGCAGATTTACAATCGATAGCAAATGAATTTGGAGGACCACTATATGTTTACGATGCTGAGAAAATAGAGTTTCAATACAGGCGTCTTAGCAATGCTTTCAGTGGAGTAAAAAACCTAAGGCTGAACTACGCCACAAAAGCACTTTCTAACATATCAATTTTGAGTTACATTCAAAAGTTGGGAGCTGGATTGGACACAGTTTCCATTCAAGAAGTACGTCTAGGGCTTGAGGCGGGTTTTAAGCCAAGTTCAATTATCTACACTCCCAATGGTGTTTCTTTAGCTGAAATTGAGGAAGTAGCGGATTATGGAGTTCAAATAAATATTGACAACTTATCAATACTTGAACAGTTTGGAAGTAAATACCCAAATACACCTGTTTGTATAAGAATCAATCCCCATGTAATGGCAGGAGGAAACAGCAACATATCGGTGGGACACATAGATTCTAAATTTGGCATATCTATTCATCAAATTCCACATTTACTTAGGATAACCGAAAACACTAAAATGAACATAAACGGGATTCACATGCATACTGGGAGTGATATTTTAGATATTGATGTATTTCTTCATGCTTCTGAAATTTTATTTGAAACAGCAAAAAATTTCAAAAATCTAAGTTTTATTGATTTTGGATCTGGATTTAAGGTTCCTTATAAAAAAGGAGATATAGAGACCAATATTGAAGAACTAGGGGAAAGATTAACTGGGAGATTTAATCAATTTTGTGCAGATTATGGGAAAGAACTAACCTTAGCATTTGAGCCTGGAAAATATCTTGTAAGCGAAGCTGGATATTTTATTTCGAAAGTAAATGTGATAAAGCAAACTACTTCAACAGTTTTTGCTCAAATCGACAGTGGTTTTAATCATCTAATACGTCCAATGTTTTATGGATCCCATCATGAAATAAAGAACATTTCAAACCCTAAAGGTAGAGAACGTTTTTATTCTGTTGTAGGCTATATTTGTGAAACGGACACCTTTGGAAGTAACCGAAAGATTTCTGAAATTAACGAAGGAGATTTCTTAGTATTCAAAAATGCGGGAGCTTATTGTCAAACCATGGCTAGTAACTATAATTCAAGGTACCGCCCAGCGGAAGTTTTATGGATCAACAATGAAGCCCATTTGATCCGAAAAGAGGAAACATTTCAGGATATTCTTCACAATCAAGTTCTTTTAAATTTTGATGAAGTACACGAGAGAAAAACGGTGAGTACTTAAGAAATAACTCCGGATCCCAAGAGCTCATCATCAATATACCAAGCCACAAATTGCCCTTCACTAATAGCAGTTTGAGGCTTATCAAAAAGTACATAAAGTCCGGTTGCTTCATTATACAGAGTTGCTGGTTCTAGGGGTTGACGATAACGAATTCGTGCATCAACCTTTAGCATATCTCCAATAGCTAATTGAAGGTCTTCTCTGACCCAATGAATCTCATCCGTTGCAACGATCAAACCTCGGCGAAGTAGACCAGGATGATCTTTTCCTTGCCCAGTATAAATAATATTCTCCTCTACATCTGTATCGATAACAAATAAGGGTTCTGGGGTTCCTCCTATTCCTAATCCTTTTCTCTGCCCTTTGGTAAAAAAATGAGCGCCTTGATGCTGACCTACTACATTACCGTCGGTTGGGCTATAATTCTTTTTTGTAGTGTGAAAGATTAGTCGTTCTTTTTGTGAAGAAAAATTGATTTGCTGATTTTGATATCCCTCGTAACTTTTATCTATCTCAATAATCTCTCCAGATTTAGCTTGAAGTTTTTGCTGTAAAAAATCAGGTAAACTAACTTTACCAATAAAACAGAGCCCTTGAGAGTCTTTTTTGTGAGCTGTAACAAGATCTTGATCAGAAGCAATTAGTCTAACTTCTGATTTTTGTAACTCACCTAAAGGGAATAAAGCCTTTGAAAGTTGTTCCTGAGTTAATTGACATAAAAAATAGGATTGATCTTTATTCAAATCGCAACCGCTCAGTAAACGATAATTAGACTTGCCCTCAGAATCGACCTTAACATCTCTTCGACAATAATGACCCGTGGCTACAAAATCAGCACCTAAAGAAAAAGCAATATCCATAAAAAGTGTGAACTTGATTTCACGGTTACACAAAACATCTGGATTTGGCGTCCTTCCTTTTTTGTACTCATCAAACATATAGTCAACAATACGATCTTTATACGCAACACTTAAATCTACAGTTTGAAAAGGAATACCTAGTTTATCAGCAACGATCATCGCATCATTACTATCTTCTAACCAGGGACACTCATCGGATAGTGTCACACTTTCATCGTGCCAATTTTTCATGAAAAGTGCAATTACCTCATACCCTTTTTTTTTCAATAAGTATGCGGCAACACTTGAATCAACACCTCCAGAAAGACCCACAACAACTTTCTTTTTCATAAAACAAAGTTAGATAATTGAATCGATACAATTAACCTAAATATGCATTGCTTTAAACTAGCGTTTTCCTCTGGCTTTTTTTTGTTGCTCTGCCTGTTCCATTGCTTGTTGCAAACGAGCAGAGAAACCACTTTTTTTCTTTGGCTTCTTTTTGTTCTCCTCTATTTTTGCGAAAATCTTTTCATCATCAACAATAAAGTTTTTAATAACAAGCATTAAAATAATTGTAAGCACGTTAGAAACAAAATAATACAAACTCAATCCACTTGCATAATTATTAAAAAATACAAGCATCATAAACGGCATGATGTACATAATAACCTTCATGTTGGGCATTCCAGGTTGTTGAGGAGTAGATTGTTGTCCTGCGGTCATCATGGTATAAAAGAATATCGCTACAGAAGCTAAAATTGGAAATAAACTGATGTGGTCTCCATAAAAAGGAATATTAAAGCCTAATTCAAGAACAGAATCATAGGATGATAAATCATCTGCCCACAAAAAGCTTTTTTGACGCAAGGCAAAAGCAACAGGAAAGAAACTGAACAAAGCATAGAAAACTGGAAGCTGAATCAGAGCAGGTAGGCAACCTGACATAGGATTTGCACCAGCTTTGCTGTATAAAGCCATGGTTTCTTGCTGTCGTTTTACAGAATCATCTTTATACTTTTCTGAAATCACATCTACTTCAGGTTTCAAAACCTTCATTTTGATTTGAGAAACGTAAGACTTGTAAGTTACCGGTGACATGACCAATCGAACGAGCACAGTCATTATGATGATAGCAATTCCGTAGGGTAAAAAAGAACTTAAGAAATTAAAGGTCGGGACAAAAATATATTTGTTTATCCAACCAAAAATTCCCCAGCCAAAATCAATAGATTCTTCAATTCCTAAATTGTATCGTGCCAAAGTCTTGTATTCTGTTGGTCCAAAATACCATTGAAAGTTTTGGAATATTTCTCCGGTAGCAATTACGGGAATTTCAGCATGATATTTTTTAGTAAACTGTTGATCTACAATATCGGAATCTAACAAATTTTCTGAAGTGAAACGAACACTATCAAAAGATTTTTCAGGAATCAAAATGGAATTAAAAAAATGTTGTTTAAAAGCAATCCAATGCACATCGCTGTTTTCTTCTTCATCTGAAGAGGACACGGATAGGTAATCAATTTTATTGTCATCAAAAGAATAAGTCAATTCATGATAACGATTTTCATATTCAATACTTTTGGAGTTTCTAAAAGCTTTTAAATCCCAACTAATATTTTGTTGTTCACGAGTATTCATCAAACGAGACATACCCTCCGAGCGAATAGAAAAATCAATAATATAACTATCAGCATTGATTTTATATTCAAAAACAATAAACTGAGATGAGCTAACTGATGCTGTGAAAGTTAAAATTTGGTTTCCGTTTCGATTAGTGACTTTTGGTGTGAAATAAAAATCAACTGTATTTAAAATCCTACCATCAGAAGTCGAAAAACTATAATTAAAATTTTGGTTTTCTTTTACTAGATATAAAGTATCCCGCTTATAATTGTTGAATTCTTTTAAAAATAAATTTGATATTTGAGCTCCTTTAGAAGAAAAAACAATAGATAATTTTTCATTTTCTAAAGCGAGATCTACGGATTTATTTACTTGAAATAAGTTTGAAAATGAACCATAAGCCGCTTTCATTTGTTGATCTTGAAGAGAATCATTCAAAACAATTCCTAAATAACCCTCAGAAGCTGAATTAGTTGAAGCTTCCGTTTGTTTTGTGGTATCCAGCGCAACTTCTTCTATTGGCTGTTGATTATTCAACATCCATGTAAGAATAAGTGCTATCAAGAAAAATCCTACAAATTGCCAGGGATCAAATTTTTTATTTTCCATAATTTATTAAGTCAATTATTGACTTTATTTTGAATGATTGTGTTTCAAACTTGCTTTTACAAAATCCACAAACAGTGGATGTGGATTAAGTACCGTGCTTTTATATTCAGGGTGATATTGAACACCTACAAACCAGGGATGGCTAGGATTTTCAACCACTTCAACTAATCCTGTCTTTGGGTTAACACCGGTAGCTTTTAATCCTGAAGCTTCTATTTTCTCCCTGTAATGTTCATTGTATTCATAACGGTGGCGATGACGTTCAGAAATGGAATTTTGACCATATGCTTCATGAGCCAAAGAACCTGAAACCAAATCACAGTCCCAAGAGCCTAATCGCATAGTACCTCCCATTTCGGTAATAACTTTTTGATTTTCCATTATTGAAATAACTGGCTCCAAACATTCGGGATCCATTTCGATAGAATTTGCGTTTTTTAAGCCCATTACATTTCTTGCGTTTTCAATGACTGCCATTTGCATTCCCAAACAAATTCCAAAAAAAGGTATCTTATTTTCTCTTACATATCGAACAGCATCAATTTTTCCTTCAATTCCACGATCCCCAAAACCAGGAGCCACAATGACTCCATCAATATTTTTAAGTTTTTCTGAAACATTCGAGGCAGATAAAAATTCAGAATGTATGGATTCAACGACAACCTTAACTTCATTCGAAGCACCAGCGTGTGTTAAAGATTCTAGAATTGATTTATAAGAGTCTTGTAGTTCTACATATTTCCCTATCAATCCGATTTTTATTTGTTGTTTTGGGTTTTTATGCTTTTGTAAAAATTCTTTCCAATAAACCAGATCAATAGGTTTACTTTCCAGATTTAAAGTATTTAAAACAACTTTATCCAATCCTTCGTCCAGCATAAATAGAGGAACATCATAGATTGTTTCTGCATCTATTGATTCAATAACAGCTTCTTGTTTGACGTTACAAAATAAGGCAAGTTTTCTTCGGATTTCGTCTGAAATATGATGTTCTGTTCTACAAACCAAAACATTAGCTTTTACCCCACTCTCCATTAGTGTTTTTACTGAATGTTGAGTTGGTTTGGTTTTCAATTCCCCTGCAGCAGATAAAAAAGGGACTAATGTTAAGTGAATTACCATTGCATTTTCGTCTCCAAACTCCCAAATCAATTGACGTACTGCTTCAACATATGGAAGAGATTCAATATCTCCAACAGTTCCGCCGATTTCAGTAATTATAATATCATACTCTCCCGATTCGCCAAGAAGACACATTCGTTCCTTTATTTCGTTCGTTATATGAGGTACGACTTGTACTGTTTTTCCTAGAAAAACTCCTTTCCGTTCTTTTTCAATCACACTCTGATACACCCTTCCTGTAGTTACATTATTGGCTTGAGAAGTAGATACATTCAAAAAACGTTCATAATGCCCTAGATCTAAATCCGTTTCAGCACCATCATCTGTCACAAAACATTCACCATGTTCATAAGGGTTTAGCGTACCAGGGTCAACATTAATATAAGGGTCAAACTTTTGAATTGTTACGCGATACTTTTGAGCTTGTAAAAGCTTGGCTAAAGAAGCAGCAATAATTCCCTTTCCGAGGGAAGAAGTAACTCCTCCGGTAACAAAAATATATTTGGTATTTGACATCCGGTTATAAAGAGTTAGTGTTAATAATTTACCGGGCTTAAAATTACAAAAACTATTGAAATAAATAGAGAACTTAACCTTATTTCTTAATTTCTAAAATTTCATAACCCTTGTGTTCCAATAAAAAATATGCTCGGTTATGATACCCTTGATCTTTATGAGGAACATAATCAAAGCGACTTTCGATATACTCTGTTTCCCCTAGAGCAGATGAACTCAATTGATTCTGATGTGCCCATCGTAAAATAACATCTAAAGTTAAATCATAGCCACGTAAGGCTTCTCGATTAGGTAGATTTCCAAAAGAACTTAGATAAAGAGAATCAAACACTTTGGTTCTCTTACTCTCATCAGAAAAAGCACCGGCCGTAAAAGTAAATCTTAAATTCCCTAATTGTTTTTTTGAAATATTAGAATTATCATAAGCGTTAGACCTATAAGTTGTAAACAGTTGAACATCTCGTTCCATAGAAACCTGAGAGTTGAGAAGTGAAGTCACACTGGCTATGAGTCCCAGGTTTTGCGATTCAAAGATTACTTTATTTATTAAAGAATCTACCAATAAAGAATCTATTAAGTCAGGAACAACGTATCCACTTGGTTCAGGACGTAACATTTGAGCAAAAGGATAACGGTTCAACAACTTTTTTTCTGTGTCATAGTTTAAAGAATCAGCAACAATCAAAACATTTTGTGTTGAGTCAATTACAGTATCTAGATAGTCAAACATTTTATCTCTTAATAACTCGGGAGCAGTTATGGATTGATATACGTTAGGACGATTAATTACAGGGTTAGAAGAAAGAGGGGCAATCATAGGAATCAGTTTTAAGCTGTCCTGAAGAGATAAAATATCGAAGTTGGATGGGATTAATGGACCAATTGTCACATCATTTTCTGACCAATACAGGCTATTCAACTTTTGTTTTAAATATTGTTTGTCGTTTTGGGTATCAATAACATTTAGTACAACCTCGATACCCAATCGCCCAGCTTCTTCAACTGCCATTATTACTCCGGAATAAAAATTTAATGCAATGGTATGTAGGTTACGAGTCTTTAATTTTATTTTGGTATTCTCAATCGAATCAAACTCTATTTGGTTTGATTTAAAAGGCAATAAGAGACCTAAGGTAATTTTGGATTCTGGAGGAATAGAATCGCGTAAATTGTTTTTTTCGATCAAAAGATCATTTTCAATTTTAAGATCTCCCGTAAGCTCTAAAGGAATCTTTAAAATCATTCCAGCCTGAAGTCCATTTGTCTTGAGAAGCGGGTTTAATTCAATTAAATCAGAAGCAACTACTCCTAATTTTTTCTCCAAACGATAAAAACCTTCTTTGGGCTTTACCTTGTAATAATTAAATTCTTTTTCTAAGGCTAGGGTTTGATCTTCAGTACGTTTGGGAACAATAATTTCTTGCCCTATCTTGAGTCCAGATACAATCTCGGGATTATATTGTTCTAACTTTTGAACTGTAATTCCATATCGATAAGCCAATCGCCATTTTGTTTCCTTAGGCTGAACCAAGTACATCGTTAATGTGTCGTGCAAACTGGCTTTGGTAATGGGTTTTGGTTTTGAATAAACAGGGATTTGAAGAATCATTCTTTTCTTCAATCCGATTTTTTTGATGAGAGGATTGTATTGATAAATTTGCTCAATTTGAATATCATACTTTCGAGCTAATCCATATAAAGTTTCATTCTTTTTTACTTTATGGTTTTTAAAAGAATTAGGATCAACCTGAGTAGCTACACTCAAAGTGATAAAAAAAAGTAGAGAAAATAAAAATTGCCTAATACTCATTTGGATACTGTTTCTGTTATTCCCATTCAATAGTTGCAGGAGGTTTTGAACTGATATCATAAACAACTCTATTCACTCCCTTAACACGATTAATTATTTCATTTGATGTTTTTTGTAAAAACTCATAAGGTAAATTTACCCAATCAGCAGTCATTCCATCTGTAGAAGTAACAGCTCGAAGTGCAACACATTTTTCATAGGTGCGTTCATCTCCCATTACTCCCACACTGTTCACGGGAAGTAAAATAGCACCTGCCTGCCAAACTTGATTATACAGACCATTACTTTTAAGTCCATTAATAAAAATCGAATCAACTTCTTGCAACATGCTTACCTTTTCTTGGGTAATATCACCTAAGATACGAATTGCTAATCCAGGTCCTGGGAAAGGATGTCTTCCTATCAATTCTGAGTCAATACCTAAACTGGTACCTACACGTCTTACCTCATCTTTGAAAAGCATACGCAAAGGCTCAACAATTTTTAATTTCATATAATCCGGTAAACCTCCCACATTGTGATGGGATTTAATCGTAGCAGAAGGGCCATTTACTGAAATGGATTCTATCACATCGGGATATATTGTTCCTTGGGCAAGCCATGTCGCTCCTTGTATTAATTTAGATTCGTCATCAAAAACATCAATGAAAGTATTTCCAATAGCTTTTCGTTTAGCTTCAGGGTCAGATATACCCTCTAGTTTGTCAAGAAAACGTTTTGATGCATCTACCCCCTTAACATTGAGTCCCATCCCCTTATATTGTTCTAACACACTCGGAAATTCGTCTTTTCGAAGAAGACCGTTATTTACAAAAATACAAGTCAATTGACTTCCAATAGCCTGGTGCAATAAAACAGCAGCAACAGTAGAGTCAACACCTCCAGATAAACCGAGGATTACTTTTTCTTTTCCAATTTGTTTTCTGAGAGATTCTAAAGTCATCGAAACAAAAGAATCTGGTGTCCAGTCTTGTTTTACTCGGGCAATATCTACTAAAAAATTACAGAGTAACTGTTTTCCATCGGTGGTATGATAAACCTCTGGATGAAACTGTATTGCGTAGGTATCTTCTCCTTCTATTCGATAAGCTGCGTTTTCAACATCTGCAGTACTTGCTAAACGAATGCCACCTTTTGGAAGCTCTTTAATTGTATCACTGTGACTCATCCAAACTTGACTTCCTGACTCAATTGACTTAAAAAAAACCTCATCTGGAGCAACGTAAGATAAATTGGCGCGACCATACTCCCTTATATTGGATGGGCTAACTTTACCGCCTGAAAAATGTGCTAAATACTGTGCTCCATAACAGACTGCCAATAAAGGAATATTGCCTCTAATTTCTGATAAATCAGGATGAGGGGCATCTTCTGAACGAACAGAATAAGGAGATCCCGACAAGATTATTGCTTTGAAAGGTTTTAAATCTTTGGGGGGGTTATTGTAAGGATGAATTTCACAGTAAATAAATAACTCTCGGATGCGCCTTGCAATTAATTGAGTGTATTGAGAACCGAAGTCTAATATGAGCACTTTTTCTTCCATACACAAAAATACAATTTAATCTTCGTTCAATAAAAGCTCTAACGGTTTTTTAGTAAAAGAATTATTCTAGAATAATCCAATCAAATTTCAAAGATAAAGGATCGAGATTTTGGGATAAAATAGACAATAATTCACCTCCATATTCAAGATAAAACTCTGAAAAATTAACTGTTCGCTCTTGTAATTTTTCATTTGGAAAAAGTGAATCGTGAAGTATTATTAGCCTCTGCACTTGATCTTTTAGTTTTCGCTTCTGAGCTTTTAACAATCTTTTTTCCAAGTAATCAATACCCTTAAATTGCTTCTTTTTCTGAGCTTTTACTGCTCCTTCAAAAGAAGCATCTGTCTGGATTACCAATTTTTCTAATAAATCGAATTGCTTTTCTAAAGTTTTCTTTAAAAATCGAAGATCCAAATCAATATTACTGATTTGTCGAACTTTTTTATTAATCAATAAAGAACGCTTTAGAAAAACATCCAATGGATTCAACTGAATGTTTTGCATTTTTTTAGCAATTTTCTTGGATACTAAAACTGCTGCATTTCTGTGCAACAAAATTGGAAATAAAACTTTTTGAGATTCAAAATAAGACTTGAGTTCTAACCAATAAGCCAACTCTCCACCCCCTCCTACATAACACAGATTAGGTAAAACAGTTTCTTGATACAATGGGCGCATCAATACATTAGGAGAAAATCGTTCTGGGGTATTCTCGACCTCTTGTAATAATTCTTCTCGTGTCCATGAAAGGTTTGAATCTGCATCAGCAAAACCCTTTTCTGTTTGAATAATTCGTAATCGATCGTTTTCAGTAAGATAAAATAGGTTGATTTTTCGAGGATTTACTTGTGGAACATATGAAGAATCGTAATCTGATTGAATTTTACTTATTGATTTATTGACATGAAACTCACAACTTCTTGACTGTAATTCTTCCTTTATTTTGGGTACAAATTCCATTTTCAAAGCACGATCATCTCCATCAAGAATAACTAAACCTTCTGATTCAAATAACTTATGAACAAGCTTTCGGGTTGCTTCTGCAAGAGTTTTTGAGGACAAGTAACTTCCCTGTATCAATTCTTTTAGTTCTATGGCAGTCGAAGTAGTGCCTAAATTTTTTTCAAAAACAGAAAACAAAGATTCAATACCATCTAGGGAAAATTTTCCTACTGCTCCTCCTTTATTTTGATTCCATTTGAAATTCTTAGACTTAAAATTAAAAAAAGAAATTTCTTCAAAATCATGATCCTCAGTTGCCATCCAATAAATTGGAACAAAATTATATTTTGGATAAGCTATTTTTAACTTTTTACACAAATTAAGAGTGCTTATAATTTTATATAAAAAGTACAAAGGACCTGTCATTAAATTGAGCTGGTGTCCTGTCGTAATTGTAAAAGTATTGTTCAAAGAAATACTTTTGATATTCTGATAAACTGGGCTATCTTTCAATAAAAGAGTATCATATTGTCTTTTGAGTGCATCGACCAATGTTATTCTTTTATTTTCTGTAAAAGTCTTTTGTTTTTCTGTAAATTGTTTTTGAAAATTTTTAATTTCAGGAGTTTCTCCATAAAATTGACTTAATGGTTTATTTCCCTCAAAAAGATCGCATATGATTTTGGAAACATATCCTGATTTTCGATAAGAAATTTGTTGAGACCGCATAAAGCATTTTGGTATTGTAAAGATATTCCTTATCAAGTAAATATAAAAATATAGGATTAATTTTATCTTTACGTTCGCGAAATAATTTATACATGAAAAATTTAGTTCTAAACTTACTTACAGCCCTAATATCAACTTCTTTGATTTCCCAAAACATTCCTTCTCCTAGTGAGTTTCTGGGATACGAATTGGGGACACAATTTACAAGACATCATAAAGTTGTTTCATATTTCAATGCAGTTGCTTCTGCTTCTGAACAAGTTAAAATTTCGTCTTATGGTTCAACTTATGAAGGAAGAGAGTTACAATTGGCAATAATTTCAAGTTCAGAAAATTTATCTAATCTTGAAGAAATTAAAGAAAATCACCTCATTCAGGCCGGTTTAAAAAAAGGAGTCGCATCTTCTTTGGAACCAAAAAGTATTGTTTGGTTGAGTTATAATGTTCATGGGAATGAAGCTGTTGGTACAGAAGCTGCAATGAAAACAATTTACACTCTTATATCTAAAAAATCAAATTGGCTACAAAATACAGTGGTAATCATGGATCCCTGTATTAATCCCGATGGTCGTGACCGTTATGTAAATTGGTATAACCAAGTAAAAAGCACTCCTTTTGACAGCTCCCCCTTAGCTGATGAACATTATGAAGATTGGCCAGGCGGAAGATACAACCACTATTATTTTGATCTCAATAGAGATTGGGCATGGGTGACTCAAAAAGAAACCAAACAGCGTTTAAAAAAATACCATGAATGGTATCCACATATTCATGTTGACTTCCATGAACAAGGAGTAGATAGTCCCTATTATTTTGCTCCAGCAGTAGAACCTTTACATGAAATCATTACAGATTTTCAAAGAGAATTTCAATATACAATTGGAAAAAATCATGCCCGTTATTTTGATAAAGAAGGGTGGTCGTACTTTAGTAAAGAAGTTTTTGATCTTCTGTATCCAGGATACGGAGATACTTACCCCATGTTTCTTGGAGCAATTGGAATGACATATGAACAAGGGGGAAGTGGTCAAGCAGGATTGAGTATAAAAAACAATATTGGAGATAATTTAACGTTAAAAGATCGTATTGCACATCACTACACCACGGGTCTTTCAACCGTTGAAGCCGCAAGTAATAATTCAAAACTTATTAATGATGAATTCAAAAAATATTTTCAAAACGATAAAGTAAAATATGCTACTTACGCTTTAAAGGGAGAATTTGATAAAATAGCCAGTCTCACAAGATTATTGGACATACATCACATCCCTTATGAGCATCCAAAAACTAAATTAAATGTCAAAGGATGGGATTATGAAAAACAAAAAAACACTACTGTTTCTTTTGGTCCCGATGCCCTTATATTAAATGGTGGTGGTAAAAAAGGAAAACTGATTCAAGCTTTATTTGAACCCAAAACTCAACTTTCAGATTCTGTAACTTATGACATAACCTCTTGGTCTTTGCCTTATGCACATGGACTAAAAGCAGTTGCAAGTCAACAAAAAGTTTCAAACACCATTCCATTTAAAGAAGAAACAATTGTTACACCTCCAGAAACGAAAGCATATGCATATGCAACAGGGTGGAGAAGTTATAAAGATGGAAAGTTTTTAGCAGCATTACTGAAAGAAAAAATTAGAGTTCGATATAACCTAAAACCCCTTGTAAATGGAGGAAAACGTTGGTCTGAGGGAAGTCTTTTTATATTAAAAGGTGAAAATAAAACCATTGAAGAGTTTGATGAAAAAATCCGAAACCTTGCTTTAGGAAATAACCAAACCCTAATACCTCTTGCTTCAGGTTTTTCCGATGCTGGAATTGATTTAGGATCAAACTTGATGGAATTTATTCCTCCAAAAAGAGTTGGACTCATCAAGAGTGATAATTCCATCCCACAAAGATATGGAGAAATTTGGTATTTTTTCGAGCAACAATTAAAATATCCCATCACCCAAATTAATTTGAATCGATTAAATGATCGTAACCTTGATAAATTTGATGTTCTTATTCTTCCAC
>JAURBD010000123.1 GCA_030829155.1 Flavobacteriaceae bacterium
CCTCACGGATCTTGACACTCAAAAAGTATATGCTTTTTATAGTAATGGGACTGCCGTAAATGGTTTTCCTGTTTATGGAAATTCAAAAGTAGCCTTAGCGAACGCTGATGATGATAAAGCCCTTGAAATGGTGGTGCAATCCGAAGAAGATAGTTTTTTAATCTATCAAATTAACTAATCCGTGTCGCTTCCCATTCTGCTTCAAAAAGATTTCCAAAGTGGTATTTGAGTTTTGCCTTTACCTCATCAAGAGCGACTTCTCTCCCTAACTCTTTGGCCAAGGAGCTTACTCCCTTCCCTTGTATCCCACAAGGAATAATATGGTCGAAATAAGACAAATCTGTATTGACGTTTAGTGCAAATCCATGCATGGTCACCCAACGACTGGCACGTACCCCAAGGGCACAAATTTTTCTGGCAAAAGGCGTTCCTATATCCAGCCAAACGCCTGTTTCTCCTTCGCTGCGCGTCCCAACAATACCGTACTCTTTCAATGTCAAAATCACCATTTCTTCAAGCAAGCGAAGGTATTTATGAATATCAGTAAAAAAATTATCCAAATCCAAAATGGGATAGCCTACAATTTGGCCGGGTCCGTGAAAAGTGATGTCTCCCCCTCGATTGGTAGCATAGAATTCAATCCCTTTTTCCTTCAATCGTTTTTCGTCTAATAACAAATGCTCTTGCTTGCCACTCTTTCCAAGCGTAAATACCGGAGTGTGTTCCAACCACAACAAATAATTTTTTGTTGCTTGATGAACTTCATTTTGTCTGTTGGCTCTTTTTACAGCAATGACTTTATTGAATAAATCTTCTTGAATATTCAACGCCTTTTCATAAGGAGTCTCGCCTAATTCAATAATTTGAATTTGTTTGTTTTGAGTTGACATCTAAAAATTAAAAGGTTGACTTCCATCGTTGTGGATTATTTAAAATCACTAAAGCAGCAATGACTCCAGGCACCCAACCACACAGGGTTAATATAAAAACGATAAGTACAGAACCACAGCCCTGATCGATTACGGAAAGGGGTGGAAAAAAGACAGCTAGTAAGACACGAAAAAATCCCATGATTATTGACTCTTTTGCAAAGATATAAAATTTGATTCCTTAGATTTTTTTAGTCTACGTATCTTTGCAAGAAATTTTCACCTATGGCAAAGCTTTCTGAACAGGAACTTATACGCAGAGAAAAACTTGATGGACTCAAAAAATTGGGTATTAATCCCTACCCCGCTGCTCAATTTCCAGTAAATTTTTATGCTAAAGATTTACCCGACACCTATGTTGAAGGAAAAACAGTGATTCTTGCTGGTCGGCTGATGTCGAGAAGAATTCAAGGGAAAGCAAGTTTTGCAGAGCTCCTAGATAGTAGCGGAAGAATTCAGGTTTATTTTAATCGAGATGAAATTTGTACTGAAGAAGATAAAACACACTACAATGAAGTGTATAAAAAGTTACTAGACATTGGCGACATTATTGGTGTCGAAGGGACTCTATTTACCACCATGGTTGGGGAACAAACGGTAAAAGTGACTGGCTTTACCGTATTAAACAAAGCCTTACGACCCTTGCCCCTTCCCAAAACAGATGCCGAGGGTAACAGTTATGATGAATTCAATGATCCCGAATTGAGATATCGCCAACGTTATGTGGATTTAATTGTAAACCCTAAAGTAAAAAATACCTTTATACAACGCTCTAAAATTACAACTACAATTCGTGATTTTTTGACTGAAAAAGAATATTTGGAAGTTGAAACTCCCATTTTACAACCCATTCCTGGGGGTGCAACGGCAAGGCCTTTTGTAACGCACCACAACGCACTCAATACACCCTTATATTTGCGAATTGCAAATGAATTGTACTTGAAACGACTTATTGTTGGTGGCTTTGAAGGTGTATTTGAATTTGCTAAAGATTTTAGAAATGAAGGGATGGACCGCACGCACAATCCAGAATTTACGGTCATGGAATTGTACGTGGCCTACAAAGATTATTTTTGGATGATGGAAATGACAGAAACTTTATTAGAAAAAATTGCTGTCGACCTTCATGGTACCCCATCAGTGTCGGTTGGTGCTCATCAAATTAATTTTAAAGCTCCCTATCCTCGTGTACCAATTCTGGAAGCTATTCACACCCACACGGGTATTGATGTTTCGGAAATGAATGAAGAACAACTGCGTGAAACGGCAAAAAAGCTAGATCTTGAAGTAGATGATACTATGGGAGAAGGAAAGCTAATTGATGAAATTTTTGGTGAAAAATGTGAACATTACTACATCCAACCCACTTTCATTACAGATTACCCTAAATCCATGAGTCCCCTAACCAAGGAACATCGAACCAATTCAAAACTCACAGAGCGCTTTGAATTAATGGTCAATGGAAAAGAATTGGCCAATGCTTATTCTGAGTTGAATGACCCAATAGATCAAAAAGAACGCTTCGAAGCCCAACTCAGTTTGAGTGAAAAAGGAGATGATGAAGCCATGTTCATTGATCAAGATTTTCTTAGAGCATTGGAATATGGGATGCCCCCTACATCTGGAATCGGAATTGGAATTGACCGACTGGTTATGTTAATGACAAACAACAGTTCCATTCAGGAAGTACTATTTTTCCCACAAATGAAACCTGAGCAAAAAGCGGTTGCGCTTTCTGAGGAAGAAAAAACGATTCTACAATTGATTAAAGCAACGGAGACAGCTGATCTTATGGCTATTAGAACAGCAACGGGTCTAAGTAACAAAAAGTGGGACGTTTCTATTAAAAGTTTATCCCAAAAAGAGCTAATCAAGGTCATTAAAAACGAGGAGGGTCTTTTTATTGAAATGTTAAAATAATCCTAAGCCTTAAACTTTTGAGCATGTAAAGCATCTAAAAGGGAAACAAACTTTTTATTATGAAAAAAATTTATTTCCTTTTGACCCTAGCGATTCCCTTAATTGGACAGGCCCAAACTGATCCCCGCAAACCTAAACTTACTGGGGAACAGCATGCCACGCTCCAAGCAAAAAAACTTCAATTAGCCCTTGACTTAAGTAAAGAGCAAGCAGCCCAAATTAAAGAAGAGATTAAAAAACAAAGAGAACAGCTCTCCAAAACAAAACAAAAAAGAGGAGAATTAAATGCAGAAGAACGCTACACTCTTCACTTAGAACGAATAGATCGTCAAATTGCGATGCAATCCCAGATGAAAACCATTCTAAATGAGGAGCAATATGACGCTTGGCGTAAAATTAAGTCGCATCAAAAACATAAAGCTCATAGAAGAGATCGTCTCATAAGTCGTCAAAGAAAAGATGGAGGTCATAGACTATATCGAAATTGATGAAACAAAAAAGGCAGGATAATTCTTGCCTTTTTTGTTAAATAGTATCAATTATTTTTTTAAAAGCATTTATCGTAAAATCAATATCCTCATGGGAAAGTGCATCATTTAAAAAATAACTTTCAAAAGCACTTGGAGGTAAGTAAATTCCTTCCTTTAGCATCCCGTGAAAATAATTATTGAATTTTTCGTTATTCCCAGAGGCAGCGGTTTCAAAGTCAACAACTTTTTCATCGGTAAAATGAAGTGAGATCATGGATCCCAGCCGATTGATCTGATAAGGAATATGAGTCGTTTTCAACACTGCCTCTAAACCCTCATGTAGGTGTTCTGTTTTAAGTGCGAGACGATCGAAAATATCCGAATCTGCATTTAAAGCTTGAAGCATGGCAAGGCCTGCCGCCATAGCCAGTGGGTTTCCGCTCAATGTTCCCGCTTGATATACAGGTCCGTCGGGAGCCAAGTGTTTCATGATCTCTTTTTTGGCAGCAAAAGCACCTACCGGTAAGCCTCCGCCCAAAACTTTTCCAAAAGTGACAAGATCAGCTTTGATCCCTAAAAGTTCTTGTGCTCCCCCTTTAGCTAAACGAAATCCTGTCATCACTTCATCAAAAATAAGTAGGGTCTCATACTGATCACAAAGGGATCTTAAGCCTTCTAAAAAACCAGCATTAGGAGGAATACAACCCATATTTCCCGCTACAGGTTCAATAATAATGGCTGCAATTTCATGCGGATATTCACTAAAGAGTTGGGCTACAGCTTCAAGGTTGTTATAGGGTGCAAGAAGCGTATCTTTTGCTGTTCCTTTAGTCACGCCAGGACTACTGGGGCTTCCAAAAGTAACCGCTCCACTCCCTGCTTGAATTAAAAAAGCATCTGAATGCCCGTGATAACACCCTGCAAATTTGATTATTTTCTCACG
>JAURBD010000049.1 GCA_030829155.1 Flavobacteriaceae bacterium
AATGGTTCACATCAGATACAAGGTACTCCCAACGAAACAGGCACGTTTAATTTTACTTTAACTGTTTCAGGAGCTTCAACATCACAGGCAGTAACAGGAACAATTACGGTTAACGCAGGAGCAACTACAGACACCACACCTCCTGTGATTTCATTATTAGGTTCTTCTACGATTAATCTAACTGTTGGAGATACTTTCACAGACCCTGGAGTTACTGCTACCGATGATGTTGATGGAGATGTCACCCTTTCAATAACAGCTAGCGGAATAGTTGATACATCAACAGCAGGTACATATGTAATTACCTATTCTGTATCAGATACTGCAGGTAATACAACTACAGTTGATAGAACAATTATTGTTAGTGCAGCAGCATCTTATTCCATTTCAGTAACCGCTAGTTCTAATGCTGATTATACTTTATCCGGAACAGATGCCAATGGAACAGTTAGTGGAGAAGACGTTTCAATAACCATAAATTCAGGAGACACGCTAAGTTTTAATGTCGATGCTGCCAGTCATCCATTTTACATAAAAACAGCTCAAGGGACAGGCACCGATAATCAAGCCAGCGGAGTGAGCAACAATGGTGCTACAAACGGAACCGTAACCTGGACCCCAACAACCGCAGGAACCTATTACTATCAATGTTCAGCTCACAATGGGATGTATGGAACAATTACTGTTCAATAGAAAAGGGTTTATCCCCCACTCCTTTTTTATTTTATAAATGATCATTGAAACGTTTCATAGAATTAGGGTAATAAAAAAAGCCAAGTGGTTCTATCCAATTTTGTCATACACACAAAATTCCATAAATATCTTTTGACTTGATTGGACTCAAAAATAAAATTCTTATTTTTAGATATTAACAATTATAAATTAATTAAAATGAAAATCAAAACTATTTTTAAAATCAATATGGTGCTACTTTTTTTACAGGTTTTACCATTACTTATTTCTCTGTTTTCCCCAGAATTTAAAATGATGTTAATGTCAGACGGTTTCGGGGAGTCTGTCTCTCAGGATGCGATTGTAATGTTTGAGCAATTTGCCTTAGTTTTGGGATTGATCGTAATTGGAATAATTGCCTTCCTTTATGGAGCATTATCTTTCAACGATCTTGATACTCTTAAAAGAGTATCGTTTTTGTTTTTTGCTTTATCTGGTTTTTTTGCTCTTCCCGATCTGATAAATGTGTTTACAGGTCAGCCAACAGCTCCTGCACCAGTAATCTTTATGGGGTTGGTGTGTTTAGGATTATTTTATTACGGATCTAAAAAAGGGACCATTTAAAAAACCTTTAAAAACACAAAAAAATGACCAAAAAAACGCTTTTTTGGCTTAAAATGACTAAAAATAGATCGAAATAGGTCAAAAAACGCTAAAATAAGTTTTGTGGATAAGGCTATTAAAAAGGTAAGAATATAAGTTTGATTAATGCACAGACTGAATTATTTAAGGTCTTTTTAAAATTAATAATAACGACCATAGTTCAGCTTTGGCTTTTATATTTTTCCCGATGTTAAAATTAGGAGATTAGTCAAAAAAAGAGTAATTTTTAAAAAAAAATGAAATTTTTAGAAAAATACTATCCTGTTCTTCTGGCGTTTTTTAGTTTTTTATACTCAGTATATTTATGGTTTTCTGGGAACGAGCTTGAAGGGATTTATGTGGGCTTGTGGCCGGTTACAATTTTAGCTTTTGCCTTTGTAATAAGACAAAGAAGGAATGATGATAAAAACTCAGGACTATGAATAAAAATCAAATAATGTTTATTGTTGGCTCAATAATTTTTGTCATTTATATTTATTTTTATTTTAAAATAATCCTAAGACAACATATGGGCAAGCGTCAAGATAACTTCAAATCTCATGATTCAAACGATTTCGATGGAATGGGCAATCAAGGAAGAATTCCAGATAAGAAACCTAAAAACAGAGCGATGTAAGCCTGATTATTTTGACACCAGGCTCTGTTGTAAGCATATAAATTAATTAAAAAAAGCATAGTTGCGATTTGCAACTATGCTTTTCATTTTGTAGTTTTAAGTATTAAACAATAATTTAAAAAAATGAAACACACGCTCTTATTATTATTAGTATTTGTGGTAACGGGATTGACCGCACAAAAAAATTTAAATGGTAAAATTTATGACAAACATCCAACCATAGAAATCGTAAACAAGTTTACGGAAGCATATGTTTCGGGGGATGTTGCTACCATAGAAAGTTTGGTTACCGATGATTTTATCATGTACAATACAATGAACAACAACCCCAATTACAAAGGTGGGGATGTATCCAACTTAATAGGGCAAACCAACTTTATTAAAAACAACATGGTTGGGGTAACTCTCAAAGACCGGGGAGCAGCTTATTCAGATGCTCTTGAGTTCAAAAACGGAGCAATTTATGTATACACCTACCAGATGTTTACCGCTTATGATAAAAGCAACGGATTCAAAATCAAAACTCCCAGAAACAGCACTTTTATTTTCGATAAAACCAATAAAAAAATAAGACGCTTATTGTGGGCAGATAACACTTCAGCTTGGGATAAGTGGAGATTATCAAATCAAACCATCAAGAATGGAACCATATACAAAGACCATCCTTTGATTGCAAAGGTAAGAATGGTTTATTACAATCTTGTAAATGAAAATGTAGAGGAAACTTTCAAAGACTTTAGTCCTAATGCCAGAATTTACGACAGTAATTTAACCGATAAAAAATATATTAGTCTAGAGGAGCAAAAAGAAAACGTGACCAATGTTTTGAAAACTTTTGAGATGATTTCAATAGACGAAATCGGTTATCCCGATTATTTAGATTATGAAGGTAACGGAGGAGTTGCACTTTCTTGGTGGGAATTTACTTTAAAAAATAGAAAAACAGGAGATATCAAGAAATTGAGTGTTCACAGTCAAATGTGGTTCAACGAAAAAGGGATGATTGGAAGGGAAGACGTCTATTACAACGCAAATCTTTTACAATAAACACCTAAAAAATGCCTCCGCATTCAGGAGGCATTTTTGATTGTTAAAACAAAAATTAAAAAAAGCTATTAAATGAAAAAATTATTATTCGCAGTTGTTTTACTTACATCCATCTATTCTTATGGTCAATCAACAACCATGTTGGCAATGCTTTTAGAGGACGGAAAAGAAGAAAGTTATCTTAAGATGGAAGAGAATTGGAAAAAAGTCAATGAAGCTTTTGTAGCCAATGGATCCATTACTCAATGGTCGGTTTGGAAAAGAACTCCTAGAGAAGGAGATGAAAATTGGGCTCAATATTATGTTTTGATTCGAAGAAATGCAAATCAAGATCAATTGCAAAATGATAACTGGAAAGAAGTAGCCTATAATGCCTTCAAAGGGAAAAGTAAAAAAACAGTTGACAAAATATTATCATCAGAAGGGATCATAAAAGAAATAAGAAGCAGAACCTATAAAGTAGTCGCATCAACAGGATGGAGAGGTCTAGAATGGGAAATTGGCGATAAAGCTTATTTCCATTATATGACTCAAAAAAATGATGATTTTGTTGCTTACGAGAATGCGGTTTGGAAACCCATCGCTCAACAAAGAATCTTAGATGGATATCTAAAATACTGGGGAATTAGTGAACTTGTCGATTCTAATGACGTAACAAAAGCTCTTGAATCAAAAGCAAGTCATGTAGTCTTTAACTTTCCCACCAAGAAAAAAAATGAAACTCAATGGAAAGAACCTGAAGGATTTTTGAATCAAAAAGCATGGGAAGGACTTTTAGAGTCCAGAGAAATGTTGGATGCTGAAGAGCTTACCTTAGTCTATTCCACGTTCTAAGATTTTTTTGAGTTAAAAATTATTCCAAAAGCCTTTAAAATCCTATGGATTACTTTGTAGTGATTATTTCCTTACTTTTTTTAATGTGCTTGTTTTTTTCGGTTAAGTCAAGTAAAAAAAGCTCAAAATTAGTTGCAGAATTGGGGAAAGATGCCCTCTATAATACGGCCATGGATTGAACCATGAATGAGAGTAAATTTTTATTTTAACGAAAAGTAAGGGGTTTATTTCTTTTTAAGTTTTACAGTAAAGTGTCGCATAATCGGAGCCTCCCAATCAATTTCATAACCCCTTTTAGCCTCTTTACGGGTATCGTAAATGTTTTTGAGTGCAACGGCAACATATTCCATTTGCGATAGGGTATATGTTCTTCGGGGGATGGCTAAACGAACCATTTCTAATTTTGGAAATCGATTTTCTCGAGTTTTGGGATCCCGATCAGCCAACAGGGTTCCAATTTCAACCCCCCTAATTCCGGCAACAATGTAGAGTTCAATAGCCAAGGACTGTGCCCGGTATTCTTCTTTTGGAATATCGGGGACAAACTTGACAGCATCAATATAAATTGCGTGTCCCCCGAAAGGTTTAAGCACGGGTACTTTAAACTCAACAAGGCGATCACCTAAGTAATTTATTTGTTGAATTCTGCTTTCGAGATATTCAAAGGTAGTACCCTCGATAAGACCCTGAGCCAAAGCCCCCATATCCCTGCCCGACATTCCGCCATAGGTTACAAAACCCTCGTACATGATCGTAAAAGTTGAACAGTTTTTGTACAGTTCAGAATCGTTCATAGCAATGAACCCTCCCATATTGACAATACCATCTTTTTTTGCACTCATGGTCATCCCATCTGCTAAAGAAAACATCTCTTTTACAATTTGTTTGATGCTGTGGTTTGCAAATTCTTTTTCTCGAATTTTGATGAAGTAGGCATTTTCGGCAAAGCGTGCTCCATCAATAAAAAAGCCCACTCCATATTGGTCACAGAGCATACGAATATCTCGCATGTTTTCTATAGATACTGGTTGTCCTCCATTAGAATTACAGGTAACGGTTAAAAGTACAAATGGGATTTTCCCTGGATACTTTTGTAAGGTTTTTTCAAGTTTTTGTAGATTAATATTTCCCTTAAAAGGATAATTATCTTCTAAATCAAAAGCCTCATTTACAGTACAATCAACAGCAGTTGCATTCCTGTATTCGATATGACCTTTTGTAGTATCAAAATGGCTGTTCCCTGGAATTAAATCTTCCTTGCTTACCAATGCAGAGAACAAAACATTTTCTGCGGCTCTACCCTGATGTGTTGGAATAAAATGTTTAAACCCCGTTAAGGTTTTTACGGTTTTTTCGAGTTTAAAAAAAGAACTCGATCCAGCATAACTTTCGTCACCAAGCATTATTTCTGCCCATTGCTTGTCGGACATTGCTCCTGTTCCAGAGTCGGTAATCAAATCGATCATTACTTGATTACTTTTTAATTTAAACAAATTGAAAGAGGCTTCTTCAATCCATTTTTTCCGCATTTCGGGAGTTGATTGATCAATGGACTCTACCATCTTGATTTTATAGGGTTCTATATAAGGCAACTTCATAGCCAATAGGTTTAGTTGAAAAATAATAATTAATAAAAAACAAACTCTTTGATTGAAAGAGGACAAAAGGAGTTTTAGAAGAGGTAAGAGTCTCTACTTTTGATGTTTTGATAAAGACGAAAAGAAATCGACTTTGTTTTCATATTTCAAAACTAGATAAATTTTTGCAGATGCTCTTGTTTTGATACAAAAACTAGGAAAACGGAAGGTTAATATTTTGTTTCTCACTTCTTTTTTTGTCAGAAACCCTTTAATTTTCGAATTTTACAAGTAATAAGTTGTTTTGAGTACTTTTTTTACCCTCTAGTAGCAGAATGTAATAGGTATGACAACAGATTTAGGAACTGTTTGAGTTTTAAAGCAGTAAAAATATAAAGCTAAACAACTGTAAAACAAATATTTAATTGGCTACGGTTGATTTTTATATAAGCCCGTTAAAACTCCTATTTAGGAATTAAAATAAAATTGAAAAATAAAAGGATCGCTAACCATCTAACTCCCTAATTCATAGAATATATGCAAATGTAAAGTTAAAGTAGTTTTTAATCATTTTTAATTCTTATCTTTGCAGTCAATTAAAAAATTTTATTATGAGTAATCACAATGGAACTGTAAAGTTCTTTAACAATGCAAAAGGATTCGGATTTATCACAAATGAAAATGGAGAAGATATTTTTGTACACGTAAACAATACCCAAGACGAAATAACTGAAGGAGACAAAGTTAGCTATGACGTGGAGGAAACTCCAAAAGGTCTTAGCGCAATTAACGTTAGTTTAGAAGACTAATTCGTATAAAGTATAGTGTAAAAAGCCTTGCCTTTCGGCAAGGCTTTTTTTGTGGCTTAATTTTTGGTTTGTTTCTGAACGTTAAATTCTTGTTTGGTAGGTGAAGAGCTCAAAGTACCTTCCTTTAGCTTCAATCAGTTCCTGATGTTTCCCACGCTCAATAATATCCCCATCTTCTACAACCAAAATTTGATCTGCTTTTTGAATAGTGCTTAGTCGGTGTGCAATGACAAATGTAGTTCGATTTTTCATCAACACCTCCAGGCTTTTTTGAATGTATGCTTCACTTTGGGTATCGAGGTTTGAGGTGGCCTCATCCAAAATCACAATTTTTGGGTTTGCCAACAATGCCCGAGCAATTGAAATCCGTTGTTTCTGTCCTCCAGACAATTTGACCCCCCGTTCCCCAATTAGGGTATCAATTCCGTCTATAAACCGACCTGTAAATTCATTGACATAGGCACCATTTACAGCTTCCAAAAGTTCATCTTCACTAGCATCTGGACGTGGAAAAAGAATGTTTTCTCGAATGGTACCTTCATACAAAAAGTCGTCTTGAAGTACAACACCCAATTGACTTCTAAAACTTTTTAAATCCACCTTTGACAAATCAACACCATCAATCAATACCTGCCCAGAGTTTGGGTTCAAAAATGCAGTTGCCAGTCCGGCTATAGTGGATTTCCCAGAACCCGAAGAACCTACTAATGCGGTTACACTTCCCTTGGATGCTTCAAAAGAAATATTGTGCAGTACTTCGGTTTTATCATCATAGCTGAAAGAAATATTGTTAAAAGAAACATTCCCTTTGATTTGATTGAGTCTGATGGTTCTTAATTTGGGGTCATTTTCTTCGGGAAGTTTCATGAGTTCTTGGGTTCTGTCTAAACCTGCAAAGGCCTCGGTAAGCTGACTTCCAATATTACTCATTTGAACAATGGGCGCGATCATAAACCCTAGGAAGAGGGTAAAAGAAACAAACTCTCCATAGGTCATCGTATTTTTCATGATAAAATATCCACCCATTCCCATAATACTTGCAGATGCTAGTCCGAGTAAAAAAGTAGAAGAACTCGTCATAAATGCAGTAGCGGTCAAACTCTTTTTTACATTTTGAAATAAATCATCAACCCCTTTTTCAAAAACGCGTTGCTCTTGAGCCTCAGCATTAAAGCCTTTGATGACCCGAATACCATTGAGTGTTTCAGTCAAGCGGCCGGTAACCGTAGCATTTATTTTGCCTCGAGCTCGGAAGATTGGGCGAATGTAACCGAAAGCTTTCAATGCAATCAGTGCAAAAATAGCTACGGGAACTAAAACAAACAAGGTCATTTGTGCATTGATTTTAATTAAGATTACCAAAGATATAACAGCGGTTATGCTTCCTCCGATTAACTGAACCAAGCCAGTTCCAACTAAATTTCTGACTCCTTCAACATCAGTCATTACTCTGGAAACAAGTGCTCCAGATTTGTTGTTATCAAAAAAACTAACGGGTAAGGTCAATAGTTTTTCTTGAACTTTAGCCCGAAGAATTGAAATTAAATACTGTGCCTCGACACTCAAAAGGCGAGTGAGCGAAAACGAGCTTATAGATTGAAATAAAATTGCAGTACATACTGCGATTAACAAAATTATTAAAGCCTCTGTATCCCTTGAGGGGATTACTTCATCGATCAAGTTTTTACTCGCATAAGGAAGTACCAGACCCGATAAACTTCTTATAATTATCAGAAATAATCCAAAAGAAACAATTTTTCTTCTCGGCCATATAAATTCTTTGAATGCCCAACTAAAGGAAACATTATTTTTACTCATATCTTTGTTTGTATTATAAAACTAGGCTAAAATTTAGAATTTGAATCTTTTGATTCAAATAGTTTTAAATAGAATGTTTATGAACGATGAATTACTCTTATTTCCGCCATCAGTGTATTTAGCAATTGGCGTTTTTTTTGGTGCAATTGGTGCTTATTTAGCAGAACAAAGAGGGAGAAGGCACTACAAAGGATTTTTGATTGGATTTCTTTTTGGTTTTTTGGGTATTTTAGCCATGATTTTTTTCTTGAAGAACAAAAAAAAATCTGGCTTGTAAATTTATTTTTTAAGCAAGACTTTAGTACCCTCATAAAACAAAATTCCTGCGGGTCCCATCATAAAAGTTGCGAGTAAGGGCAGTACAATATAAAGGTGTTTGATTTCTTTCTTTTTGGACTCTCTCATAATCCAGCAGCCGACCCAAAAGTCAAAAGCCAGATAGTGAAGCCAACCTGCTGCAATAAGTTCAGGAGTACTGTTTTCATACAAAGCTATAATTCCTTCCAAGCTCGAAAAATCGACATTTCCCAGTCCACCATTTACAAAAATGAAGTAAAGGTAAAAAAGACTCAATATAAGCGGGACAAAAGGCCGTTCTGAGAGGCGGAGGGTAAACGTCCATTTAGGTGCCAAAAGAAGTAATCCCCAAGCCATTAAAATACTTGTGTTACAGATTGTAAATAAAGTTTCAGTTATTGTCATGGTTTATTTTTTTATGAGTCCTAATTCGATTAATCTTTGTTTTAAAAAAGCCCCAGCCGTTATGTCTTGATATTTCTTAGGATTTTCATCAGAAATACAATTTGGTAGACAGTTCAACGACATTTCTGCCTCTGGATGCATAAAGAAGGGAATGGAGTAGCGAGAATCCCCCCAAGAGGACCTGGGAGGGTTGACAACTTGATGTAAAGTAGATTTTAGCTGATTGTTTGTTAATCGCGACATCATATCTCCCATATTAATAATAAGTTCATCGGGTTCAGCAATAGCATCGATCCACTCTCCTTGATTGGTCATCACCTTTAATCCTTTACCTTGAGCGCCCATCAACAATGTAATTAAATTAATATCTCCATGAGCAGCCGCACGAACAGCATTTTTGGGTTCTTCAAGGATTGGAGGATAGTGAATCGCCCTAAGAATAGAATTACCCTTAGAGGTATATGAATTAAAATATTGTTCATCTAAATCAAGATGTAGCGCAATTGCTCTCAGTACATATTGTGCAGTTTTTTCTAAAAGTTTGTAGGTTTTTTTTCCCAGTTCATTAAATTTTGGAAGTTCTTTTACGGTTATGTTTTCTGGGTATTTTTTTATTGGAGCTTCTTCGTATTGTCCAAAATGCCAAAATTCTTTGAGATCTCCTTCTTTCTTGTCTTTGGCGTGTTCTTTTCCAAAAGAGGTATATCCTCGTTGACCCCCACTGTCTTTTATTTCATAGGATTTTTTTTGTACTAAACTCAAGTCAAAAAAGTTTTTGATTTCTGAATACAAATCCTCCATAAGTTTTGGGGAAAGGAAATGACCTTTTAGAGCCACAAAACCGATCTCTTCAAAGGCGTTACCTAATTCAGACACGAATTGTGTTTTTAGTTTATAATCAGAACTCAGGAAATTGGATAAATCTACTTTTGGAATATGTTGCACTTAGAATGGAATTTAGAATTCAAAATAAAGAGCAGGAATAAAACTAAAAAAGCAGATCCATCGACCTGCTTTTGTTTTTATAAAAAAGGAAAGGCTATGATTTGAAACCTAAAAGGTATCAGTAGCCGATTTTTCCTCAAATAATTATTACACGACATATGACACCTCCTTTCTACATTTAGTTCGACTTTGCTATTGTCATAGCATTAACTACTCATCTCAAAGATAAAAAATTGATCGATTTTCAAAAATTATTTTACAATCTTTTTTAGGGTCAATCCTTGAACTAAAATAGTGAACAATACTACGGTATAGGTTAAGAATAAAACCAGGTTTTTTCCTTCTCCAATATTATCGGGAAGATTTAGAGCCAAAGCAATACTCAAGCCACCTCGGAGTCCACCCCAAGTGATGATTAAAGCCGTGTTTTTTTCGAAAGCTTTGAAAAATGAAAGAAATTTAATAGGAGTCCAAACCCCGATTCCTCTTGAAACTACCACTAAAATAATGGTCAACAGGGCAATCAAAAGATAATTGGAATCAAAATTTTGAAGAATTGGAATTATCTCAAGTCCGATTAAAATAAATAAGATAGCATTAAGTGTTTCGTCCAGTAAATGCCAAAATTTGTAAACATAATCTCCCATAGCTTTTTGGACACCTTCTTTTTTTTGGTCGACATCAATGTTTTGATTTAAAAATAATCCCATAACTACAACTCCTAAGACTCCAGAAAAGTGAAATTGTTTAGACACTATTGATACCAGCAGCACCAATGAAAGTGTAATCAAAACCTCTAGTTCAACGTGGTCATTTTCAATATATTTTACCAGCTTTAGTCCCAAGAATCCGACCAATGCACCCAGAGCAATTCCTCCTATAACTTCAGTAGCAAATAAAGAACCAACACTAGCAGCAGTTACATTTTCAATGCCAAGTTCTTTGATGTTGAAAAGAGTTAAAAAAATCACAACGCCAATCCCATCGTTAATGAGAGACTCTCCTGCAATCCGAGTCTCAGTAATTACGGATAAATTCATTTTCTTGACCATTGCAAGAACAGCAATTGGATCTGTTGGAGCGATTAATGCCCCAAAAAGCAAACAATCCACATAACTCAACCCCAGAGTATTTAGATTGAAAATAGGTTGTTCAACCAACCAATG
>JAURBD010000090.1 GCA_030829155.1 Flavobacteriaceae bacterium
GGGATTTCTCCGGCAATAATTTTTGAAAAAATACTTGACATTTAAGTTCTACTTATTTTGGTAATCTCGAGTTGGATAGTTCCATTGGGAACATTTATCTCTGCCATTTCACCTACTTTTTTACCTAATAATCCTTTGCCAATAGGTGAGTTTACTGATATCTTCCCAGTTTTTAGATCGGCTTCACTTTGGGCAACTAATGTGTAGGTCATTTTCATTCCATTACTTTTATTGATTAATTCGACGGTGGATAATACCAAAACTTTTGAGACATCCAATTGGGACTCATCGATGAGCCTTGCATTTGCATAATTCTCCTCCATTTTGGCAATCCGCATTTCGAGCATACCTTGCGCCTCTTTGGCAGCGTCATATTCTGCATTTTCACTCAAATCTCCTTTATCTCTGGCTTCCGCAATGGCTTGAGACGCCTTGGGGCGTTCAATATCTTTCAAATGATTGAGCTCTTCTTTTAATTTTTTTAAACCTTCTTCGGTATAATATGAAGTTTTACTCATTTTTAGTTAGTTTTATTACTAATAAAAAACCCTGCCATAAGGAAGGGTTGTAATACAAATATAAGAATTTGAGTGATTTAACCCTATTTTTAAAAAAGAAGTTCTTCAATGCTTTTTGGATTCTTATTTTATTGACTTCTTGTTCAAGCTCTGATTTGGAACGAAATCCGTATTTACCTGAATTTTCCTTTCGGTTTCAAGTCAATTTGAATTTACCCGAATATGACGACTTGAGATATGCCGGGGGATCGGTTTTGATTCCCCAATTGGGTCACAAAGGTGTTTTGGTTTTTAATTTAAATGGCAATATTTTTTTTGCATGGGAAGCTAGTTGTCCGAATCATCCTCCTAACAGCTGTTCTCAAACTCAAATCAAAGGAGTGTTGGCAGAGTGTTCATGCGAAAAATTCCAATACAGTTTAGCAACAGGTCAGTTACTTAACCCATCAGAGGAGGATTCTGAAAAAGGATATCCTTTGCTTTTCTATCAAACAGAAAACAGAGGAAATTCTGTGATAATTTCGAATTAAGAGATTTTTTGATGAAGAGTTAATATTGAGGATGCGATTCCAATTGAATCCATGCCGATCTCTTTTTGTAGTTCAGCTTTGGTTCCATGGGAAATAAAACGATCTGGAATACCTATTCTATTTATTTGATGTTGGTGTCCGTTTTCGTTTGCCCATTCTAAAATTGCACTTCCTGCTCCCCCTGCTAATGCTCCATCTTCTACTGTAAAAATTGCAATGTGGTTTTCAAAAATATCTTGTAGAAGTTTTTGGTCTAAAGGCTTGATAATTCCTAGGTCATAGTGACTAGGATTACATTCTATCTCAATGATATCCAATGCCTCCTTTACATTTTCAGCCATTGTTCCTACAGAAATAACTGCAATCTGCTTTCCTTTTTTGAGGCAGCTTCCCTGAAACAATGAGATTTTTTGTAAAGGAACTTTCCAGTTCGATATTTTACCATAACCTCGAGGATATCGGATTGCAACAGGACCATTAATACCCAATTGTAGGGTGTATAGGGTTTGCCTGAGCTGAATTTCATTTCTTGGAGCTAGAATACGAATGTTGGGTATTGCTCTTAACATTGCAATATCAAAAACTCCGTGGTGCGTTGGGCCATCTTCTCCAACCAAACCTGCACGATCCAAGCAAAAGACAACTCTCAAATTTTGAAGGGCAACATCATGAATAACTTGATCGTAAGCACGCTGTAAAAAAGTTGAATAAATGGCACAAAAGGGCAGAACTCCTTTGGTCGCCATGCCAGCTGCTAAAGTTATTGCATGTTGCTCCGCAATACCAACATCATAAGCACGTTTTGGAAATGTTTCCATCATTAATTTCATAGAACTTCCAGTTGGCATTGCTGGAGTAATCCCAACAATGGATTCATTTTGACTTGCCAGTTCTACTAAAGTTTCCCCAAAAACATCTTGATATTTAGAGGTTGGGCGTTCTGTTTTTGGAATTAGAATTCCAGTTTTACGATCGAATTTTCCTGGAGCATGATAGGTTACCTGATCCAATTCTGCCGGTTCAAGACCTTTTCCTTTGGTTGTTACAACATGAAGCAGACGAGGGCTTTTTTGTTTTTTTAATTCTTTAAAAGCGGAGATTAGACTTTTTAGGTCGTGACCATCTATGGGACCATTATATGGAATATTTAGGGCTTGAAAAACATTGTTGGAATCTGATAATTCCTTTTTGACTTTTTCAAAATAATTTTTCAATGCCCCTACACTAGGATCAATTCCAATGGCATTATCGTTAAGAACAATAATTAAATTAGCATCTGATACTCCTGCGTGATTGAGTGCCTCTAATGCTATTCCACCAGCAATAGAGGCGTCACCAATTACTGCAATATGAGTTTGAGAATTGTTTTGTTGATTTGCCAAAGCCATCCCCAAGGCTGCCGATATTGAAGTTGATGCATGACCCGTTCCAAAAGTGTCGTAGATACTTTCTTTTCGACTAGGAAAGCCACTAAGTCCCCCCAGCTGACGGTTTGTTGAAAATTGAGTTCTTCTTCCCGTGATGATTTTATGACCATAAGCTTGGTGGCCAACATCCCATATGAGTTGATCGATCGGAGTTTCAAAAACATAGTGAAGTGCAAGCGTAAGCTCAACCACACCTAGGCTTGCCCCTAAGTGTCCTTGTTTAGTTGATACAACATCAATAATTTCTTGGCGTAACTCATTTGCTAGTTGAGTTAAATCCTCAACATTAAGCTTTCGAAGTTCTTCCGGCGTATCGATTTTTTTTAAAATGGATTCTTTCTTCACAAAGCAAAGGTAGGAGTAAATTCAGGATTATGAATTGTGAAATGCTTACTTTTAAGGATGGAATTGAATGATGAGTACTTTATGAAGAAAGCCCTTGACCAAGCAGAAATGGCTTTTGAGTTAGATGAGGTCCCTGTTGGAGCTGTTGTAGTAGTTGGTCAGCGAATTATAGCTAGGGCACATAATCTCACCGAACGTTTAAAAGATGTTACTGCTCATGCCGAAATGCAGGCCATTACCGCTGCTGCTCATTTTTTAAACGGGAAGTATTTGAAAGGGTGCACACTCTACGTTACTCTTGAGCCTTGTGTAATGTGTATGGGAGCATTATACTGGAGTCAATTGGATCGAATTGTTTTTGGTGCAGCAGATCTCAAAAGAGGTTTTGCTGCAAAAGGAATCCAAGCCCACCCCAAAACCAAAGTCCAAGGAGGTATTTTGGCGGAGGCTTCTGCACTTGTTTTAGATGATTTTTTTAAAAAAAAGAGATAAAAAAAGCACTCGAAACGAATGCTTTTAAATAATCAAAATAAAATGTTTTTATAGAACCTGAACTTGTCCTGCAACTTTTCCTTTTCTACCTTCTTCTTCAACATATTCTACTTTGTCGCCCTCATTGAGAGTTACCCCGTCAAGAGACGTTACGTGGACAAAAATGTCCTCACCTGTTTCATCATTAGTTATGAAACCATAACCTTTTGATGGATTAAAAAACTTTACTGTACCTGTCATGATAATGATAACGATAATTAGTGAAAGTACAAATTTAGGTATTTGTTTGAAAATCAAACATTAAATTTGTCAAAAAAAAATAAAAATTTATTCTTTTTTTTTCTTTCCTACATTCATTTTGCTAAAATTTTCCTTAGTTAGCGTGTAATCTGATATTTTTTTGTCTTTCCAACGATGATAAAGAAATAGGGGTAAATAAATAAAAGCTCCAAGTAAAACGCCCATTCCAATTATTTTTTCACCTTGGTTATAATCAAGTGTTTCTTTAACATAGTATCCTCTGGACAGAACAGCTAAAAAGGTAATAAATAAAATTCTGAGAACGTATTTCATAAATTTTTTTAAAAACGCTTATCCGTTTTTGATCCTCCAAATCAGGAATTTTTTTAATCTCAAATTCCCCTGAAATGACATTATTTTTTGGGTTTAAGTTTGAGATTAAGTTCGTCTAATTGAGCTGGATCAACAGAGGCTGGTGCATTAATCATCAAATCACGGCCGCTGTTATTTTTTGGGAAAGCAATAAAATCTCGAATGGTTTCTTGTCCTCCTAGGAGGGCAACCAATCGATCTAATCCTAGTGCAATTCCACCATGAGGAGGTGCACCATATTGGAAAGCCTCCATTAAAAACCCAAATTGTGCTTGAGCTTCTTCTTTTGTAAAACTAAGTAAATCAAACATGATTTCCTGAATTTTTTTATCGTGTATCCGAATAGAACCTCCACCAATTTCATTTCCGTTTAAAACCAAATCATATGCATTTGCATTTACTGCTTCAGGCTTTGTTGCCAGCAGTTCAATTTGCTCTGGTTTTGGAGCTGTAAAAGGGTGATGCATGGCGTGGAAACGGTTACTTTCCTCATCCCATTCCAACAGGGGAAAATCTACCACCCAAAGAGGTGCAAACACCTCTGGATCTCGAAGTCCAAGTTGTTCGCCCAATTCCATCCGAAGTACTGAAAGTTGAGCACGTGTGCTATCTGTATCTCCAGCCATAACCAATACAAGGTCTCCAATTGATGCCTGTGTTGCAGTTGCCCAGTTTTTTAAGTCGCTTTGGGTGTAAAATTTATCTACGGAAGATTTGTAACTACCATCTTCGTTGCATTTTACCCAGATTAGACCATTGGCTCCAATTTGAGGTCGTTTAACCCAGTCAATTAAGACATCAATTTGTTTTCTTGTATAGGATGCAGCTCCAGGAACCGCAATTCCAACGATTAATTCTTTTTGATCGAAAACTTGAAATCCTTTTCCTTTTACCAATTCGTTGAGTTCGGCAAATTCCATCCCAAAACGGATATCTGGTTTGTCATTACCGTATTTTTTAATTGCTTCGCTATAGGTTATTCGTGGAAATTGATCAACGGTTATTCCTTTGATTTCTTGGAGTAAATGTTTTAAAAGACCCTCAAAACAAACTAAAATATCTTCTTGCTCTACAAAGGTCATTTCACAGTCTATCTGTGTAAATTCAGGTTGTCGATCAGCACGTAAATCCTCATCACGAAAGCATTTAACAATTTGAAAATATTGATCCATTCCCCCTACCATAAGAAGTTGTTTGAAAGTTTGAGGTGATTGAGGTAAGGCATAGAACTCACCTGCATTCATTCGAGAGGGTACTACAAAATCACGAGCCCCCTCTGGAGTTGACTTTATCAAGTAGGGTGTTTCAACGTCAATAAAATTGTGAGCAGATAAATAATTTCGAATAGCTAAAGTTACTTTAGAGCGAAAAATCAAATTTTCTCGAACAGGGTTTCTTCTGATATCCAGATAACGATATTGCATACGCAATTCTTCTCCACCGTCTGTTTCGTTTTCAATAGTAAAAGGTGGAGTTTTTGAGGCATTCATAATTTTGAAATCTTCAGCCAAAATTTCAATTGCACCCGTATTAATTTTTGGGTTTTTGGAAACACGTTCAATCACCGTTCCTTGAACTTGAATCACAAATTCTCGACCAAGATTTTGTGCTTTTTCCAGTATTTTTTTTTCAGTACGTTCTTCGTCGAAAATGATTTGGGTAATCCCATAACGATCACGAAGGTCTACCCATATTACAAAGCCTTTATTTCGTATTTTTTGTACCCAACCCGCAAGGGTGACTTTATTGCCTACATTAGAGAGGTTCAACTCTCCACAATTATTTGTTCTTAACATAATTTGAAACTTCTTTGCAAAGATATTAAGATAACTCTCTTTATGAGGAACGAAATGCTTTAATCTTTAATTTAAATCGATAAACGAGGTAAAAACATGCCGGAACAATTACCAAAGTTAGAAAGGTAGCAAAGGTTAGTCCAAAAATCACAGTCCATGCAAGTGGTCCCCAGAAAATCACATTATCTCCTCCAATGTAAATTTTGGGATCCCATTCTGTAACCAAGGAAAAGAAATCGATATTAAGTCCAGTCGCAAGTGGAATAAGCCCCAAAATGGTTGTTATTGCAGTAAGTAGTACAGGTCTAAGTCGCGCTGCTCCTCCCAATACAATAGCTTCTCTAGCCTCTATTCTTGGGAGCATTTGTTCAAAGGGCATGCCCAATTCTTCTTTTTTTCGAGCAATTAGTAGTTGGGTATAGTCGATTAAAACAACTCCATTGTTTACTACAATTCCCGACAGGGAAATGATTCCCATCATGGTCATCATGATGACAAAAGGCATTCCAAACACACTAATTCCGTACAATACACCTGTAAAACTCAAAAAGATTGAAAGGAGAATAATTAGTGGGTTGGAAATGGAGTTGAACTGCAGTACC
>JAURBD010000075.1 GCA_030829155.1 Flavobacteriaceae bacterium
GGAGAGGTAATAAATTGACTATTGATGTCTTTTAATTTGATATACTCATCAAAGAATAAAGTTATTTTCTCTTCATTAAAAAAGGTGGTATTTAATGGAGGAACTGCTCGAATTAATACGGGAGGCAAACTGTCTTTGGCTCCACCCGTAGGGTTACCTCTTTTAGCGCAACGGGAAATAGACAAAATTAAAATTACACTAATAATGTACAGGAAGTTTTTCCGCATGAATCTTCTTTTAGTGCAAATTAAAGGATAAATCATTTAAATCCTATAGCCTATTGTTGCAATGCTTAATTCATTTTTTGGATTTTCAAGAATTAATCTTTCACAGAAATCCAAAGTTGCTCCAGTTGTGATAATATCATCAACCAAAAGCCAGTGCTTAGGCTCAGAATCCTCTATATCTAAATAAAAAGCATTTTCAAGTATTTTTTCTCATTCTTTATAAAAGTTTTGCAAGTTTTTTTGAAAATAGGACAGAGCAGTCGCTTGTCTAATATCTTGCTTAATATTGAGCTTCTGTTTTATGGGATTGTTTTCTTGCAAATGAAAATAAGTGAAAGGAAGTTGAAGTTGACAATGTACACAGATATTTTTTTCAGTTGGAATCATAACGTTCATACAATCCAAGCACAATTTCGAAAAAAAGAGATTTATAAAATCGCCTCCAAGCTCTTTTATTAAGTTTTTCATGTAAAATAAGATTTGACTAACGTAAAATACGAAAAAGGATTATTTTTGTATTATGACAGATTTCAAAAAAATCATTTCACATGCAAAAGAATACGGATTTGTATTCCCTTCAAGTGAAATATACGACGGACTAAGTGCTGTTTACGATTACGCTCAAAACGGAGTTGCTCTCAAAAAAAATATTCGAGATTACTGGTGGAAGTCAATGGTTCAACTGCACCATAATATTGTAGGAATAGATGCATCTATCTTTATGCATCCAACGACTTGGAAGGCTTCAGGTCACGTTGATGCGTTTAACGATCCTATGATCGATAATAAGGATTCCAAAAAGCGATATCGAGCTGATGTTTTAGTTGAGGACTATTGTGCCAAAATCGAGAATAAAATTGATAAAGAAATTGCTAAAGCTGCAAAACGTTTTGGTGATGACTTTAATCAAGAAGAATTTACCAAAACAAATCCAAGGGTAGTTGGATATCAAGAAAAAATCAATCAAACATTAAAACGCTTGGGGCAATCTCTAGAAAAAGAAGACCTGGCAGATGTAAAGAATTTGATCGAAGAACTTGAAATTGCATGTCCAGAGTCAGGATCTAGAAACTGGACTGAGGTGAAGCAGTTTAATCTTATGTTTGGAACAAAATTAGGAGCCTCAGTAGATTCTGCAATGGATTTATACTTACGCCCAGAAACTGCACAGGGTATTTTTGTAAACTTTTTGAATGTACAGAAAACAGGTCGAATGAAAATCCCTTTTGGAATTGCACAAACGGGAAAAGCATTCAGAAACGAAATTGTAGCTCGTCAATTTATTTTTCGAATGCGAGAATTTGAACAAATGGAAATGCAGTTTTTCATCCCCCCTGGAACTCAAAAAGAATGGTATGAGCAATGGAAAGAAACACGACTTAAATGGCATCTTTCCTTAGGAATGGGAGAAGAAAATTATCGATTTCATGATCATGAAAAATTAGCTCATTATGCTGATGCCGCAGCGGATATAGAGTTTAAATTCCCTTTTGGGTATAAAGAACTCGAAGGGATTCATTCCCGTACGGATTTTGATTTAAGTAGTCATGAAGAATTTTCTGGAAAAAAGTTACAGTATTTTGATCACGAGCGAAACGAAAATTATGTCCCTTATGTGGTTGAAACATCAGTGGGATTAGACCGTATGTTTTTGGCCGTATTTTCATGGGCTTTACGTGAAGAAACTTTAGAGGATGGCAGTTCAAGAACAGTCTTAAAACTACCCGCAATATTAGCACCAACTAAAATCGCAATTTTACCCTTAGTAAAGAAAGATGGTCTTCCCGAGGTTGGCAAAAAATTGATGGAAGATTTAAAATGGGATTATGAAGTAAGTTACGATGAAAAAGATGCTGTTGGAAGACGGTATCGACGTCAAGATGCATTGGGAACACCATATTGTATTACCATTGATCATCAAACAATTGAAGATCAAACTGTGACTATTCGTGATCGTAACACCATGAAACAAGAACGGATGTTAATTAAGGAATTGGGAGGCTTCTTACATGAAAAGTTAAATTTTAAAAATTGGTTAAAAAAAATTCAATAACCTTATTAATAGGTTGATAAAAAAAACACTTTTTATATCCCGTTTTATAAAAGCCAAAGATTGCTTACTTTAGCAATGATGAAAATCATTTCTTATAATGTTAATGGAATACGAGCTGCCTTTAAAAAAGACTTCCTCGGTTGGCTTAGGGCTGCACAACCCGATGTTTTATGTCTTCAAGAAATTAAGGCTCAAGAAGAACAGGTAGATACAGAAGCTATCAAAAAACTTGGATATTATCATTATTGGTTTTCTGCCCAAAAAAAAGGGTACAGCGGGGTTTCAATTATTTGTAAAGAGAAGCCCAATCACATAGAATACGGAACCGGAATTGAGCAAATGGATTTTGAGGGACGTGTTATCCGAGCAGATTTTGATAATTACTCTGTAGTAAGTATGTATTTACCCTCTGGGACCAATTCAGAACGTTTAGATTACAAGTTTAAATTTATGGATGAAATCAGGGACTATTATGAAGGACTTCAAAAGAAAATTCCTAATCTAATAGTATGTGGAGATTACAACATTTGTCATAAAGCTATTGATATTCATGATCCTGTTCGAAATAAAAATGTTTCAGGGTTTTTACCTGAAGAACGCGCATGGATGGATCGTTTTGTAAATCAAGGATTCGTTGATTCTTTTAGAAAGTTCAATACTGAGCCGAACCAATATAGTTGGTGGAGTTATCGTGCGAATTCTCGTGCAAGAAATAAAGGCTGGAGATTAGATTATGCCATGGTAAGTGAACCCTTAAGCCCTAAAATTTCAAGAGCCTATATTTTATCTGAAGCCCATCATTCCGATCATTGTCCAATTGCAGTCGAATTAGATTTTAAAAAATAATAATTGTATAACATGAAAAAATTTATATTTCTATCTTTTTACTCCCTTAGTTTAGTAAGTTGTGTTTCTTCAAAAATGTTCAACGAAATAGAAGGAAACTACGCTCAATTAAAAATCGACCACTCAACATTAGAAAAAGATAACAGCGAGCTAGTTGTTCGTTATGATTCTTTGCGTTATCATTATGGAGACCTCATGTCTCAATTTGAAAAAATTGAAATGGAGCTGGAAAGTTCAAAAAAGAATTTTGAAACGCTTCAAGACTCATACACTGCTTTGGAGAAAAACAGTAATGCAGAATTGCAGGAAAGTATTCAACAAAACAGGACTTTATTGGATCAAATACAATTGAAAGAATCGGAATTGTTGGAGGAACGTTCAGACCTAGATTCACTTAAAAATGAACTTGCTTCAAAAATAGCAAGAGTTGATGAATTAGAACAGGTTATTGCAAATAAAGAAGCACTACTTTCTAATTTAAAATCCTCTTTAATCAAAGCGCTTATGAGTTTTGATGGAAAAGGATTGACTGTTGAACAACGAGATGGAAAGGTTTATGTTTCTATGGAAAATAAGCTGTTGTTTAAATCGGGAAGTTGGGCAGTTGGTTCTGAAGGTAAACAAGCAATCAGACAGCTCGCGATGGTTTTGGAAGAAAATAAAGATATTGCGGTGTTGATTGAGGGTCATACTGACGATGATCCGTATATCGGAGATTCAAAATTATCTGGGAATTGGGATCTTTCAGTAAAAAGAGCTACATCTATAGTAACATTATTGCTAAAGAATAATGGTGTAATTCCAGAAAATATAACCGCAGCAGGGAAAGGGCAATATGCTCCGCTTGTTCCAAACACATCATCAAGTAATCGATCTAAAAATAGACGTATTGAAGTAATCTTAGCTCCTAAATTGGATGAGATAGGGAAACTTCTTCAAGACTTAGACTAAATTTATGGAATACACAACATTACCCGGTACTGACATTAAGGTTAGTAAAATATGTTTAGGTACCATGACCATTGGAAATCAAAATACAGAAGCAGAAGGATTTGATCAGATGGATTTAGCTCTTGATCGTGGAGTTAACTTTTTTGACACAGCAGAATTATATCCTGTCCCAGCAGAGGCCACAACCCAAGGCGAAACAGAACGTATTATTGGGAATTGGTTCAAAAAAACGGGCAACAGATCCAAGGTTATTTTAGCGTCAAAGGCAGCTGGTCCAGGGCCATATACTGCACACATTAGGGATAAAGTTAGCTTCAACAAAGCAAATCTTGTTGAAGCGGTTGAAAAGTCGTTGAGCCGTCTACAGACCGATTACATTGATTTATATCAATTACACTGGCCAGAGCGTATTACTAACTATTTTGGAAAACGTGGTTACACTCACGACCCTAACGATCCTTGGGTAGAAAATTTTGAAGAAATTTTGCATAATCTCAATGAATTGATACAGGCTGGTAAAATCAGACAAATTGGTTTATCTAATGAAAACCCTTGGGCGATTATGAAGTATATGGAATTGGCAAGAAAGGGGTTGCCTAAAATGATTACTCTACAAAATACATATTCTTTACTTACTCGTCATTTCGAAGTTGGAACTGCTGAAGTTTGTTTGCGAGAAAATGTAGGATTATTAGCATACTCACCTCTGGCTTTTGGACGTTTGACAGGTAAATATAGAAACGGAAATAATCCTCCTAAAGCTCGCTTTACGTTGTTTCCTAATTTTGCAGCTCGATACAATGGAAAACAAGCTATTGAAGCAACTGAATTGTATTATCAAATAGCAAAAAAACATAATTTAAGCCTTACTCAAATGTCTTTAGCTTTTGTAAATATGCAATCTTTTGTTACTTCAAATATCATTGGGGCAACTAATTTAGAACAACTGGAAGAAAATATAGGAAGTATTAATGTCTCCCTTTCTAAAGACATTTTTAAGGAGATTGAATCAGTTCAAAGTCAACTGCCTAATCCCGCACCCTAATCAAGCTTTTAAAAATTTATTTTTGGAATCGCTTCCATAAATTTTTGAGATGAAGGATGTTCTGGGTTTCTGCAAAGTTCATCAGCTTCTTTATATTCAACTATGACTCCCTCATCCATAACCATGATTTTGTCAGAAATGTATTGAACAACTGAAAGGTCATGTGAAATAAAAATGTAGGATAATTCGAGTTTTTCTTGTAAATCATTGAGTAGATTTAGTACTTGAGCTTGTACAGAAATATCTAACGCTGCAACAGATTCATCACAAATTAATATTTTAGGATTTACAGCCAATGCTCTTGCAATAACTGCCCTTTGTCGTTGACCTCCAGATAATTCATGTGGATATCGGTCGTAAAAAGGCGGTGTTAACCCCACTTGTTTCAAAAGATCAATTACCTTGTCTTTTTGATAAGGTTTTTCAAGAATTTTGTGAGCGATTATTGATTCAAGAATTGCATCTCCAATTTTTTTCTGAGGGTTTAATGCTGCATAAGGATCTTGGAAAATAAACTGAATATTGGTTCTCAATGATCTTATTTCTTCAGGAATTAATTTCTTTAAAGAAGTCCCTTCATAGTCAATATTTCCTGAGGTGGGTTTGTCTAAGTAAACCAATGTTTTTCCTAAAGTAGATTTTCCACATCCAGAAGCTCCCACCAACCCTAGGGTTTCTCCAGGATAAAGATCAAAAGAAACATCCTTGACAGCCAACAATTTTTCTGTCTTTCCAAAAAGACCAGATTTAGACATATATGTTTTACTCAAGTTTCGAACTGAAAATAGGGGCTTTTGGGCGTATAATTTTTCTAATCGCTCACTGCGTTCTTTAGGATCAATAAATTCATTTTTCACCAATCTGGTAGAATAATTTTCTATTGTAGGTAACTTCTTTAAACGTTGATTAGGTGAAGGTCGGGCATGAATCAAAGCTTTAGTATAGTTATCTTTAGGCTGTTTGAAAATTTCCTGAGGGGTTCCAGATTCAACTACCCTCCCTTCATAAAGAACAATAATTTTATCAGCTAATTGGGAAACCAAGGACAAGTCATGTGAAATGAATAATACACTCATTTGAGTTTGTTTTTGTAACTCTTTGAGTAAATCGATTATTTCTTTTTGCACCAGAACATCCAAAGCTGTTGTGGGTTCATCTGCAATAAGTAACTTGGGCTTATTTATCAATGCCATAGCAATCATCACACGTTGTTTTTGACCTCCGCTAATTTCATGTGGATATGCATCATAGATTCTTTCCGGAGATGGAAGTTTGACTCGTTCAAAGGCTTCAAGAACTTTTTGTTTTCGCTTTTCTTTTGACAAAGAATTTTTGAAATGCTGTTGAATGATTTCATTGACTTGGACACCACATCGCATTGTGGGGTTCAAAGAGGATTGAGGTTCTTGGAATACCATACTGATTTCATTTCCTCGGATTTTTTGCCACTGAGTTTCACTAAAATTTAATAATTCTATTTTTTCAAATTGAATACTGCCCGAATTTATCAATGTTTTTGCTATTGGAAGTAAACCCAAAAGGGAAAGTGCAGTCAAAGATTTTCCACTGCCTGATTCACCAACCATAGCAACAATTTCATTGGATGCAATGTTGAAGCTTATGTTTTTCAGGATAGCTTTATCAGCTATGGAAAGAGATAAATCACAAACTTCAATGATATTCTTCGAATTTAGTTTAGCCATATGATTTCGTCAGATTCTAGTAAAGGGTCATTTTTGAATCGCAGAATAACTTGTGCAATTGTTACTACATCTTTTTCACAGTATGTAATAATCCGATCTATGTTTTTATCTACACAAAATACATTAACAACTTCGCTTCCATCAATATCAAGTTTTTGCAGCATTTTCAAGCATTTTGTAGGCTTCTTCAATATAGAGTTGGAATACCTCAGGGAATTCAGTTTCATTGGGTTTTCCAGTAAGGTGACCCAAGCGAACGACAATAATATCATCTTCAGGGATTACAATAACGTATTGCCCCAGGTGACCACGCATAGCAAAAAGAGGTTTTTGATCAATTTCAGAAAGCCACCACCCGTATCCGTATTCAGGACTATTTTTAAATCGAGGACGAACACTTAAAGCCACAAAAGTGGAATCAATTAATTTTTTTCCATTCCATTTTCCATGATCCTTGTAAAGTTTTCCAAATCGCGCAAAGTCTTTCGCATTTGAAGCAAAACAACAAAATGCTTTTTCCATTCCATTTTTTTTGCTGTCAATTTGCCAAAGTGCATTTTCTTTTGCCCCCATGGGCTTCCAAAAGTTTTCCGAAAAATAATCACTTAGGTTAGATCCTACAGCTTTTTGGATAATCATTCCGAGTAACTGTGTGTTTCCACTCAGATATGAATATTCTTGACCGGGTGTTCCTATTATTTTTCTGTTTCGCAGTAGACTTTGTAAATCATCTGTAAAATAGGACTGGGTTGTGATGTTAAGGGGATTGTAATATTCTTCAACCCAGTCAAGGCCCGAAGCCATACTTGCTAGGTCACCCACAGTCAAATCAGCTGCATTACCTTCATTAAATTCTTCAAAAAAATATCCTACTTTTTGATCGATGCTTTCGATTTTTCCATCTTCAATTGCTTTCCCTAGCATACCAGTCACCATGCTTTTGGCCATGGAAAAAGAATTACTTTTGGAGGTATCCGAATATCCGTTGTAATACTTTTCATGGAAAATACTATCGTTTTTGATGATTAGATACGCTACAGTTTTATATTCTTTATGAGCTTTCATTAATCGATCTGTGGGTTCAACAGTATTGTATTTTTTGTGAACAGCCCATTTTTGGGGCTGATCGGAAGCCTCTACAGTTCGGTTTTCAAAAACCTCATAGTCGTGCAAAAAAGCTGTTGTATGACCTGTACCATAAATTTTTATTAATCCTGGAATTACATAATTGTATGAACTGATGTAAAGTAGTGCATACAACGCAATAAGAACACCAAATACAATTTTCAATATTTTTTTCATAAGTGTAAAATTTAGTAAATTAAAAATGAGATGATTACTAAAAATCAAACTCTTTTTGAACCCCAATGCCTTCCTTTTGGAGTAGCCATTTTTTTTATCTAAGCCAGAGGCAAAGCCAACCAGATTTGCATTACTTCCAATAACTCGATGACAAGGTATATCTACTAATATAGGGTTTTTTCCGATAGCAGCCCCAACAGCTCTTACC
>JAURBD010000130.1 GCA_030829155.1 Flavobacteriaceae bacterium
TCAATTGTATTTACAAGATCCTTTTGCAAGCGCTGTTCGACCCGTCAGAGAATTGAAAGGATTTGAATTGGTAAACCTAAAAGCAGGTGAATCTAAAAAGATCCGTTTTAGCATTACCAAAAAAATGCTAGAATTTTATAGCGCAAAAAATATTTGGGAAGCTGAAGCTGGAAAGTTTATTGTCTTTATCGGTGGTGACTCAAATACAAAAAGAAAAACAGAATTTATTCTTAAATAACAATGCTCAAGAAAACGCTCTTTCTTCTGTTGTTGGTTTTCTTTACTGCTGTTCAAGGACAAAAAAGTAATCGAAAGTTGATTTGGTCAGATGAATTTGATCAATCCACATTAAACCTCAAACAATGGAGTTATAAAACTGGAGATGGCTGTCCCGAATTATGTGGATGGGGGAACAATGAGCGACAAATATATACCGATAGTAATCATTTAATTAGGAATGGGAATCTTGTTATTCAAGCGCGCTTGAATAACAAGGTTTACACTTCAAGCCGAATAACTACAAAAGGGAAGTTAGAATACCAATACGGGCGTTTTGAAGTCCGTGCAAAGCTTCCGAATGGTCAGGGGGTTTGGCCAGCATTTTGGATGTTGGGAAGCAATATCTCTGAAGTAGGTTGGCCTCTCTGTGGCGAAATTGATGTTTTGGAATACGTGGGTAAAAGTCCTGAAGAAATTTTTACCTCTTTACACACAAAAGCAAGCCATGGAGAAACAATCAATACTAAAACTACTAGATTCTCAAATATTGAAGAAGGATTTCATACCTATGCAGCAGATTGGACTGAAAATCAAATTGAGTTTTTTGTTGACGGAAAAAGTGTTTACACCTTTATCCCAGAAGATAAAACTAAAGAAGAATGGCCCTTTGATCAGCCTTTTTATCTATTATTGAATTTAGCCATAGGCGGAAACTTTGGGGGACCAGAAGTTGATGACAACATCTTCCCTCAAGAATTTATAATTGACTACGTCAGAGTATATCAATAAAAAATTAGTCGGAAGACAATAACTTTTTCATCAAATTACGAAGTACAAGAAAAGCAAATACGGTTACCAAAAGTAATATAAAGCCCTGCTTGATTTCTCCATAAATAAAGTAACCCGTACTAAATAGAGCCCCGTATATTCCAATTGAACCCACCAACATACATAAAATTCCTGTTGGTACATTCCAAGCCTTTTTATCGGTAATTAAATCAATTCCATCAGCTTTAGCATTTAAGACAACTTTACTCCAACCGCGTCCACCGGGTTGAGTAATTTTATAAAAATTATTCAACGTAGTTTGATCTGAAGGAGAAGTTAACAAGGTTACCGCCACCCATGCAAGTGTGGTTAAAGCAACCCCTAAAACCAACTGTATGTCGTTGGGAATCAGTTCAAAACCTAATTTGACGTGTATGAGTTTAAAATAAAGCGCAAGAATGAAAGAAACGGTCATTGCAGTTATCTCACTATAAGCATTGATCCGATACCAAAACCAACGCATTATGAAAAGTAAACCTGTTCCTGCTCCAATTTGTAACAGGATTTGGAAAGCCTCCAAAGCGTTACTTAAAAGCAAAGCAAAAAGTGCAGAAGCAATCATCAAAATTAGCGTACTCCATCGACCAACACTTACCAATTCTTTTTCTGAAGCTTCTGGTTTTACAAAGCGTTTGTAAAAATCATAGACTACATAAGAAGATCCCCAGTTTAGGTGAGAAGAAATTGTTGACATAAAAGCTGCAATCAATGAGGCAACAATAAGGCCAATCAGTCCCGAAGGTAAAAAAGTCATCATAGCAGGGTAGGCTAAATCATCTTTTACAATACTGGGATCAATATCGGGAAAAGCAAGTTGAATAGCTTCTATATTAGGAAAGATAATTAAACTGGCAAGAGCGATAATAATCCAAGGCCATGGGCGCAAAGCATAATGAGCAAAATTGAACAGTAGGGTTGCCCAAACTGCATTTTTTTCATCCTTAGCCGACAACATTCTTTGGGCAATGTAACCTCCACCTCCAGGTTCTGCTCCCGGGTACCAGACACTCCACCATTGAATAGCTATGGGAAGGATGAATAAAGTAATGAAAACCTCACGCTGTTGGAAGTCAGGTATAAAATCTAGTTTTGGTATTACATTGGGATGAGTCAAAAGGTTATTTAAACTCCCTATTTGTGGTAAATCTATGATGTAATAAGTAGCCCAAAAGGTTGCTCCCATTGCTAAAATAAATTGAAAAAAATCCGTGATTACGACTCCTTTTAATCCTCCTAAAGAACTGTACAATACGGTAATTGTAGAAGCAATTACCAGGGTTTCTACAGCAGTAAAACCTAGGAGAACACTTCCGATTTTTATTGCTGCTAAACAAACCGAAGCCATGATCATAATGTTAAAGAATACCCCTAGATATAAAGCTCTAAATCCTCTTAAAAAAGCAGCACCTTTTCCACTGTATCGCAATTCATAAAACTCCAGGTCGGTTACAACACCAGATTTTCGCCACAATTTGGCATATACAAAAACGGTTAGCATTCCGGTAAGTAAAAAAGCCCACCATACCCAGTTACCAGAAACTCCGTTTTTACGAACAATATCGGTGACTAAGTTCGGTGTATCAGCAGAAAATGTTGTTGCAACCATCGAAATCCCTAAAAGCCACCAAGGCATATTCCTACCCGATAGGAAGAATTCGGTGCTACTAGTACCTGCTTTTCTGGAAACAACAAGTCCAATAACAAGTGTAAGTGCAAAAAATAAAATAATAATCCCCCAGTCTAAAGTTGAAAGTGTCATAGTTGTCAATTAAGTTTTCAATGTATGAAAAAAATAGATACCTAATTTAAAAATCTAAATCCTTCAAATGATTTTCAAAATGCAAGATATCTTCTTTATTTGTCAAATCAGGAACGTGTTCTTGCATAGGAATCCCAATGAATGAACCTGGGCTTGCATGCACCATATTTAAGATTGCCGATGGAAGTTCTTTTTCATTCCGGGTTGGATGAACAGGACACTCTTTTAAAAATGAATAGAATTGATCTCCACTGAAAGTAAAAAGGTTCATACTCACATACAAACTCCCTTTTGAATCTGAATAATTTTTAAAATCATCTGGATCTGGTTTTTCGATAATTTCCTGAAGGTTAAAATTTAAATCAAAAACAAGCAGAGCAAAACCCGATATTTTCTTTTTATTAAATTTTAAAAAATCCATATCATAAGCAATCAAAGCTCCACCGCCTTCAATCTCTTTTATATTTTGAAATGCCTTAACGGAATACAGATTGTCACTATTGCAGACCGAAAAATACTCCTTCTTCAAATCAGGAAACTGTTCTAAAGCCTGAAAAACAGCATCTGCCGTTCCCCAAGGTTTTGCCCTTGTTGAAGGAATATGCTGAGTGACGAATTTTATCTGTAGTTGATCTAAGTCCAAAAAACCTTGAATAATTCGTCGAAAAAGGGATGAATCTTTACCTGTAATAAGGAATATTGTTTTATAGCCTGCTTGTTGGGCATTGAACAACAAATAATAGATCAACGGTTTTGAATCCGGTCCAATTTCGATGAGTCCTTTTGAACGGGTATTTGCCTGATGTAGTTTTTTATCTTCAATTTGATTCGATGAAGAAGCTTTCATCCGAGAGGACATTCCTGCAGCCAGAATAAGTAAAGAGGTATTCATAAGATGGTTTTTTTAGATTTACTCCCCCTCGATTGGA
>JAURBD010000071.1 GCA_030829155.1 Flavobacteriaceae bacterium
AGTCATCCCCATTTTTGACATTCGTTTGAGGTAGGTTTTACAAATCTCAATATTTTCTTGAAGGGATTCTTCGGAAAGATCAATCATATGAGAACTGTAAAGAGATTTTCCAGTTTCAGCATAAAATTTTTCACCTGCATCAAGCAAACCATCAATCCAAGGTAATAACTTTTTAGCACAGTGATCCGTGTTTAAAATAACAGTTGCCCCATATGCCTCAGCTAATTCATGAATGTGTTTTGCTCCTGCAATAGCACCAGAAATTGCAGCTTTTTGATTGGTATTATCTAAACTTTTTCCTGCATTGAAGATTGCTCCACCATTAGAAAACTGAATGATAACAGGGCTATTAAGTTCTGCTGCAGTTTCTAAAACTGTGTTTATGGTATTGTTTCCAATTACATTTACTGCAGGAAGTGCGAATTGTTTTTGTTTAGCTAATGCAAATACCTCTTGAACTTTTTTTCCAGTAATTACACCAGATGGAATTTTTGAACTCATAAAATGTTTGTTTTGTTTTTTGTCAAAATTTTAAGCCCCAAATGTAACTGTTTTTTTTAAAAGGGATAGTTAATTCCAATGTTGAATACAGTTCTTTTTAAAGAAATCTGTTTTCCCCAACGATCTGCCTTTATTTGTGAAGGATCATAAGTTTTAAACGCAGAATCTAATCGAAATACAAAATAATTGAAATCATAACGAAGTCCAAATCCAGTTCCAATAGCAATTTCACTCAGGTCATTAAAACCATCAAAGCGCTGTTGTGGGTTGGTAATGTCATCAAATACATTCCAAATATTTCCTGCATCAATAAAAAAAGCACCTTTTAGGGGCCCAAAAATCGAGTATCGATATTCTAAATTAAAAGCTATTTTGAAATTAGATTCATTAAACTCATTCGGATTTTCGCCGATTCCAGGGCCTAACTTATATGCCTTCCAAGCTCTGTTATCATTTGCTCCTCCTCCAAAATAAGAGCGTGTAAATGGAATGTTATCAGAGTTGCCATAAGGGATAGCTATTCCAGAAAACATTCTCATGGCAATAACTTGTTCATCTCCTACACTCCAGTGCTTGATATAATTAAACTCTGTTTTGATGAATTGAGAAGGGATTACATCTAAAAACTCTAATTTTCCATCTTCATTTTTTTCTTTAGTTGTTAGATTTAAAAGATTGGTTAATAGATTTCCACTGGACACTATTTTAAATTGAAATTGCGAAAAATTCTCGTCAAAAATATTTTCTTGATTGTTTTTGTTAAAACTAAATGATGTTCCTAAAATAAAGTTGTTTGAAGTAAGCCGCTTTTCTCTTTCTTGAATAACTCTAACATCTTTATAGGATTCATTTCCAGGCTTTAGGCTTGTTTTTTCCAGCAGAACTTGATTTATAAATTCAGAGGTGCCCTCTGGAATTATTAAATCATCATTTTCATTTACAAATTCTGAATTGTATCGAATGCTTTGTGCAATTGAATTCAGTCGATCGTAGGAATTTCTGTAGACATTAAAGTAATTACTTATGGCTTTATTGTTTACAAACTCCAAATCAAAAAGTTTAAGATTAAATTTGTAAATCTCTTTTTTGCTCCATTGATATTCTAAGGCACCTACAAAATTTTGTTTGTCTAATCCGATATTTTTTTGAAATGAACTACCAATAATAATATTCGTTTTGGGTTTTTCGAAATAATTCTTAATTGATGCGTTATTAAAAGGAAAAACCATTCTGGGGATTCTCAACTTTAAGTCTCCACCAATTTCAAAAATATTAAAAAAGCTGTCATCTTTCTCTGCTAAATCCTTTGATGCTCCCGAAGTTCCTTTTAACCCCAGTTCTAATATTTCAGTTCCTTTAAAGATATTTCTGCTGATTATAGAGCTTCCAAGGCTTATTCCAAAAAACTGAATATTTGAATGTGATAAATCTAAATCAAAACCAATTGAAAAAGGCTCCCTTGGGGTAAGATAAATGGACGATACTAAATTAAGAGAATCTTGTTTATCAGTTTCAAAATTTATGCTTGGATACTTGAATATTTGAAGTTCTGAAAAATATCGATAGGTATCCGAACGGTCTTGATCGCTGTAGGGAAATGCTTCTTTGATAAAAATTCCGCTGGCTAGAGATTTGGGTTTATAGTTTAACTTTCCATCTGAATACAGTGTCAAAGATTTGTATTGAAGTGTATCAGTGTAGTTAGAGAAATTCTTATTTAGATTTTCTATATAAATATTTATTTTTTTTACCTTTTGGATGACATAAGGAACTTCTAAAATCCTATTTTGTTCTCTTTTGGCTTCATTTTTTATTATAACTTCAATAGGAATTTTGAGATCTTTTCCTAGGCTATCTAGATAAGCTTTGAATTGTATAGATTTTTGTTGGAAATTTTGAATTCCATTATTTCGAAATAATTTCACTAAACGATCCCGTTCTTTATCAAAATTTTCAACTTCAAAAACTGCACCTTCTTGAATAAAACTATTCTTTATATTTTGTTGGTAGATTGAATCTAAATCAGAGGAATAAATTGTTTTTGTTTTTTGATCTATGATAAAAGGTTCTCCAGTTGTTATCTCGTAATTTACTTTGATTTTTTGTGGCTTTAAACTGTCAATTGACACCTTTGTACTTGTATTAAAAAAGCCTTTGTTTTTGTAATATTGCTCCAGTCTTTTGGATGTGTTAATCAAATTATTTTCAGAAAAAATTGAAGGCTGTTCTCCAGACTTTTTCAACCAAGAGTTAAAATTATTTTTGTATTTTCTTAATTGATTGATTTGTTTTTCAGAATAGGTTTTCGATAAACGCTCAATGCGTTTGTTTTTTTTGTTTAGCCAATCATCAAAAACACTATCTGGATTTTTTTCTGCCAAATTGTAGATGTGTAACTTTAAGGGAATACCAAAAAGAGTTTTGTTTGGTTTAGAAACGCTGAGTTGCTTTGCTAAATCTTGTTTTAGGGAAACTCCGTTTTTGAAAAAATCTTCTTGAACCAATAGGTTTTGACTGGGAGCAATGTTTTTTGTGCTACTACATTTGTAGAAGCAAAGGGTTAACAAACCTAGAATGATTATTTTTGTATGCTTCCTTATCAAAATTTAACCTAATTTAAGGCAAAAATACATCATTTTATGATTACAAAGAATGAAATCAAACGAATCAAAAATTTACAACAAAAAAAAAATCGAAAAGAAGAAGGTCTTTTTATTGCAGAGGGTAAAAAAACGGTTTTAGATTTATTGAAATCGGGATGTAAAGCAGAGGTAATTTACACAGTTGATGAAATTCAAAACTCCGATTTCATTAGTGTAACTCCAAAAGAGATGGAGCGGATTACTTTATTGAAATCTCCAAGTAATGTTTTAGGTATTTTTCATATTCAAAATCAAAAAAAGCATTCTCAGAAAGGCGTAATGATGGTTCTTGACGGAGTTACAGATCCCGGAAATTTAGGAACGATAATTAGACTCTGTGATTGGTTTGGTATTTCCACATTGATATGTTCTCCCAACACGGTTGATTGTTATAACCCTAAAGTTGTTCAAGCAACAATGGGATCTCTGTCAAATGTTCTTTGTGTTTATACTGATCTTATAGCTTTTCTTAAAAAATCAAACAAACCAATTTATGGGACATTCATGGAAGGGGATTCAGTTTATGATACCTCACTTGACACAGAAGGGATACTAGTAATGGGAAGCGAGTCTCACGGAATATCAAAAGAAGTCACAAAGAGTATTCAACACAAGCTAACAATACCCCGTTTTGGTTCTGCTAGCGGAGCCGAAAGTCTAAATGTTGCTCTCGCAGCTGCGATAATTTTGGGTCAAGCTTTTAAGCCCTAGTCATTCAAAAGTAAAGTTGACTATAAGTCCTTGAGTGAACAATCTATCAATGTTAGAAGTCCATGGACTTACAGGGTCATTGTCTTGAATGATTTCATTATCTATCGAAAAAACCCCTCGAATTGATGGAGAAAACTTGAAGTATGGTAAATAAAAGTCAATTCCAAAACCAATTTCATAGTTGTAAGTTTGTTTTATTACCCGAAAAATATTGTTGGAATTATCGTCTTTATTTTTAGCATTACTGGAAAGGTTAAACGATGTTGAAATACCTCCTACAAGAAAAGGCCTGAAGTTATTGACCCTTTCTGAGCTGAATTTCACCAAGAATGGAAGGTGAATATAGGTAGACTTTATTTCTCTCAGATAATCTTGATCTGTCACAAGCCCGGGTGTAGCTGTTGGATAAATAAAATCTCGTTGAGAGTAATAGAGCCCTGGTTCAAACCGAAGGTTTAAAAATTTATTAATTCGCATGTCCCCAATTAAACCTACGTTAAACCCGAAGTTTTTAACTATTTCAATATCGGGTAAACCTCTCCCTTTCAATATTGGAGATCCAGAATAATCCCTGACGTATTGAATTTTATAACCAAATTCGTTAAGACCAAAGAAGTAACCATAATGTAAAAATTTCTCATCAAAATCTTGAAGGTTTTGAATTCGTTCTCGAACGGTTGGATATTGAGCATGAGAAGATTTAATCCCTACAAGTAAAAAGATTATAATAAAAAGTAATAATTTTAAATCAAGGTTTTGTGGCACAATATATTGAAGCAACCCCTAAGGTTTGTGGGTGATCCTCTACTTCTATAAACCCAATTTTCTTTAAAATATTGTTGAAATGTTTTCCGTAAGGAAAAACAGCGGCAGAATCAGAAAGATATTTATAGGCAGCTTGGTCGCGAGTAAAGAGTTTACCCATTAGGGGAACTAAGAATTTTGTGTAAAGTGAGTAACCCTGTTTAAAGGGAAATTTATTAGGTACAGCTGTTTCTAAAACCACTAAGGTTCCCCCAGGTTTTAAGACTCTGAATAATTCAGATAGCCCCAATTCCAGGTTTTCAAAATTCCGAACTCCAAAAGCTACTGTTACTGCATCGAATGAATCATCTTTATACTTTAATGCTTCACTATCTCCCAGAACCATTTCTATAGTATTTTCTAGTTTTTGAGCATTTACTTTGTCCTTACCCTTGGCAAGCATTCCTGGTGAAATATCAAGACCAACGATTTTTGAGGCTTCTGTTTTATTCAGTGCTAAAGCCAAATCTCCTGTTCCAGTTGCAATATCTAGAATACGATCGGGTTTTTTTGGTATTAAAATTTGAACAACTCTTTTTCTCCATTTAATATCAATTCCTAGTGAGATTAAGCGATTCAAAAAGTCGTAATTTGATGAAATTCCATCAAACATTTTTGTAACCTGTTTTTTTTTGGAGCCTTGTTGATTAGCATAAGGGGTAACACTTTTTTTCATACAATGCAAAGATATGTAATGGACTGATTTTATCCGCTATTTACATCTCATTATTCATGATAAAGTAACGTATGAATAAAATTTAAATTTAGGAGAATTGCATTTTTGAGCAAACTCTAAACTAATTAGTATATTTGTTATGAGTTTATCGAATATCACTCTATGAAAATAATTATCGCAGGGGCTGGAGAAGTTGGATTTCATCTTGCTAAACTTCTTTCTTTCGAATCCCAAGATATTACCCTTATTGACACCGATAAGGAGCGTCTCAATTATGCCGAAAATAATTTAGATATAAAAACCATAAAAGGAGATGCATGCTCTTTGTCTTTAATTAAAGATGCTGATGTTGGAAACTCAGATCTTTTTATTTCAGTTACTGCAAAAGAAACTACCAACATAACTATTTGTGCTTTGGCGAAGCAATTGGGTTGTAAAAAAACTCTTGCTCGTATCTCTAGTATTGAATTCATTAATGCTACTGAGGGGGTAAGTTTTTCTGATTTAGGTGTAGATGAGCTTTTTTCACCAGAAGAATTAGCAGCGATTGAAATACAACAATTATTAGATCAGTCAGCATTTAGCGATAGTTATGAGTTTGAAAATGGCGAACTTACCCTTATCGGAACTAAATTAGACCCTTCGGTTCCTTTTGTAGGAAAATCGGTAAAAGAGGCAGCAACCATATTTCCAGATATACATTTTATGCCTATTGCTTTACAACGTAAAGGAACACAGTATACGATAATACCGCGGGGAGATACAGTTTTTGAAGCCAATGATCAAGTTTATTTTATAACCCTCAAAGAGGGAGTAGAAGAGTTATATAAGTTGACAGGAAAAACCAAAGAATCGATAAAAAACATCATGATTTTGGGGGGAGGGAAAATAGGCTTGAACACTGCCAGAGAGTTGTGCGAAAAAAAATTCAACGTTACTGTTGTAGAACAAAATAAAGCAAAAGCTTTTGAAATAGCTGACCAGCTTCCTAATGCAATGGTAATTCACGGAGATGGAAGGAGTGTAGAACTTTTGGAAGAAGAGGATATTGATTCAATGGATGCTTTTATATCGGTTACAGAAAATTCTGAAACCAACATCATGTCTTGTTTAATGGCTAAGTCAAAAAAAGTTAAAAAAGCGATTGCCTTAGTAGAGAATATGGATTACTTTCAATTATCCCATTCTATAGGGATAGACACCTTAATCAATAAGAAATTACTCACAGCAAATAACATTTTTAGATACATTAGAAGGGGAGAGGTAGTTGATATGACAACATTGACAAACATGAATGCTGAAATTTTAGAATTTATTGTAAAACCAGAATCTAAAGTTAACGGTTTAAGCATTCGGGATATTAATTTCCCAAGATCTGCAACAATCGGCGGGGTAATTAAAGATGGTAGAGGCGCTATTGTTTTAGGAGATTATATTATTGAGGCAGGTGATCGAGTTGTCGTTTGCTGCCTACCTCGAGCGATTCGAAAAGTTGAAAGTTTGTTTCAGTAAGATGCACAAAATCAATAAACAAATCATAGCAAACCTCATGGGAGTGCTACTCCTTTTTAATGGAGGGTTTATGTTATTGTCTTCTTTGGTAAGCTTATTGACTGACGATGGGGTAACTTTTGAACTTACTTTTGCAGCATTCTTAGTTTTATTTTTAGGGGTTTTTATAATGCTTTTGTCACGAAATCATAGTAAGCAAATTCAAAAAAGAGAAGGCTATATTGTTGTTAGTTTTGGGTGGATTTTGATGTCGTTGTCTGGAATGCTTCCCTATCTTTTTTCAGGGGTTATTCCCGATGTTTCATCTGCATTTTTTGAAACAATGTCTGGCTATACAACTACAGGATCCTCTGTATTAAATGATATTGAATCTGTGCCAAAGGGTATTTTGTTTTGGAGAAGTACAACGCATTGGATCGGCGGTATGGGAATCATAGTTTTGGCAATAGCAATTCTACCACTATTGGGCATAGGTGGGATGCAATTGTTTGCTGCAGAGGCACCAGGACCAAGCAGTGATAAGTTGCACCCAAGAATTACAGATACTGCAAAACGGTTGTGGTTTATTTATTTTGGATTTACACTGATCGAGACCCTGCTCTTGTTTTTTGCTGGGATGAGTTTATTTGATGCAATTAATCACGCCATGAGCACAATTTCTACAGGAGGATTTTCTACCAAAAACTCAAGTGTTGCTTTTTGGAATGACACACCTATTATTCAATACATTATTACTTTTTTCATGATTATTGCAGGAACTAATTTTGTCTTAAGTTATTTTGCTTTTACAGGAAAAGCCCAAAAAATTTTTCATGATCAAGAATTTAAGTATTTTATATTTTTTATTGGGATAGTAACCTTGTTAGTAACTACTGTGTTGTTTGGGCAAGTTGATTTGAAATTAAGTTCTTTTGATCATCCTCAAGTATTGGGAAATCTTGAAAGTTCATTCCGACACGCTTTTTTTCAAATAGTTGCTGTAATAACCACCACTGGGTTTGTAACTGCTGATTTTACATCATGGACTCCCTTTTTAACTATTTTGTTTTTTGGTTTAATGTTTGTTGGAGGTTCTGCTGGATCTACTTCTGGAGGAATTAAAGGGGTACGCCATTTACTGATGATAAAGAGTGGTTTTTTAGAATTCAAACGCGCCCTTCACCCCAATGCGATTATTCAGCCAAGGCATAACGGTTCGATCCTAAAAGAAAAAATAATTCATAATATTTATGCCTTCTTTATACTCTATATGTTGTCTTTTATTTTTGGAGCTGTAGTTTTTGCATCTTTAGGATTGGACTTTGAATCAGCCATTGGTGTTGCAGCTTCAAGTTTAGGAAATGTTGGACCAGCATTGGGTAATTTTGGGCCCTCATTTTCATACAGCGAATTGCCTTTACTGGGGAAATGGTGGGCTTCTTTTCTAATGCTTTTAGGGAGATTAGAACTTTTCACTGTTTTGATTTTGTTCACACCATTTTTTTGGAAAAAGAATTAATAATCATATTTATTTTTCCAACGTTTTTTTAAAAATAGACGAATGGTTTCTTCTTTAGAATTTTGCCCGGGTTCATAAAATTTAGTTTTACTTATTTCTTGTGGTAAAAATTCTTGCTCAACAAAGTTC
>JAURBD010000057.1 GCA_030829155.1 Flavobacteriaceae bacterium
ATAACTCTAGGCCGCAGTATTTTAAAGCGAATTCCTTATGAAGATTCCCTTCAAGGTTAGCTGCAATGTACTTTGTTTTTTAATCAAATCTCTAATAATTTTGATACCTTTGTCACACTTTAAAAAGCTTTAAACTATGGGTAAACACCTACTTAAGTTACCAAAAATGGGCGAAAGTGTTGCAGAGGCAACGCTTAGTGCTTGGCTCAAAGATGTAGGTGATCCAATAGCTATTGATGAATCAGTTGTGGAGGTTTCTACTGATAAAGTAGACTCAGATATCCCATCCGAAGTAGAAGGAGTACTCTTAGAAAAGAAATTTGAGGTAAATGAAATAGCACAGATAGGAGACGTAATTGCTGTAATTGAGGTCGAGGGAAATGATGATTCACCTATTGAGAAAGAAGAATTTATTATTCCTCAACCTGTTATAGAAGTTGAAAGTACTCCTGAGGAAAATCCAGTTGAAATTATAGAAGCAGAGGTTTCCTCAATCCAAGAAACGATTCAAGCTCCATCGATTTCATCTAATAATTCGAATCGATTTTATTCTCCTTTAGTGAGAAATATTGCTAAAGAAGAGGGTATCTCAATTGCAGAATTGGAAACAATTAAAGGTTCAGGAGATAAAGGAAGGGTTACTAAAAAAGATATGTTAACTCATCTAGAAAGCGTAACTAAGGTTAAAGAAATTAATGAAAACCAGCAGGTTTATTCTAAAAACCATATGGATATCCAACCCATTGTTGTTTCTGAACAAGATCAAATAATTGAAATGACTCGAATGGGTAAGATGATTTCGGATCATATGGTTATGAGTCGAAAAATTTCAGCACATGTCCAATCTTTTGTTGAGGTAGATGTTACCGATCTCTGGGAATGGAGAGAACGGGTTAAGAAAAGATTTCAAGAACAAGAGCAACAAAAATTAACTTTTACTCCCATATTTATCTTCGCCGTTGCTAAAGCACTTAAAGAATACCCGCTACTTAACAGTTCGGTTGATGTGGATAGTAGAATTATTCAAAAGAAAGCCATAAATATTGGAATGGCAACTGCCTTAGGAGATGGCAATTTGATCGTTCCTGTGATAAAAAATACAGATCATCTCAATTTGGTAGGTTTGGCTCGTGCAGTGAATGAACTTTCAAAACGTGCTCGAGAAAACAAACTACAACCTGATGAAGTTCAGGATGGAACTTACACGGTTACCAATGTTGGAAATTTCGGATCAATAACAGGAATACCAATTATCAATCAACCGCAAGTTGGTATTTTGGCTATTGGTGTCATTCGAAAAATGCCAGCTGTTATCGAAACTGTAAATGGCGATTTTATAGGAATAAGAAGAAAAATGATGTTATGTCACAGTTATGACCATCGCATAATCAACGGAGCTATGGGCGGACAATTTGTAAAAGCGGTTTCTGATGCCTTGGAGCAATGGGATACTTCAATTGATTTTTAAATATATTTTATGGGATTAGAACTTAAACGACCGCTTTGCTTTTTTGACCTTGAAACTACTGGAGTTAATGTAGTAAAAGATCGAATAGTTGAAATCGCAGTTCTTAAGCTTTTACCCAATGGAAATAAAGAAGGAAAAACCTGGTTGGTAAATCCGGAAATACCTATCCCTAAAGCAGCTTCTGATGTTCATGGAATAACAGATGAAAAGGTTGCAGATGCTCCTAATTTTAAAACTTTAGCTGTTGAAATTTATGCTTTCATGAAAGGATGTGATTGGGCAGGATTTAATTCAGATCGTTTCGATATCCCATTGATAGCTGAAGAGTTTATGCGTGCTGAAATAGATTTTGATCTCAAGACCCACAAGACCATTGATGTGCAAACTATTTTTCACAAAATGGAACAAAGAACCCTGAGTGCAGCTTTAAAGTTTTATTGCGATAAAGAATTGAAAAATGCTCACTCAGCAATGGCTGATACCGATGCGACTTATCAAGTATTATTGGCTCAGGTTGAACGCTATGATGAATTGGAAAACAACCTGGATTTTTTAAGTCAATTTTCTACCCGAAAGCGATCTCTGGATGTAGCAGGATTTATTGTTTTGAACAAAGAAGATGAACCTTGTTTTTCTTTTGGAAAACACAAAGGAAAAACTGTAGACGAGGTTCTAGAAAAAGAACCCGGATACTTTGGATGGTTGCTTAACGCTGACTTCCCTTTGTACACAAAGAAAGTATTAACTGCTTTGCGTTTGAGTAAATTTAATGAGGGTCATTAAAAATTGGTTTAATCGATCGTTTTTTACAATCTAGATTATGAAAATAATATGCATCGGTCGGAATTACAGTGATCATATCAAAGAACTAGCAAACGAAAAACCTGATGATCCTGTAGTTTTTCTTAAACCAGATACTTCCTTGGTTTTAAAAAACCAACCATTTTTCATCCCTCCATTTTCAAATGACGTACACCATGAGGTTGAAGTTTTGATTCGTATTAATCGTATAGGGAAACACATTCAACAAAAATTTGCTTATAAATATTATGATCAAATTGGATTAGGAATTGATTTTACGGCCCGAGATCTTCAGGCCAAACTTAAGGCCAATGGTTTGCCTTGGGAAAAAGCAAAAGCATTTGATGGAGCTGCTGTGGTTGGAGATTGGATTAAAAAAAGTGAACTCCCAAATATTGATCAACTTCTGTTCGAAATGACTAAAAATGGAGACGTAGTACAAAGTTCATCAACTGCTATGATGTTATGGAAAATAGATGAATTGATTTCCTATGTGTCTCAATTTTTCACCTTAAAGATTGGAGACATAATTTTTACTGGAACCCCTTCTGGGGTTGGAGTAGTTAATGTGAATGACATACTCGAAGGATTTTTAGAAGGTCGTCGATTATTTTCAATAAAAGTTAAGTAAATATGATTGCAGAAATTGTAAGTATCGGAGATGAAATTCTTATTGGACAAATTGTAAACACCAATGCTGTATTTATTGCTAAAGAGTTGAATAAAATTGGAATTGAAGTTGGACAAATCACTTCCATTTCAGATCGTAAAGAACATATTGAGAATTGCTTAGATGAAGCTCAAAAACGAGCTCAAGTAATTATTCTTACGGGAGGTTTGGGTCCAACAAAAGATGATTTGACCAAACATACCCTTTGTGCATACTTTGAAGATATTTTGGTGAAAAATGAACTTGTATTAAAACGCATCGAAGAAATGTTTGCGAGATATGTCCCTACACCCATTAATAACGAAAATCGAAAGCAAGCATTATTGCCATCAAAGGCAAAAGTTCTAAATAATTTTTATGGAACCGCCTCAGGAATGTGGTTTGAAAACGAAGACCGTGTAATTATTTCTTTGCCAGGTGTGCCCTTTGAGATGAAAGCGTTGATTAGTAACGAAGTTATTCCCGCTTTACAAAAACATTATACCCGACCTTTCATCATTCATAAAACACTACTTACTTATGGACTAGGAGAGAGTGTAATTGCAGAACGTATTGAAAACTGGGAAAACAATTTACCCAAAGATATAAAACTTGCTTACCTCCCAAACCTTGGAAGGGTTCGACTGCGTTTGTCTGGTAAAGGGGAAAATCAATCTCTGCTCAATCAAAGGATAGATGACCAAATTAAAAAATTATACCCTCTTATAGGAGATATTATTGTTGGATTTGAAGAGGACGCATCTATTGAAGAGCAACTTCAAAATCAGTTTATAAAAACAAATAATAGTTTGGCGGTTGCAGAGAGTTGTACTGGTGGGAAAATATCAAACAGATTCACTCAAAATCCAGGTGCTTCTGGATTTTTTAAGGGAGGAGTAGTTGCTTATACTACCGATATTAAATTGAATTTGTTGGGTGTATCTCAATCTTTGATAAATAAATATTCTGTAGTAAGTGCCCAAGTTGCTGAGGCAATGGCTGTAGGTGTTCGAGAGCAAATGGGAGCAACTATTGGTATTTCAACAACTGGAAACGCAGGACCTACCAAAGGAGATTCTGATGCAGATTTAGGAACTGTTTTTATTGCTTTAGCTTCTAGTAAAGGAGTAGTAAGTCATGAATTTCGTTTAGGAAAACACAGAGAACGCGTCATTGAAAAGGCTGTAAATAAAGTCATGGAACTTTTGCATAAACAACTTTTTTAACAGCACAAATTTTTATTGTATTTTCTGTTCTACGAAAGATTTTAATCTAACTTTTATAAGCGTTTCCAAGTCTTAGAACATACTTTTGTAACTGAATTTTTTCATTGGAGGAAAAGGACCTAAAATTTTGGCAGTTAAAGCGAGTGAAACACCATCTTTCTCTTTTTTTCAATTAAAACGAAACAGTTGAGTCTCCATCGTATTCTTCATATAGCCAATGATATACTATTTTTTCATTTAGAATAACTTTATAAACATTATATCTGTGTGTAAAATTTTTTTTCTTTATACTGAATTGAAAAGAGTATTACGCAACCTATTTTGGGTTCAAAAAAGTTAATTTCTTTAGAATACATTGTCTCATTTGATCGATATTGGTTAGTGCATTCCAAAGATTTTCTTTTGTTTTTTTAAAAATTCCTCTCTGTTGAATCGTTGTTTCTTTTTTCATGTGAGATGAGATCAAATTTTCATTCTAACCCTTGGTTTGTATTCTTAAGTGTACTAAAAAAAGGTTTTGTTGTTTAAAACCAAAAAATGTCTTTTAAAATTTGATTAAAAACTATTTTGATACTCCATAAAAAACATTAAATTTGCATCCTGTTTTAAAAGAACATTAAAGTCTAGAATTATGTCAAGAGTTTGTGAAATAAGTGGAAAAAGAGCAATGTTTGGTAACAATGTTTCTAAAGCCATCAACAAAACTAAGCGTCGTTTTGAGGTTAACCTCATTAAGAAGCGATTTTTCATCCCTGAAGAAGATAAATGGATTACCCTAAAAGTTACCGCTTCTGTATTAAAAACAATCAATAGAAAAGGAATTTCTGCAGTTTTGAAAGAGGCTAGAGCGAAAGGAAAAACCATCTAAATATATTAGATCATGGCAAAAAAAGGAAACCGTGTACAAGTTATACTTGAATGTACTGAACACAAAGATTCTGGAAGACCTGGTACTTCCCGTTACATCACAACAAAAAACAAAAAAAATACGCCAGATCGATTGGAGATTAAGAAATTCAATCCGATCTTAAAGAAAATGACTCTTCACAAAGAAATTAAATAACCATGGCAAAGAAATCAGTAGCTACCCTACAAACAGGATCAAAAAGACTTACCAAAGTAATTAAAATGGTAAAGAAAGGTCAATCTAAAAGTTATTCTTTCGTAGAAACCATTACTGCACCAGACCTTGTTAACGACTGGTTGAGTAAACACTAATTACAATCCGAGTAACCAATCTAAAAAAAAGCTACTTTTACAGTAGCTTTTTTTATTTAACAGCTTCATGGGTTTATTAAAATCATTATTTTCTGGGGATCAAGAAAAAAACTTGAATAAGGGTTTAGAGCTTACACGAAAATCTTTTTTCTCAAAACTTGGAACCGCCATAGCTGGAAAGTCAACTGTTGATGTTGGTTTGTTGGACGATTTAGAAGAAGTTCTGGTTTCATCAGATGTTGGAGTTACAACTACTCTAAAGATTATTGATGCAATTGAAGCTCGTGTAGCTAAAGATCGTTACCTAGGAACAAAGGAGTTGAGTTTGATTTTGAAAGAAGAAATCTCAGGAATATTAAATTCCCAACAACCCGAAAAGCCTTTTTCTTTTTCGAATACTTTTGTGGACCAGCCTCATGTTATTATGGTAGTTGGAGTTAATGGTGTTGGAAAAACAACAACCATTGGAAAATTAGCTCATCATTATAAAAGTGCTGGTAAAAAGGTAGTTTTGGGTGCTGCAGATACTTTTAGAGCAGGTGCAATAGATCAATTGCAAGTATGGGCAGATCGATCGGATGTTCCAATGATAAAACAACAAATGGGAAGCGATCCAGCCTCAGTTGCATTTGACACCCTTGAGTCTGCACAGAAACAGAAAGCTGATGTTGTTCTAATTGATACCGCGGGCCGTCTTCACAACAAAATTAATTTGATGAATGAACTTTCAAAAGTTAAGAAAGTTATGGATCGGGTGGCGCCCAACGCTCCTCATGAAGTACTTTTAGTTCTAGATGGATCTACGGGTCAAAATGCTTTTGAACAAGCAAAACAATTTACTCAAGCTACTAAAGTAACTTCACTGGCAGTTACCAAACTCGATGGAACTGCAAAAGGTGGTGTTGTTCTTGGAATTTCTGATGCGTTCAAAATTCCCGTTAAATATATTGGAGTGGGAGAAGGAATTGATGATCTACAAATTTTTAATGTAGAATCTTTTTTACACTCTTTTTTTAATTGATATAAAGAGATGAAAAAAAATTTTAAAATTATCCTTGGCTTTTTCGGAATCTTGATCCTCGTTTTTTTTTCAGGACCCAAGGTAGTTGAACCAAATTTAAATCAAGAGGTTCCATCTGTTCCAGAGAACCTTTCTGAGTTGAATGATTGGATTACAGCTCGTGAATTAAAAATAGAAGGAATAAAGGATGGTAATGCATCCCGAATTGAGTTTTACGACTCAATACCCCAAAAAACAAAATATAGTGTTTTGTATATGCATGGTTTTTCTGCTAGTTCAGAAGAAGGAGCTCCTTTTCATCAAAAAATAGCTAAGCATTTTAAAGCAAATTTGTATTTACCTCGTTTGTTTGGACATGGGATAGACAATGAAAGTCCATTAGAAGAGTTCAATGGAGATCAATATATTGCAAGTGCTTTAGAAGCATTAGAAGTTGCTAAAACTCTGGGAGATCAAGTAATTCTGTTGGGTACTTCTAATGGTGGAACATTGAGCCTATTATTAGGTGATGATCCAAAAGTTGCAATTATTGGGTTATATTCTCCTAATATTAGAATTAAAAACCCACTTATGGGTATTGGAACTCTTCCTTGGGGATTAGAAATAACAACTTTTGCTTTAGGCACAAATTATTATCTCATGCAAGATGTGGTCTCACCAAAAGAACAATTTTGGACAACTCGATATCATATTCAAGCAATAACCCATGTCCAAAAATTAATTGAGATAGCGATGATTCCTGAAACCTTTGAGAAGATAAAAAAACCTGTTTTTATGGGCTATTACTATAAGGATGAAATAAACCAAGACAATGTTGTTTCTGTTGAGGCAATGTTATCAATGTTTGAGCAGCTGGGAACAATGACTTCACAAAAAGAAAAAATGGCTTTTCCTAAATCAGGAAACCATGTTATGACATCACATATTACGAGTAAAGATGTTGAAGGGGTAACCAAAGAAACCATCCGATTTTTTGAAACCCATTTAACTGCTCAATAAAATATGCGAACAAAAAATTCCACTAAAAATAAGATTAATGTAATTACCCTTGGATGTTCCAAGAACGTATATGATTCTGAAGTTTTAATGGGGCAACTCAAAGCCAACAATAAAGAAGTAGTTCATCAAGAAGATGGAAATATAGTTGTCATTAATACTTGTGGTTTTATTGATAACGCCAAAGAGGAGTCTGTAAATACAATCTTGGAAAATATCCAGAGAAAAGAAGCAGGAGAAATAGATAAAGTTTTTGTTACAGGTTGTTTAAGTGAACGGTACAAGCCAGACCTTGTTAAAGAAATTCCTGATGTGGACCAATATTTTGGAACCAGTGAATTACCTCAATTATTAGCTGCATTAGAGGCTGATTACAAGCACGAACTTCTTGGAGAAAGAATTACAACAACCCCAAAAAACTTTGCATACTTCAAAATATCAGAGGGTTGTGATCGACCATGTTCATTTTGTGCAATTCCTTTGATGCGAGGAAAACATCGTTCAACACCAATTGAAGATTTAGTAAAACAAGCAAAGTCTTTAGCAAGTGGTGGAGTTAAAGAATTGATCTTAATTGCTCAAGATCTGACTTATTACGGTTTGGATATTTATAAAAAAAGAAATTTGGCAGAACTATTGCAGGCCTTGGTTAAAGTAGAGGGGATTGAATGGATTAGAATGCATTACGCATTCCCCACAGGTTTTCCTTTAGATGTTTTAGAGGTTATGAAATCTGAGTCCAAAGTATGTAATTATTTAGACATTCCTTTACAGCATATTTCAGATGATATTTTGAAATCCATGAGAAGGGGGACCACCAAAGATAAAACAACAAAACTTCTCAAAGAATTTAGAAAACTCGTTCCTGGGATTACTTTACGAACCACTTTGATTGTAGGGTATCCAGGGGAAACTGAAGAACATTTTGAGGAATTAAAAGCTTGGGTAAAAGAAATGCGTTTCGAGCGTTTGGGATGTTTTACTTATAGTCATGAAGAAAACACCCACGCACATCTATTGGAAGATGATGTTCCTGAAAAAGAAAAACAAAGAAGGTCTTCTGAAATCATGAATATTCAGTCTCAGATTTCTTGGGAATTAAATCAGGAAAAGGTTGGGAAAACATACCGATGTGTAATAGATCGTAAAGAAGGGAATTTTTTTGTGGGCCGCTCTGAGATGGATTCACCAGATGTTGATAACGAAGTATTGGTAGATGCCACAAAATTTTATCTTAAACAAGGAGAATACATTAATCTCACCATTATTGAAGCAGCCGATTTTGATCTTTATGCAGAACCAGTCAAATAATTATTAGTGAAATACTGCGTTTATTATCCAGAGTTTACCGTTTTCCCAAAATCCTCTATACAATGGGTTGTCTACGATGTAAATAACACTTCCACTCCCCAAGTTTTCCATACCGAAAATCAAGGATTCACTTTGTCTCTTAATCGCTTCACTTCCACTGAAACCAGCTAAGGGTTTTGATTCTTTTGGAAGGTTTCCAACAGTTCCCTCACTTAAGATTTGGTAGCTTGTAGCGCTATTTTTTAAACTGAAATAGTTTTTATCGTAACCAAATGCTAGGGGATGGGTAGTATCAATATTTACAGAATAAATACTACCATAAATTGCAGAGCTAATATCATTTCTTTCTAATTCTGCATATGGAACAAATTTATCTGGTTTATCATCCATGCTTTTAGTTTTTAAGTTAAAAGCATTTTGATTGGCAAATGATTTAATTGCAGACCCCAAAGCGACAAGGCGTCCCCCTTTTTGTATCCATTTCAATAGCCCAGAATCATCATCAGAAAAAAGATTATAATACCCTGGTGGAAGAATAAGAACATCAAATTTATCAAGGTTACGATCATTTAATCGATTCAAATTAATTTGGGTGATGGGATATTTTAATTGTTGCTCGAAAAAATGCCAAATTTCTCCATATCTTTGTGGGCTGGAATTATCACTCTTGATGAGTCCAACTCTTTTTGGAGGAATAAATTCCATCAAGTTTGATCCTAAATCAATTCCAGCATCCGAAAAACCTGAAGCAAGAGGTATTAGGGTTTGGTTATTTTCTAAAGCAAGGTTTCGGATTTTTTCATCAAACTCTTCAATGGTTTTATTTTCACCTTTTAATATAAAAAGACTTCCCTCAGCCCAACGTTTTCCTCCATTTACAAGGGGTTTTAGGTTATATCGAACTCTAATTTTTTCTTTCAGTAATGCTGCTAAAAACTTTCCATCTTTATA
>JAURBD010000056.1 GCA_030829155.1 Flavobacteriaceae bacterium
AAGTAAAATAAGTACTTTTTTCATTTTAATTTAATTTATGGTTAATGAGCAAATAAAATTAAAAAAAATCTACAATATCTCTACTATGTGTTATTCTTCTTGAACTTAATCAATAAACAAAGGCACATCTTCAACCTTGTCTACCTCTTGTTTTAATTTAGGTAAGGTGTAGTGTAACGTTATCTGAAGCATCTTTATTCTTTGGTTATTGTCCAACTCATTTAGGTCCAAAGAGACTATTAAATCGTCTAGTAAGTCTTGTAGTTTAATCCTTACTTTACTTGTTATTTTGTCGGGGCTTTCTTTCCTCTATTATAAATCAACTTAATATTAGTTGTATATTTATGAGGTCTGTGCCATGAATCATGCCCTATATTTTTCCTAAAAATAAAAACGAAACATCCTCAAGTACAGTTTTTAATTCTTAAAAATGGATTAAAATCCAAGTGGTTTATTTAAACTAAAATATATTTTAATTATGAAGATTTTTCAATACTTGATAGGGTGTGTATTTTTTTTCATCTCTTGTTCAGAAGAGAAAACTAAACTTACAGCTCCAAATATCATTTGGCTGGTTGCAGAAGATCAATCTCCAGAATTTCTTCCCATGTACGGAAATCTAACGGTAGAACTACCCTACCTCTCAGGATTAGCAAAAGACGGGATAGTGTTTACAAATGCCTACAGTCCAGTTCCTGTATGTGCACCAGCTAGAAGCGCACTCATTAGTGGACTTTATCCCACTTCATTGGGGACGCACAATATGCGAACTTACAATGCTTATAAAAAAGAGAACCAACCCAGCATAGGAATACCCAACTATTCACCTCCTGTGCCAGAGGGAGTTAAAATGTTTCCCCAATACCTTCGTGCTAATGGTTATTACACATCAAACAATGCCAAAGAAGATTATAATTTTAAAAAAACTGATGGTGTCTGGGATGAAAGTAGTTCTAAGGCACATTGGAAAAATCGCAAACCTAGCCAACCCTTTTTTGCCGTTTTTAATTTTGGGATCACACATGAATCACAAATATGGAGGCAAGGGGATCAACCACTTTTAGTGAATCCTAAAATGCTTACTGTTCCACCCATATTTCCGGATAGTCCAGAAGTAAGAAAAGACCTAGCTGTAAACTATAGTAATCTGATCCGACTAGACAAACAAATTGGAAAAGTAATAGAACAGCTCAAAACAGAAGGACTTTATGAAAACAGTATTATATTTTTTTATGGAGACCACGGAGGGCCTTTCCCGCGGTATAAAAGAGCACTTTACGAAACAGGGATCAAGGTTCCTTTAATCATTAAATTTACGGGTCAAAAAAATGCAGTCAAAACAAATCATGACTTTATTAGTTTTATCGACTATGCACCTACAGTACTCTCCCTAGCTGGAATAAAACCCCCACCTGTTATGCAGGGTAAAGCCCAATTCGGACCTTATCAAGTAACAGAAAAATCAAAATTTATTTACGCTTCTTCAGACCGCTTTGATGAACAAGTCGATCGCTTAAGAGCTATTCGCTTTGGGAATTTGAAATACATACGAAACTTCAATCTTGAGATTAGTAATGCTATCCCTATTTCCTATCGAGAGCAAATGCCAATGATGCAACAATTAAATCAATTATGGGAGGCTCAAGAACTGGAACTTAATGCTGCCGCTTGGTTTAAAGTCCCTAAACCCATAGAGGAACTCTATGATCTTGAACAAGATCCTTACGAGCTAAAAAATTTAGCAGGTGAAATTGAGTTTATAGATACCTTAGCTTTTTTTAGGGATCGTTTGGATCAATGGATTGTTGAAACCCAAGATCTAGGAGAATATTCAGAAAAAGAATTAATCAAAAAGTGGTTTCCAAATGGAAACCCTAGGGTACTTTCTCCATTATCTAATAAAGTTGAAGCAGGAAAAATCTATTTTAATCACTCAGATGAAGGAGCAACTATAGTTTGGAAAAAGACGAAAGACTCAGTTTGGTCAATTTATTCTGAACCTCTTGATTTTTTAAATTCAATCGAAGCAAAGGCAGTTAGAATAGGCTATGATGATAGTCCGATCTTGATTTTTAATTAAGTGCGCCTTTTAATTAGTTTATAAAACCCACTTAGAACTCTATGTTAAATTTCATCAAGCACTTACATTTTATATATGTTTAAATAGTAATTAATGATTATTCAGAATCTATTTTAATAATAAAAAACAAATACCCCCCCCTTTTATTTGATTTTTTTTTTGAATTTAGCCTCATTGACTAATTAGAAATTTAATAATTAAAACAAAAATGAAAAAGTTATTTTGTATTGCTCTAGGAATCCTTGCATTTTATTCTTGTACAAAAGAGGAAACACCTCCCAACATTGTTTTTATTATGTCTGACGACCACGCTTATCAAGCCATTAGTGCTTATGGTCATGGATTAAATGAAACCCCCAATATTGATCGAATTGCCAATGAAGGGGCCCGCTTTGATAAAGGCTTTGTGACTAACTCCATCTGTGCACCTAGTAGAGCCGTAATGCTTACAGGAAAACATAGTTTTGTGAATGGCAAAGTTGACAATATTCAAGATTTCAACTGGGATCAAGACAATTTTGCTAAACAATTACAAACTGCTGGATATCAAACCGCTATGGTGGGTAAAATTCACCTAAGAGGCCTACCGCAAGGATTTGATTATTCTGCTGTTTTACCCGGGCAAGGACATTATTACAATCCTGATTTTTTAATTGATGGAATTAAAAAAAGAATTGAAGGATATGTCACTACCATTACCACAAAGCTGAGCTTGGATTGGCTAAAAAATAAACGAGATCCAAAAAAACCTTTTCTTTTACTGTATCACCAAAAAGCACCACATCGAAATTGGAAACCCGAAGAGAAATACCTCACCTTATTTGATGATAAGACCTTTGATCCTCCCGCAAACTTTTTTGATGATTACGCAAATAGAGGAACCGCAGCCAAAACTCAAGAAATGCTTATTGCAGCCTCAGAAGATCAAATTGCTGTGGCTCATGGAAATGGTGGACACGGGCGTTGGGGTCACGATTTTAAAATGCTAACCGATCCTTACGGGAAGAATACTGGTTTTGAAAATGAATTAAAACGATTTAATTCAGAACAAAAATCAGCTTGGCTCTCAGCTTATACTCCAAAAAATGATGCGATGAAAGCACAAAATCTTGAAGGAAAAGAGCTCGCACTTTGGAAGTTTAATCGTTATTTAAAAGATTATTTAAGAACCATTCAATCAGTAGATGATGGTGTGGGAGAAATTTTGGATTACCTTGATCAGGAAGGCTTGACCGAAAATACAATTGTGGTTTACACCTCCGATCAAGGGTTCTATCTAGGTGAACACGGTTGGTTTGACAAACGGTTTATGTATGAAGAGTCCCTTCGCACTCCCCTTTTAATACGCTATCCTAAAGAAATTCCCGCGGGATCAAAAGTAGATGCATTAATTCAAAACTTAGATTTTGCCCCTACATTCTTGGACTATGCTAATGCTAACATTCCAGAAGATATACAGGGTGAATCCTTTAGAAATATAGTAAATCAAAAAACAGCAAAAGGACGAGATGCTATATATTATACTTATTACGAATATCCGTCGGTACATATGGTTAAAAGACATTATGGGGTTCGAACTGAGCGGTATAAACTAATGCATTTTTATTATGATATTGACGAGTGGGAACTCTATGATCTTGAAAAAGACCCCTCTGAGATGCATAATCTTTATGGAGAAAAAAAGTATGCTGAAGTCCAAAAAAATATGCATATTCGTCTAATAGAATTAAGAACACAACACGGAGACTCTGACTCCCTTGATCAAATGCACATAGAACGCTATTTGTCAAAAAGAAAATAGAAACGAAACTAATTTATTTATTATCGAAAACTAGTTTGGAAAGCCGAGACAGAAATCGATGAGATGATTTACTAAGCCTGGTGTTGGGAACAAATAATAATAATAATGCTGTTAAATAATATTTTTTTTAAAAAAACCTTATTTTTTTTAAGTTTAGTCATCACTATTCTGATTGCTAGTTGCAAACAAACAAAAAATATTGAAATCACTCAAAAAAATATTCTAGAAATAGAAGGTATGGTTTGGATTCCAGGTGGTACCTATGATATGGGCGCTTCAGAAGACGATGGCATGGCCCTACCTCATGAGAAGCCTAAACACACTGTGAAGGTCAATGGATTTTATATGGACGTTACAGAGGTTACCAACGCTGAGTTTTCTAAATTCATTGATGCTACTAACTATGTGACCACTGCAGAACGGCCTGTGGATTGGGAATTGATCAAATTACAACTACCTCCAGGTGCTTCAAAACCTCATGACTCGTTACTTAGACCCGGTTCCCTTTTGTTTAAAAAAGCTAAGGAATCTATTCCTAATTTATATGACTTTTCTCAGTGGTGGAAATGGACAGTTGGAGCTAACTGGCAAGAGCCTGAGGGACAAGGGAGTAGTATAGTTGAAAAAGACAATCATCCTGTTGTTCATGTGTCTTATGAAGATGCTATGGCTTATTGTAATTGGGCCGGAAGACGTTTGCCTACCGAAGCAGAATGGGAGTTTGCAGCCCGTGGAGGTAATCAAAATAATATTTATTTCTGGGGCAATTCAACTGATAAATTATCTAGCTATGTGAACAGTTGGGAGGGGGAATTTCCTGTGGATAATACCAAAGCTGATGGCTTTGAAAAGAGTGCTCCAGTTAAAACCTATCCATCCAATGATTATGGTTTGTATGAAATCTCAGGTAATGTTTGGGAATGGACTAGTGATTGGTATAGTAGTAACTACTACGAAGAATGTTTAAGCACTTCAGTCATAAACAATCCTAAAGGACCAGAAAAGGCCTACAATCCCAATAATCCCTACATTGAAGAACGCGTTATTAGAGGAGGCTCATTTTTATGTAATGCATCCTATTGTGCTAGCTATAGAGTGTCATCCAGAATGGCTTCCGATCCCGACACATCGTTGGAGCACTTGGGCTTTAGAACAGCACTTTCACAAATGAAATAATTGAATATAAAGCGCATAATGTTTACAAAATAAATAATCCTTTACTAAACGGAACTGAAGTTGAGGTAAAAAAGCACTTCCTTTTTGATAAAGAGCTAAATATTACAAGAACTGAAGATTAAGAAATGACTTGTACACCTATATCCTACTGAATAAAAAACAACAATTTATACCACGCCCCAAAGGAAGCCAAAACGGATAGCAGTTAAAGAAATTACTAATTCTTTAAATAAATAAAAGTAAATTATTACCCTATTTATTACCCTAAAAAAGAAAAAAGCACCTACATTTTAACGTAAGTGCTTCATAATAAGGGTGGAGAAGATGGGATTCGAACCCACGACCTCTTGACTGCCAGTCAAGCGCTCTAACCAACTGAGCTACATCCCCTGTTAATTCTATCCAGAATTTAAAACCAATCAAAATTGATTTGAATCTTCATTTATTTTATATTACTAAAACTTAACTTAAACAAACTTAATCATTTTCTCCACAAAAATCTGACCGGTTTTAAAACCTAAAAACATCTCATAAAGTAGAGCTTCATCAAAAAAAGCTTAAAAAAAGATGAAAAAGCAAACCAATGTCAAACTAATTTGAACTACATGCTCCAACCTTGAATTCACTTATCCCCCAAGCTCTTGCCTCACATTTATTTGAATAGGTTTTATTATTGCAGCCGCAAACAGGAGCATACTCTCTTGTGCAGGCTATTTCAAGTCTATCTGATAGTTCATTACATTCATTTTCTTTTGCGACACAGCCAACAGTTATCAGAGATATAAAAATAAATGTAAGACTCATAGGTTTCAAAAAATTATGCTCAAAATCCAAAAGTGTTGTATCAGCATTACAAGAAGTATAAATTTCTTTTAGCCCGATATAAAGAGTGTGTGTTTTTGCTGTTTCTATTTTCATTTTATAAAATATAAATTAATTCTCTCTTTTAACTAAAGTAAAAGATCCAAGCTAAGACAATGTAGTTTTGAGTATCGATCATAGGGTGAGTTTCAACTCTTTGATGCTAGCTAATTTTTAACATCAATAAGTCCTAATAAATCGAATTTATCTATGCGTTCATTTATATGTTATTTTCCACGCCCAACTTTACGAACTCCAGCGTTACTTTTAGAAGCACCTTTGGTTTTTGGAGCCTTTTTTGATCCTGTTTTATTTGTGTTTTTTACTGTTTTATTTCCAAAAAATTTGCTTGGCATATTGCTGTTTTTAAAAGGTTAATACTGCTCTAAAGTAAATATAAGCTTTTATTTAAAAATAATGTAAAGTCAACACAGTTCCGTATTTTTAATCTCAAATTACTACTCTCAAATATTGACTGATGACAAAACCTCTGCTATATTTTCTTCTACTTTTCATTACTGTTTTTAAAATTCAAAATTTAAGAGCTCAGGGTGGAGAACTTCTAATTCAACAATACGGAAAAGCTGATATCGAAAATATAGGCTTACGCAGATGGAACTATGAAGTCCATATTGCCCCAAACTTTTTCAATACTAATAACCGAGCTACAAAAGGTAAATTGGGAATCAGCTATGGAGGAACATTGAGTTACAACTTCAAGAAAAGTTATGGCCTCCGAACTGGGATTGACATTCATAAGCTTAACTATACATATACCAACGAAAAAGACTCTTCAAAAGATGAATTAATTTTTCTTTCAGTTCCCTTAACAGGAAGATTATATCCCGTAAACCGAATCAAAATTGAATTGGGATTCATTTACAATTTTTTAATGAGTGCTGAAGGGAATCCCCCAACCAATACAAAAGGGGGAGCGATACCATATCCCTCAACCACTTTCAGCAATAGTTTTGGAATGCTTGCTGCACTTCATTATTCTATCTGGAAAAGATTCAGTATATCAGTCCAATATCAATTTCAAAAAAACAATACAAACCCCCTCCAACGAGAAACAAATTATTTTGAAGGCTTTTTATTGGGAATACACTATACTTTTTTAACGACAAAAAAATCCTCAAATTGATGATTACTATTTGTGAAGCAACAACAAGTCATCTTAATGATTTGACTCTTCTTTTCGATGTCTATCGAATTTTTTACGAAAAAGAATCCGTCCTCAACGGAGCAATAGAATTTTTAAAACAACTCTTAACCAAAAATCAGAGAGTTGTTTTATAGTCTATAAAGACTCGAAAGCAGTCGGGTTCAACTCTAGCTCTACCCGGACTATTCTTCGTTGAGTATGGCGCCTTTATGGATCGTAAACGACCTTTTTGTAGCCCCTGAATACCGGAATAAAAAAATCGGAACGCAATTACTTAAATTTGCACAAGTTTTCGCCATAGAAACCAATTCAAAAGGAATCAGTTTAGAAACCGAAAACACAAACAATGTTGGGAATCAACTCTATCCCAAAATGGATTTCAAAAAAGATAAGGAACACAATTTTTACTTCTGGAACAAACCTAATTTTTCATCTTGATGATGATAACTCCATTTTTGCCTTTCTCTCCTACTTTTTGAAGAGCTTTTTGACCTTTAAAAATTTCAATCCGTTCAATATCATCTACATTCAATTTGTCTAAATCAATTTCCTCACCATCTAAAATTATGACTGGTCTGGATTCTTCAAAAATATATTCGCCTTTGCTGTTTCCTTTATTTTGATTTATGAAAATCATCTTCCCAGATAGAGAGTCTCCTTCTTTAGAAATCCAATCGATAAAACTCAAAGAATCTTTACTTTTAAAAACAAAAATATTCTTATTTATGGTTGGGCTGCTTTCTTTTGCATCAAAATCTATTATTCCCGGTTCTTCACCAAAAAAATAGATTTCTGAGTCACCATTCATCAAAGGAGCGATTGTCTCTGATGAAAATAAGGCTGATTCTTTTTGAATTGGCTTTTTAGGTTCCTCATTCGAATCTTGATCCATCTTGTAAACTTTGAGCGTAATACAAGAGCTTAATAATAAGCTAAACACATAGAGAATTAAAAATCTTTTCATAATAAGTGGTTTTGTGTTAGAGCAAAATAAAACTAAAAAAAGAATGTTGAAGTAAAAAAATTAACACTTATTTATCCCTTTGATATTCTAAAAATCGAGTGAGTGTTATTTTTAAGTAACGATGTTTTTTTTGAATTTGAGTCATGTTGTCAGGACTTCGGTGAAAAAAAATCGTAGAAATTCGCCAAGGACCTGTATGAAACGAATAACCAACCTCAATCAAAGTTCGAACTCGATTAACGGGCAGGGATAGAGGATTATTATCCTTAAACAAACTTCCAGAAAGCATATAGTCGTGAGCAATGTATTGGATTCTCCCACCCAAATAAATTCCACTACCCTTCTTTTTTCCAAACAATACATTACCTCCGTTGGGCAAAACAATTTGATTCCCCAAATTAAACCCCAAGGCTAATGCAGCGGAAATTCGCTGAGTCCCTAAAGTAGAATTCAAGTGCGTTTGAAATGCAAGAAATTCACCAAAATGCCAAAGCCTAAAAGAGTCTATAAAAGCGTTCATATGGAAAGCCTGTGGTACCTCATCAATCCAAGGAAATTCCCTCAAATTCAAAAACAAACGATGATACGTATTTTGCATCCATTGAGCTAAAGAAGCATCCCCAGTAGCTCCAAACTGCACTCCCCATTGCCAGTGATTATTAGTCGTGATTTCTTCCTGAAAAGCAGCTTTTAGATAAAGCCATCCTCCGTAGGGATAGTCGTAGTTTGAATTATTGGTTGAATACCTGTCTGACGGAGTATATATTTCTTGACCCAACTCCCAAAGTAAATAACTCCTTGAGGATTCTTGATTAACTTTCCCTTTTGGATTTAGCTCCTTTCCATACTGTAAAAAAATTCCGCTTGAATAGTATTTATCACTCGAAAAATAAAGGTCATTGTCAACATCTAAAGTAAAATACTTTTGAGCGAAAGAAACCGATTGAGCGAAAGAAAAGATAACACACAAAAACAGCCTTAAATTATAACTAACACTCATCAAGAACCAAATATAGTGTTAAAAATTTTCCTAGCGATTCTTTAAAACAAGAAGAGGAATATTCGCATAAAATTCTTTTTTATAAATAACATCTGGTTCCATCAACTTTTCAAAAAAACCTCTTTTTCGCGCAAAAACCACGAGTATATCGGGTTGTACACTCGAAAAATGTTCTAATACTCCTTGATAAACTGTAGCATTGTCAGTAGATGTTAAACCTTCGGAGAGTTCTACTACTTCGTGATCAACTTCTAATCTTTTATCTTGGTAACCTGGAGTTTTGACAAGCAAAAGACTAATTTTAGTTTGAAATGCTTTAACCAATTCTTTAAGAGGATTAAGAGACTTTTCTCCTTCTATTTTTCCCAATTTAAAAGCAAATAAAGCCTGTTTTGGGATACTAAAAGAAAAACAAACAGGAACTAATAAGACCGGAACTTTTGTTTTCTTAACAATCTTTCCTGATGTTTTCCCCAGAAAAAGAGTGTCATTGATGTCGTTGCTTTTTGGACCTACTACTATTAAATCCAAACCGATTTCTGAATCTAAAGATTCAACTCCATTCAAAAGATCTCCTTTATAATTAACCATTTTTATATCAACAGATTCATTTTGAACTGATTGAACCATTCTCTTTACACGATTTAA
>JAURBD010000066.1 GCA_030829155.1 Flavobacteriaceae bacterium
CATAGACTAAATTTCCTGAAGAGATTTTGATGTTACCCTCATGTTGACCTGTTACTTTCTTGGCTAACCAATGGATGGAGCTTTCAGTTGTATTAATTGTTTTTTCTTGTGCTTCTGCCTTTTGAAGGTTCAAAAGAATTACGATTAATAAAAATAATGATGTAATTGTCTTTTTCATTTTTTTGAATGTTAATATTAATATTTAGTTTACTTGTGTAGTTTGTATTTTAGAAAGAATTCTAATTAGTTCTTTTTTTTCATCAAGTTTTAGTTTTTTTAAAATAAAACTTTCTTTGCTGTTTAGCAGATCATCAATTGAATCTAATAATTGAAGACCACTATTTGTTATGTAAATTTCAATCTTACGACGATTGTTTTCGCATATATTTCTTTTTACAAATCCTTTTAGAATAAGTTTGTCGATCAATCGAGTAGTGTTACTCATTTTATGAACCATTCGCTCTTGAATTGTTGACAAATTAGCAGGTTTTCCTTTTTGACCTCTGAGGATACGTAGAACATTGAATTGTGGTAACGAGATGTCAAATTTTTTAAATAGTGATGATAATTCATCGTTGATTTTGTATCCAGTTTTTAGAATGCTAATTACTGTATCTCTAATTATCTGCTCTTCCATCTATTGTCGCTACAAAATTTGTATATACAAATATATAAAATTAATTTAATTCAAAGTGTTTGAAAAAAATATTTTGCTTACAAATTAAATCCAATTAAATTTGGTTAAAACAATGAAGCATGAATAATTTAAATCAAAAAGAATGGGTTACCCTAAAGATTGATAGTGAAGATTCAGTTCTTTTGGATGTCCGAACAGTAGAAGAATTTGAATCGGGCCATATTGAAGGTGCTCAACTTATGGATATTCAACATCCCAATGAATTTATGACTGCTGCACAAGCTTTGGATAAAAGTAAATCTTATTTTATCTACTGTCGCTCCGGGGCTCGAAGCGGCCAAGCATGTCAGCTTTTAAATCAAATGGGAATAAAAGCTACCTATAACTTAGATGGAGGGATTTTATCATGGAACGGTGATGTGATTACTTAGCGTTTAATTCCTTGTATTTCTGTGTCCCAAACTTGTGAAAGATGACTTTCTACATTTTTTGTGGAAGCATTAAAAGTTTCTATTAAGAAAACTTCAAACCACCCAGGGATACCTAATGGATATACTGGACCTGATTTTTTGATGCTTGAATCACCTATGATGGGCTTGGTGATTCCAGTTAATACAGCCCTAGATTCGCAAAGTTTAATTCAATTAAAAACAAATTATTGCAATTTAAAAAAATGTTTAAATTGCAACATAGGATATGCCCTTCTGGGTATCAAATAATAAGTATGAATAAAATAAGGCATTGGTTCGAAAAGTATGGTTTTGAAGTAAGTAACCGCCTGGCAGATCGTTTGGGGATGAAAGTTAAAAACGTACGTTTATTTTTTATTTATGCCTCTTTTGCAACATTCGGAGGTTTTTTTGGACTCTATTTGACTTTGGCTTTTTGGATGAAAATGAAAGATATGATTTATACGAAACGGACATCAGTTTTTGACTTATAAACATGTTGTCTTAAAAATGAAAATTCCAATACAGTCCTAAAAAAATAAGTATCCAAAATCCATGCCCTATAAATTTGTTATGTTGGGAAATTTTTAGATATTGGACACCTACTTGAAATTGATAATTATTCTTCATGAAAACTATAACAAACAAACCAAAACTTCTCACAACTCTTTTACTACTCTTTTCAACTCCTCTAATTTTTGCACAAGAAAAAGGATTGGATGAGCAAATTAATGAAGCATTTACCCCGATAGCTAATTGGTGGGAAGGTTTAGTACTTCATAATTTTCCTGGAACAGAAATTCCGACAATCATTTTTTTATTGGTTGGAGGAGCCTTGTTTTTTACCATTTACTTCGGCTTTATTAATGTTAGAAGATTTCCAATGGCAATTAATACGGTTCGTGGTAAATATGATGCTTTAGATCATCACAGTTCAGGAAATCCTGATTTAGCAATCGATGGAGATATAAAAGACGCTATTTCTGATGAAAATGAAGAGGGGGAAGTTAGTCACTTTCAGGCATTAGCCACTGCAGTATCAGGAACGGTTGGTAATGGCAACATTGCGGGTGTTGCTTTAGCAATTGCAGTTGGTGGTCCAGGAGCTACCTTTTGGATGATTCTTTGCGGATTGATTGGTATGTCTACAAAATTTGTTGAATGTACTTTAGGGGTTAAATACAGAGATATAGGTGAAGATGGAACTGTTTACGGTGGGCCAATGTACTACCTGACCAGAGGATTAGAGGAAAAAGGTTTTGCAAAATTAGGGAAGTTTTTGGCCGTAGTTTTTGCCCTTCTTTGTATTGGTGCCTCATTTGGTGGTGGAAATGCCGCTCAGTCAAATCAGGCTGCTATGCAACTGGTTGAATCTTTTGGAATGACAGGCGGAAATGCTAGAACTATTATAGGAGTAATTATGATGATTATTGTAGGGGTAATTATCATTGGAGGAATAAAAAGGATTGCTTCAGTTACTGAAAAAGTAGTACCCTTCATGGCATTGATGTATGTACTTGCATGTATTTACATCATTTTGAGTAACTTTTCATTTATTGATGACGCTTTTGGAATGATTTTTTCACAAGCATTCAATCCTCAAGCTGGACTTGGTGGTCTTTTGGGAGTTTTGATTACTGGATTTAGGCGCGCAGCTTTTTCTAATGAAGCAGGTGCTGGTTCTGCATCTATTGCCCATTCGGCAGTTAAAACAAAATACCCGGCTTCGGAGGGTCTAGTAGCACTTTTAGAACCTTTCATTGACACCGTGGTTATTTGTACTATGACCGCACTGGTAATCATTATATTTAATGGTGATAGTACTGTATTTACCTATGGAGGTGAGGGAGGTAAAGTTCTTATTGATGGACTTGAAGTTGAAGGTGCAGGAATTACTGCTGCAGCTTTTGCTAAATATATTTCATTTTCTGGCCCTTTCTTAACAATTGCGGTAGTTTTATTTGCTGTATCAACCATGATTTCGTGGTCTTATTATGGTCTTCAGTCCTGGATGTTTGTTTTTGGAAAAAGTAAAATATCAGATTTAACATACAAATCTTTATTTCTAATTTTTATTGTAATTGGAGCTGCTGGAGATATGTCTTCTGTTTGGGCATTTTCAGATGCCATGATACTTGCATTAGTATTTCCAAACATGATAGGACTTTTGATTCTTTTCCCTAAAGTGAAGGAAGAATTGAATAAATATTTAAAAGCTACAGAAAGTATCACTAGTTAAATTTTTTTATTAATGTTAATCATCGGTTTTCAGATTTTCCAAGAATATGGATTAGACACTTTAGTTACTCAAAGAGTTTTTGAGCGATTCAATATTCAGGTTTTTATAAATAGGGTGAAGAAGATTAATAAAGTAACTTTAGAAGAGCTTCAAGTAGTTTCATATCTAACCTAATAAAGAGACAAAAAAAATAATTAGAATTTGTACAAGTAAACCATATTTAAATTTAGTGGATTTCTTTTTATAGATGGATTTTGATTCCTTGAAAATTGAAAGATTAACCTTATATTTGTACTAAAGTTTATTTATGAACCCAACTACCTATTCTTACAAAACTTCTGAGACTTTGGATCTAATTTCCGAGTCGGCAAGGGGTTTTGCACTTCAACACATCAAGCCTTACGTTCGAGAATGGGATGAAGCTCAACACTTTCCCCTTGACCTCATGCGAAAAGCAGCTGAGTTAGGTTTTCTTGGAATTTTAATTCCAGAGGAATACGGAGGCTCTGGCCTGGGTTACCATGAATATATTTCGGTTATAGAACAAATTTCAATCATAGACCCATCTATTGGTTTATCGATAGCAGCGCATAATTCACTTTGTACAAATCACATTTATCTTTTTGGAAATGAGTCCCAGCGTTTAAAATGGCTGCCTAAATTGTGTTCAGGGGAATATATTGGAGCATGGGGTCTAACTGAGCATAATACAGGTTCTGATGCAAAAGGGATGAATACTACTGCCAAAAAACAAGGAGATTCTTGGGTATTAAACGGTACTAAAAACTTTATTACGCATGGTAAAAGTGGTCATATTGCTATAGTAATTGCTCGAAATGGAGATAAAGGTCATAGCAGAGGAATGACTGCATTCGTTGTAGAACGTTCTACTCCGGGATTTGGTTATGGAAAAAAAGAAGATAAATTGGGAATGCGAGCCTCAGAAACAGCAGAGATGGTTTTTGACAATTGTATTATTCCTGATGAAAATAGACTGGGAGAAGTAGGAGAAGGCTTTGTTCAATCCATGAAAATATTGGACGGAGGTCGAATATCTATTGGGGCTCTATCCCTGGGTATTGCAAAAGGTGCATATGAAGCTTCACTTCAATATTCAAAAGAGAGAAAACAGTTTGGAAAACCCATTAGTTCCTTTCAAGGCATTTCTTTTAAACTGGCTGAAATCGCTACTCAAATTGAAGCCTCAGAATTGCTTATACACAAAGCTGCTTCTGATAAGATTAAAGGTGAAAATATCACAAAAATTGGAGCTATGGCTAAGATGTATGCTTCTGAAGTCTGTGTAAAGGTTGCCAGTGAAGCCGTTCAGATTCACGGGGGATATGGATTTACTAAAGATTTTCCAGTAGAAAAGTTTTATCGGGATTCAAAACTCTGCACAATAGGTGAGGGAACCACAGAAATCCAGAAACTAGTAATCTCCAGAGAACTCCTAAGAGATTAAATCAAGAAAAGTTAGTTTTATCTAAAAGGATTTTTATCTTTGCTACCTATTTTATTTTAACGAAAGGAGGTGCATTATTATGTTGATTATACCAATTAAAGAAGGAGAAAATATCGATAGAGCTTTAAAACGTTTTAAGCGAAAATTTGATAAAACAGGCGGAATGCGTCAGTTACGTACGCGAAAGCAGTTTACTAAACCTTCTGTAAAAAACAGAGTAAAAATTCAAAAAGCACAATACATCCAGAAACTTAGAGACGCTGAAAACATCTAAGTTATTTGTTGTTAAAAAATTAAACGTTATTATTTAAAGTTTTAACTTTGAGTAATAACGTTTTTTTATGTCAATATCCCAGTATATCGATTACATAACTTTTGAGCGAAATTACTCAATTCATACTCAGAATACATATTTAGCAGATTTAAAAAGCTTTCAGCAATTCTGTGTTGATAATTTTGAAGATCAGGATATTAATCAAGTCTCTTATTCAATAATCCGTTCTTGGATCATTAATTTAGTAGAGCAAGGGATGAGTAATCGAACTGTAAATAGAAAGATTTCAGTACTGCGGTCTTATTATAATTTTTTATTGCGATTAGAAATTATAAACATTTCTCCTTTGCAAAAACACCTTACTTTAAAAGAAAAAAAGAAAGTACAAATACCCTTTTCTGAAAATGAAATGAAACTTTTATTTGAAGGAGATCATTTTGAAGACAGTTACAAGGGAGTTCTGCAAAAAACAATTATTGAGCTCTTGTATTCAACAGGCATGAGAAGAGCAGAATTAATAGCCCTAAAAAGCAATGACATTTCTTTGAGTTCAAAGACGATTCGTGTACTTGGTAAGCGAAATAAAGAACGGTTAATCCCTATTTTTAGCAATCTTGAAAATACACTTAAAAAATTCACAAGTTTTGCACAAGAGCAACCCAATTACAATCAAAAAAGTTTTTTTTTACAATCTGAAAAGGGCAAGAAATTATCGGAGAATTTTGTTTACAAAACAGTAAATGATTATATTAGTATTGTATCAACAAAGGTTAAAAGGAGCCCGCATATGCTTCGCCACAGCTTTGCTACTCATTTATTGAATCAGGGTGCGAATCTAAATGCAGTTAAAGAATTATTAGGACATGCCTCCTTAGCAGCCACTCAAGTCTACACTCATACCAGTATTGACAAGATGAAAAAGGTTTATTCAAAAGCCCATCCACGAGGAACCGAGAAATAGTGTTTAATTTAAAATTTCTAATTATGACGATTAATATTCAATCTATCAATTTTACAGCAGACGCCAAATTAATTGACTTCGCTAAAAAGCGAATTGACAAATTAGAACAGTTTTACGATAAGATTTTAAATGCTGAGGTTATCTTTAAAGTGGAGAATGCTTCAGATCGAATCAATAAATTTGCTGAGGTTAAATTAAGAATTGTTGGAGATGATGTTGTTGTAAAAAAAATATGTAAAACATTTGAAGAAGCAATTGATTTAAATGTTAGAGCAGCTGAACGTATTTTAAAAAAACGCAAAGAAACGGTTGGATAGTAAGGAGACTTTTGTCTAAGCAAAAAAACCATTAGTTTTTTAATAAAATTTTTTACACTCATGCCATGAAACTATTTATTCAATACTTATTCTTTTTTCTTTTTATTTCGCTCAATTCACAAAATTTAGCCCAACAACTTGGTTATGCCCCCGACAGTAAATTACTTATTATTCATGCCGATGATATTGGTGTTGCACAAGGGGTAAATAATGCAAGTTTTTCCGCATTCCAAAAAGGGGCAATTAACTCTGGAAGCGTCATGGTTCCATGTCCTTGGTTTTTGGAAGTTGCCGAATTTGCAAAGAAGAATCCAAAGTATGATTTAGGACTTCATTTAACTTTAACCTCTGAATGGAAAAACTATAAATGGGACGGTATTTCATCATCAAACGAAATCTCTTCTTTGTTAAATGAAAAAGGACATTTTTATCCTTCGATAGAAGAGGTTAAAATCAATGCAACTTATGATGATGTAAAAAAAGAATTGAGGGCCCAAGTAAATTATGCAAAGAATTTCGGGTTCAATCCCACACATTTAGACACTCATATGGGTGCTGTTTTGGTGCGCCAAGACATCACAAAAGCTTATTTTGAGATAGGAGAAGAATTTCGAATTCCCGTTCTTGCAGCAACTATTTTTAAAGATCTTGTAAATCTTGATGGCATTGATGAATCAAAAATTGTTTGGGTTCAAAAAGTATATCAAAAATCTGATGATACTCCAATTGATAGAGAAAATTGGGATATTTTTTATTCCAATGTGATAAAAGACATTAAACCTGGACTAAATGTTCTTTTGGTTCATTTAGGGGATGATACCCCAGAACTAAAACAAATGATGGTTGATCATCCAGGATGGGGAGCAAAATGGAGGGCTTTAGATTCAGAAGTTTTGGAGAGTAGCACCTTCAAAAAATTGATGAAACAGGAAAACATTCAACTTGTTCAATGGAACCAGATCAAAAAAGTTATATATCCCTTGATAAAGTTTTGATTTCAATTATTTTCTTGAATTAAGTTTTGCGAGTAATCTGAGTATTTCTAAATAAAGCCAAATCAATGTTACCAATAAACCAAAGGCTCCATACCATTCCATGTATTTTGGTGCTCCTTTTTCAGCACCCTCCTCAATGAAATCAAAATCAAGAATTAAATTTAAAGCAGCAATTACAACAACTACTAAACTAAATCCAACACTCATTAAAGATGCGTTTTCAATACTCATTATACCCAATCCTGAGTCAAAAAAACTCATTACAAAATTTATTAAATAAACAATCGCAATTCCCCCAGTAGCAGCAACAATTCCCAGTTTGAAATTTTCGGAGGGTTTTATTAAGCCAGAACGATAAGCCATGAGTAAAGCGAGAAGTATACCGATGGTTAAAAAAACAGCATTGCTCACAATCCCTTCGTACATGTTGTTGTACGTATAAGAGACTCCTCCCAGTAGCCCTCCCTCCAAGACCGCATAAATAGGAACTGTTATGGGAGCCCAGTGCTTTTTGAATATGGTAATCAGTGCTACAATAAAACCGCCAATTGCGCAGCTAATCAAATGGATTGGATTTATTACATCAAAGGTTAAATAACCAGTACCAACAAGTAAAAAAAGACAGATTGCAGTTTTGTTAACCGTACCCTCTATGGTCATTGTTTCGGAAACATTTGCTGCACTTGTAAAAGTGCTTTTTGATAAAACGGGGTTGCCAGATCGTAAAGAAAGATGTTTGTTCATTTTTTTGTGTTTTGAAATAAAATGGAATTTATAAAACCAAATAACAAGTTAAGCTATTGTTTTTTAAAAAGAAAAATTATTTAGGAATCTTCTGCTTTTAAAAACACATAAATTCATTCTTAGCTCAATTGTTTTTTATTAAATAAATTTTCATAATACCTGCGTGTAATTAGCGATATTCTCCAAATAGTTAATTAAATTACTGTGTTTTAACTCGAAAGATCTTTAACATTTTACTGACCTTTAATATTCTTGCATTATTTTTCTACGAATGCTTTTTTTTAAGTTAAATCCTTTTATATTTGCACTCAGTTTATCAGAAAACTAAAACCAGTTCTTCAAGAAACATTCTGATTTTGTTGATTATTTTTTTAAAATATCAGATACAAATCCTGTTTTTCAGAAGCTAATAAAATTTAAAAGCCGATGTAGCTCAGCTGGCTAGAGCAGCTGATTTGTAATCAGCAGGTCGTGGGTTCGAGTCCCTCCATCGGCTCAAAAAAAGAATCGAATATGCCTCGATTCATCCAAGAGTTTAATATCTTGGTTATTGAAATATTATTGGGGAGATACTCAAGCGGCCAACGAGGGCAGACTGTAAATCTGCTGACTACGTCTTCGCAGGTTCGAATCCTGCTCTCCCCACAAA